>DATLDY010000302.1:0-7045 GCA_035525655.1 Burkholderiales bacterium
TGCATCCGCCTCTCCGGCTGCCCGACGCTCACCGTCAAGGACAATCCCGACCCGCTGCGCACCGATCCGGTCGCAACCGTGATCGATGGCTGCGTCGGCTGCGGTCTGTGCGGCGAGAACGCGCATGCGGCGGTGCTGTGCCCCTCCTTCTATCGCGCCGAGGTGGTCCAGAACCCCTCTGCCTGGGACAGACTGGTGGCCAAGCTATGAGCCTGCCTGAGCGTCCGATAACAATCCTCATTGCCGCCCTCGGCGGCGAAGGCGGCGGCGTGATGGCGGACTGGCTGATGGAAGCCGCCACTGCCAGCGATCTCCCGGCGCAGGCGACGTCGATTCCCGGCGTCGCGCAGCGTACGGGCGCGACGACCTACTACCTCGAGATCTATCCGGCGCGACGCGCCGACCTGGGCGGCAAGGAGCCGGTGATGTCGCTGACGCCGAGCCCCGGAAACGTGGACATCATGGTCGCTTCGGAGCTCATCGAAGCCGGCCGGGCGATGCAGAACGGATATGTGAGTCCGGAGCGCACCACCCTCATCGCATCCACGCATCGCATCTATGCGACCGTCGAGAAGATGCAGATGGCCGATGGGCGCTTCGAGAGCGACAAGGTGCTCGAGGCCGGCAAGCAGCTCGCCAAGCGCGCGGTGCTGTTCGACATGCGCAAGCTCGCGCAGGAGAGCGGCACGGTCATCAATGCCGTGCTCTTCGGCGCGATGGCGGGCAGCGGAGTCCTACCCCTGAGACGCGATGCCTGTGAGGCCGCCATCCGCAAGGCGGGCCGCGGCGCGGAGGCAAGCCTGCGTGGCTTCGCGGCCGGGTGCGAGATCGCGCTCGGCCAGCGACAGCCACCGGACCAGCCGGCGAAGCCGAGGCGGGCGACGGAGCTCGATGAAATTCTTCCTTTGGGAGAACAAAGGCTGCGTGATTACCAGGGCGAGCGCTATGCCGAGCTTTACCGCCGGCGCCTGGAGCCATTCACCAAGGGCGATCCGAAAGTCGCCGCGACGGTGGCGCGCCACCTCGCCACCTGGATGAGTTACGAGGACATCGTCCGGGTTGCCGACCTGAAGACCCGCGCCTCGCGGTTCGAAAGGGTGCGCAAAGAGGTGGGCGCGAAGGCCGGCGAGCCGGTGGTGGTGATCGACTACTTGAAGCCCGGTGTCGAGGAGTTCGCCTCGGTCATGCCGCACTTCCTGGGCAAGCGGTTGATGGGCTGGGCCGAGCGCCGCGGCAAGCTCGATGCGTACAACTTCGGCATGCACGTGAAGACGTCGGGCATCTTCGGCTATCTCCTCGTGCGCTCGCTCGCCTGGCTGCGGCCGTTGCGCCCGTTCAGCTATCGATACATAGAGGAGCAGGCGCTCATGGAGCGCTGGCTCGGCATGGTCGCCGAGGCGGCCAGGCGCGACGCCGGACTCGCCGTCGAGGTGGCCGAATGTGCCCGACTCATCAAGGGCTATGGTGAGACCCACCGGCGCGGCAAGGGCAACTTCCTCGCCATCGCCGACGCCCTGATCGAGAATCCGGCGACCGCCGATGTGCGCGAGCAGGCCCAGGCGATCCGCAAGGCGCGCGAAGCAGCGCTCGCCGATCCCGAGGGCAAGGCCCTGGGCAGCGCGCTCGGCAAGCCCGTGGTCTGGATGAAGCCCGTAAAATCTTCGTGAACTAAGGATTCCCATGGCAAGCGTTCCCCAGACCACCAATACCGCGCGGCAGGAGCTGTACAAGCGCATGGACAAGCACAACACCGCGCCGCTGTGGGAGGTGCTGCACGCGCTGATCCCCGACCAGCCGGCCACGCGCTGCAAGCCGTACCTGTGGAAGTACAAGGACGTGCGCCCGTACATCACCGAGGCGGGCAAGCTCATCACGGCCAAGGAGGCGATCCGCCGCGTGCTGGTGCTCGAGAACCCCGGCATGCGGGGCGAGTCGTGCATCACGCAAAGCCTCTACGCCGGCCTGCAGCTCATCCTGCCGGGCGAGATCGCGCCGAGCCACCGCCACACCCAGTCGGCATTGCGCTTCATCGTCGAAGGCTCGGGTGCCTACACCGCGGTGGATGGCGAGCGCACCTTCATGTATCCGGGCGACTTCATCATCACGCCGTCGTGGACATTCCACGACCACGGCAACCCAGGCAACGAGCCCGTGGTGTGGATGGACGGCCTCGACGTGCGCATCGTCGAATTGTTCGCCGCGCAGTTCCACGAGGTCTATGGCGAAGAAATCCAGCCCGTGACGCGCAGCGAAGGCGCGGCGACGGCGCGCTACGGCAACGGCCTCGCCCCGCTCAACGCGGTGTCGCCGTTCGGCAAGACCACGCCGATCTTCAATTACCCGTACGCCCGCAGCCGCGAGTCGCTCGAGCTCCTGTCGAAGGACCAGGACCCGGATGCCTGCCACGGCTGGAAGATGCAGTTCACCAACCCGCTGACCGGCGGCCATGCCATGCCGACCATCGGGGCGTTCATCCAGCTCCTGCCGAATGGTTTCCGATCGGAGCCCTATCGGTCGACCGACGGCACCGTTTACTCGGTGGTGGAAGGCGGCGGCCGGGTCACGATCGGGAACGACAGCTTCGCATTCGAGCCGCGCGACACCTTCGTGGTGCCATCGTGGGTACCCGTGAAGTTCGACGCGACCGGCGAGACGGTGCTGTTCTCGTTCTCCGATCGGCCCGGACAGGAAGCGATGGGCCTGTGGAGAGAAAAGCGCGGATGAACGCCCCCGACAGCTCGATGCTCTCGAAGCTCTACAACAACCGGGAGCTCGTCCCCGACCATCCTCAGTATTTCGCGCGCTGGGCCGAGGCCTCGCAGAAGGCGCGCGCGACGATGACCTCGCACCTCGACCTGCGCTACGGCGACATGCCGGGGGAGACCATCGACCTCTTCCCGTCCCGCCGCGGCGACGGCAGCTGCATGATGTTCATCCACGGCGGCTACTGGCGCTCGCTCGACAAGCGCGATTTCTCCTTCCTCGCGCCGGCCTTCGTGAGCGGCGGCATCTCGCTCGCGGTGGTGAACTACGACCTCTGCCCGAAGGTGTCGATCGAGGAGATCGTGCGCCAGATGCTGCGCGCGAGCCGCTGGCTGTGGCTGCATGCCGAGGAGTACGGCATGGACCAGGACCGTCTCTACGCGAGCGGCCACTCGGCCGGCGGGCACCTCGCCGCGATGCTGATGACTGCGCTGTGGCCGGTGTTCGATTCGCGCCTGCCCAAGGACCTGTGGAAGGGCGGCCTCGCCATCAGCGGCCTGTACGACCTGCGCCCGATCGTCAGCGTCGACTGGCTGAACGCCGACCTGCGACTCGATGAGGAGTCCGCGCATCGCCTGTCGCCGGCTTTCTTCCCGCCGGCGACGCGCGCACCGGTGATGACGACCGTCGGGGGTAACGAGTCGAGCGAGTTCCTGCGGCAGAACGCTCTCCTCGGCGAGCGCTGGCGCGGCGTGTTCGCCGGCGACATCGCCATGCCCGGCACGAACCACTTCTCCGTGGTCGACGGCTTGGCGACGGAGAAAGGCGCGCTCTACCAGGGCGTGCGCAAGCTGATGAAACTGGACAAATGAAAGCGCATCTCAGCCCATGGTTACAGCCCGGACGCTTCGTCGACAGCGACCACCCTCGCGTGATCGAGTTCGCGCGCAAGCATGCCGTCGGCGCGGATGACCGGGAAAAGGCCGTGTCGCTCTATTACGCCGTGCGCGACGGCGTGCGCTACCACCCATTCCAGAACTTCACGCACGACGATGCGTATCGCGGCTCGACGTGCCTCGAACGCAAGGTGGGCTGGTGCGTATCGAAGGCCGCGCTCCTTGCGGCGTGCGCGCGCGCGAGCGAAATCCCGGCGCGAGTAGCCTTCGCCGACGTCAAAAACCACCTGACGACGCCGGAGCTCACGGCGAAGATGGGCACCGACCTTTTCGTGTACCACGGCTATACCGAGCTTTACCTGGACGGCAAGTGGGTGAAGGCGACGCCGGCGTTCAACCTCAGCCTGTGCACCAAGTTCCGCGTGAAGCCGCTCGAGTTCGACGGTCGCGAAGATTCGATCTTCCATCCGTTCGACGAGGACAACCGCCGCCACATGGAATACCTCGCGAACCGCGGCAGCTTCGCCGACGTGCCGGCCGACGACATCAAGCGCGTCTTCAGCGAGACCTACCCGACGTTCTATACCCTCGGCCCGGACGCGGCGCGACTGAAGTTCGGCTGAGTCCCAACGGCGTGCGCGCGCTGCTCGAAAACAGCTTCCGCGCCGCCGTCGCCGCGGCAGATCCGCGGTTGATCGTCGCGGCGCACCTCCCGCCGCCGCCCAAAGGCAAGACCTACGTCGCCGCCGCCGGCAAGGCTGCGGCTGCCATGGCGGCGGCCGTCGAGGCGCACTGGAGCGGACCGCTCGAAGGAATCGCGATCACGCGCTACGGGCATGGCATGCCGACGAAGCGCATCCGCGTTGTCGAGGCCGGCCATCCGGTGCCCGACGAAGCCGGCGAGGCTGCCGCGCGCGAGATCCTGCAGCAAGTGAAGCGCCTCGGGCCGGACGACCTTCTGCTCGCGCTCCTGTCGGGCGGTGGATCGAGCCTGCTTTCGCTGCCGGCGGCCGATGTGCCGATGGCCGACCTCAAGGCAGTGACCAGCCAGCTCCTGAAAAGCGGCGCCGCGATCCAGGAGATGAATGCGGTGCGCAAGCACCTCTCGGCGATCCACGGCGGCCGCCTCGCAGCCGCATCTCGCGCGCCAGTCGTCGCACTCATCATCTCCGACGTGACCGGCGATGATCCGACGCACATCGCGTCAGGGCCGTGCGCGCCGGACCCGACCACCTACGCCGAGGCGCGCGACATCCTGCAGCGTTACCGCGTCGCACCGCCGGACTCGGTTAGGGCAAGGCTGGGACACGAGAAGGACGAGACACCGAAGCCGTTCGATCCGGTTTTCAAACACGTCAAAAACAACGTGATCGCGACCGCGCACGGTTCGCTCGAGGCGGCGGCTGCGGTATTCGCCAAAGCCGGCGTGCAGCCAGTGATCCTCGGCGACACGGTGACCGGGGAAGCCGCCGAGGTCGGGAAGGTGATGGCGGCGCTGGTCCACGAGATCAGGCGACACGGAAAACCATGGCGCCCGCCGGTCGCGCTCATTTCCGGCGGTGAGTGCACCGTCACCATCGCGGGCGATGGTGGCCGCGGCGGGCGTTGCGCGGAATTCCTGCTCTCGCTCGGCATCGAAACCGGCGGCGTGTGGGCGATCGCAGCGGACACCGACGGCATCGACGGGTCGGAGGACAACGCGGGGGCGATCCTCACGCCCGAGAGTATGAAGCGCGGCCGCGATGCAAAGGCGCTGCTCGCGCGCCACGACAGCTATGGTTTCTTCAGCGCGCTCGGAGATCTGGTGATCACCGGGCCGACGCTGACGAACGTCAACGACTACAGAGCGATCGTCGTTACCTAGAACTTCTGTTGGGCCAGACGCACGCTGGTGGTGGGGCTCATGACGAGGAAGCCGGCGTCGACTGGCAGCGCCACTCCCGTGATCCAGCGCGATTCATCGCTCGCGAGAAATAGCGCGGCGTGGCCGACATCCCAGCCGGTGCCCTCGGTGCCGAGCGCGCCGGCCTCGCGGCGCTTGCGGCGGATCTCCTCGTCCATGCGTGGCGCAGTCATCGGCCCGTAGATCAGGCCGGGCAGGATGCAGTTCACGCGGATGCCGTCGCGGCCGTGGTCGCCCGCCATGGAGCGCGTGAGGCCGACGATCGCCGCCTTGGACGTCGTGTACGGCGTGCTCTGGTTTGCGCGCAGGCCGGCGACCGACGAGATGTTGATGATCGAGCCGCCGCCCGCCTTCTTCATCTCGGGAATCGCGTACCTGGAGGCGAGCACGATGCTCTTCACGTTGACCGCCATGACGCGGTCCCACTGCTCCTCGGTGACTTCCAGGACGTCGGCGCGCACCGAGATGCCGACGTTGTTGTCGAGGATGTCGAGGCGGCCGTAGCGCTCGACGGCGGCGTGCACCATCGCTTTGCAGTCGGCGGCCTTCGATACGTCCGCCCGCACGGCGGCAGCCGTGCCGCCTTCCTTGATGATCATGTCGACCGTGGCCTGCGCCCGCTCCTCGGCGGCGTCGGCGCACAGCACCTTGGCGCCCTCGCGCGCGAAGAGGATGGCGGTGGCCTGCCCGTTGCCGATGACCGTGCCGCTTGCGCCGCCGCCGGCAACGATTGCCACTTTGCCTTTCAGCCTCATGGCCGGATATTAGAACAGCCGCGCCGCATGCTCGCGCTCCTCGCCGGGCTTGATGAGGTGCAGCACCCGCTCGCCCTGCGCGACCAGCCAGTCGGAGATGTGCGAGCGATGGCAATCGGACGGATCGGTCTCGGCGCACATGATGCAGACGGACTGCTCTCTTGACGCCGCGATGAGCGCGCCGGCCGCGTCGGTGAAAAGCGGCGTCGCCATGTGGGCGGCATAGCCACCGGTGCGCATGCCACCGAGCGCCTTGCCTTCCCACTGGTAGTTGATACCCGCCTCGGCCAGCGCAGCGGCCAACGCATCACGCGAGAACTGCGGATGGCGGCGGGAGACGGGATAGGCGCGCACGTCGACCAGAGTGCTGATGCGCGCTTCCTGCAGCAGAAAGACGAAGGCCACGGCACTTCGCGCGCCGTGGCCCACGGTGTAGATCAAAACGGCCTCAGGACGCCGCGGCTTCCTCGGTCTTCTTGGATTTCTTCTTGGAGCCCTTGGCTTGCTCGTCGTCGCCCGCTGCCGGCGCTTCCACATCCGGGCGATCGAGCAGCGTGACGAGCGCGAGGGGAGCGTTGTCGCCCTTGCGGAAGCCCATCTTCAGGATCCGCAGGTAGCCGCCGTTCCTCTTCGCGTAGCGCGGGCCGAGGTCGTCGAACAGCTTGGTGACGATGCCGCGGTCGCGCAGGCGGTCGAAGGCGAGGCGGCGGTTGGCGAGCGAGGGCTTCTTGCCGAGGGTGATCATCGGCTCGGCGACACGCCGCAGCTCTTTCGCCTTGGGCAGGGTG
>DATLDY010000303.1:0-8051 GCA_035525655.1 Burkholderiales bacterium
AGCCCGAACGTCCCGAGAGGATCTGCCAGCCATGGTCCGGGTGATCGAGCGTGCAGTGGTGGCGGCGCACGACATCGAGAACATCCGACGCATTGCCGCGGCCGAGCTGGTAGCTGCAAAGGGAGACGATGCGACGCCCGACGAGGGTCTGGTTGACCGTGTGCTCGTAGTCCATGAATTCCTGCCACGTCTCGGGGGTCAGGAATGAAACGTTGCCCGTGATGCGTAGGCCGGCATAGCCCGCGGCCAGCGCCTTCTGCTCTTCCTCGAGCCAGAGTTCGACGACCGCGTTGCCTTTCAGGCTGCCGAGCTCGGCATACCACTCCGAGTAGTCCCGCACGACGAGTGAGCCTTTTCGGACCGCGGCGTCCACATCCAAACCGGCCTTGGCGAGCGCGAGCTTTGCCTGTGCCGCGGGGAGGGGCGTGGCGGTGATCCAGATGCAGCGCTCGTTGCCGCGCAGTCCGGCGGTGAAATACGGCACCAGCGCCTCGGCGAGGTCTTCGGCGCCGTTGTAGAAGTGGCACATGTGGACGCCGTACGGCAGGAGCTTGATGCCGGGCAGGCCGCAATCGGCGAAATGCACCTCACCGCTCATGCGGGCCTCGATTGCGCGCCGGCGAGGTCGAGCTCGCGCGCGCGCGCCAGCACCGGCTCGAAATGCTCCGGCATCGTCTCCCGCAGCCAGAGAAGCAACGATTGCGAGGAGGGCATCAGCGAGGGCGCATCGCCCCAGGTGACGAGGGACTGCAGGAGCGGCCCGCGGATCTCGCCGACCACTTCCGCGATGGCGCGGTTCACGATGACGCGGTGACGCGCATAGTCGTCGACCGGAATCACGTGGCTGTGGGTGCAGCAGACGTTGCCGAAGGCTTCTTCGTAGATCTTCGGGTCGAACTTGTCCATGAGGAAGGAGCAGAAGATCGGAATCTTTTCCTCGTGCGCCACCTCGTCGAAGAACTGCTCGAGGCGGTTCGAGCCCTTGGGATTTCCATCCACGTAGAGCACGTTCACCATCTCGCCCCACCAGCGCACACGGGGAAACTTGCCGCCGGCCCGGGCCTTGGCGATGGTTTCCCGGGCGAGGGGCTTGAAGATGCTGCCGTCGGGCAGGCTGCCCCTCATGAATTTCGGCAGCGTGTCCTGGGCATCGAGCAGCGTCAGCTGCCCGCGGCGGAAGAGCTCCCCGGTATCGAATCCCTTGCTGTGCAGGCGGCCCGCGATGTTGTCCCAGTGCGCCGGGGTGGCCACCAGGATGATCGACTCGCCGCGCACCAGGCCCTCGGCGGTGAAATGGCTGATGGCCTCGCCGTAAAAATCGTCATCCTGGTAGAGCTGGACGATGTGTCCTTCTTCGCCGGGTTCGGCGAGCAGCTTTCTCCAGGACGTGGCGTGGCTTGCAGTCATGCAAGGAGATTACCAGCGGGCCCACATTCCGCAACGGCGGCGCGGAGGTAGTTGATCCCGCGACGGTATCAATCGAAGCTGACGATCTCCACCCAGTTCGACCCCTTGCCGGTCGGGTACTGGCCGATGGGTTTCAGCGCGCCGCTCGACGGGTCGATGGCGTAGCTCGAGACGGTCTCGGACTTCTCGCCTGAAGCGACGAGGAAGCGGCTCGACGGATCGATGGCGAAGCCGCGCGGCTGCTTCTCGGTGGGCGTGCTCGAGATATAGGTGAGCTTGCCCGTCGAGCCGTCGACGCTGAACCCCGCGATGCTGTTCGAAGTGCGCTCGGCGGCGTAGAGGAATTTCCCGTTCGGCGTGAGGTGCAGGTCGGAGGCCCAGATGTCGTTGGTGGTATCGCGCGGCGCCTGGTTCGCGCCCGGGGTGCCGACTGCGCCGCGAGGCATGCCGGGGGACAGCTTGTGCTCGGGCGGCAGCGCAACCGCCGTGCTCGCGACGCTGAGCGTGCCGGCCTTGGCGTCGAGCGCGAGCGTGGTGACCTCCGCGGTGAGCTCGTTCAGCAGGTACACGAAGCGGTTGTCGGACGACACGACGATGTGGCGCGGGCCGGTGCCCTGCTTCAACTGCAGCACCGGCGGCGTATTGGCCGACAGGCGGCCCCGCTTCTCGTCGAACAGGAACTGGAACACCTGGTCGGTGCCCAGGTGCGGCACGAAGACGTAGCGGTTCGTGTTGTCGGTGCGGATCGAGTGCGCATTGCGGGCGGTGGGAATGGTCTGGCGCGGATCGCCGACCTTGCCGTCGGCCGCAACCGGATTCACGCTGACGAGCCCCGCGCCGTACGAGGCGCCGAACAGGTGGTGGCCGGTGCGGTCGAACGCGATGTACGGAAAGCTCTCGGCGAGCGGGCCGCTGGCGTGGAGCTTGAGGGCGCCGCTCTTCGGATCGATGTTGTAGGTCAGCGCGGAGAACGGCTTGGCGCGCACGGCGGCCACCAGGACGCGCTTGTTGGGGCTCACCGCCATCGGCATCACGAGCTTCTCGGCCTTGAAGCGCTCGCCGGGCTGGAGCGAGCCGTCGGGCTGCAGCGTGTAGAGACCGATGTCGCCGTCGTCGGCGTTCGAGACATAGACGAAGGTGGCGGCGAAAAGCGGCGCGCTGAAAGCGAGCGACGCCGCGACGACGATGGACTTCAGGTTTACGTTCATGATCCCTCCCCGGTGGTGCACTAGAGTAGCACCCCGTGGCGCTCGATTTCATGGGCTGGGCTTTCCGGCGGCCGTCGAACACCCGCGACTGGCGGCCGGAGGTGGCGCGCGTGGCGACGGCCGAGGTGCACGGCGACGAGCTGACGGTGAGGAACGTGCGCAACTTCCACTACCGCAGCGTGGACGACTTCGACGAGCGCTGGGAAGAGCGGCGCTACGACCTCGCGGCCATCGACGGCCTCGATCTCTTCGTGATTTATTGGGGGGCGCCGCTCATCGCCCACACCATCATGAGCTGGTCGTTCGCCGGCGGGCAGCACCTCGCGATCTCGGTCGAGACGCGCAAGAAAAAAGGCCAGGAATACTCCGCGCTCAGGGCTTTCTTCCGCGAGTACGAGCTCATCTACGTGGTCGCGGACGAGAGCGATGTGATCAAGCTGCGCACCGACTTTCGGCGCGAGGAGGTCTACCTCTATCGGCTGCGCACGCCCCCCGCCCAGGCGCGGGCGCTGCTCCTCGATTATGTTCAGGCGATGAACAAGCTCAGCCGCGAGCCCGCCTGGTACAACGCGCTCGTCGCCAACTGCACGACCGTCATCCGCGAGCGCGTGATCCACGCCGGCGGACGGGTGCCGTTCTCGTGGCGCATCCTCGCGAGCGGCTACCTGCCGGAGCTCCTCTACCGGCGCGGCAGCATCGATACCAGCCTGCCCTTTGCCGAGCTGCGCGCGAAGAGCCGAATCCAAGACTTCTCCCAGAGGATGCGCGATGGCAGGTAAGGACATCGACAAGCCGCATCCGCCGAGCCTGTCGCCAGTGGCGATCGGCATCGCGGGGTGGGGCGCCTTTCTCATCGCCGGCGTGGTGTTCCTCGCGATCGCCTGGAACGTCACCGCGCGCGAAGCGCTCGGCGCGCTCGATATCCGGGTGGCGAACTGGCTGCACGAGCGCGCGGGCGGGGCGATGGAGACATTCTTCTTCGCTGTCACCCATCTGCATTCGCCGGTGGCGGTGGCAGTGGAGTGCGCGATCTTCGCCGGGGTGCTCGCCTATTTGCGCGAGCGCTACTGGCTCCTGACGCTGGTGGTGACGGTGGCCGGCGGAATGGCGGTCAATGGGCTCCTCAAGATCGCGTACGAGCGCGTGCGGCCGAAGTTCGACGACCCGCTGCTGGTGCTCGACTCGTTCAGCTTTCCGAGCGGGCACACGGCGGGCGCGGTGCTCTTCTATGGAGTGCTGGCGGCGTTCCTCGTCTCGCGTACCTACGACTGGCGGCGGCGCACGGCATGCGTCGTCGGCGCGGTTGTGGCCATAGGGCTGGTCGCGTTCTCGCGCATGTATCTGGGTGCGCACTACCTGAGCGACGTGCTGGCGGCGATCTGCTCGAGCACCGCGTGGCTCTCGCTCTGCCTCGCCGGCGGCCATGCGCTCGTGCGCAAGCGGCTCAAGCTCCACACCCTCATCGTGGCGGTAACCGTCGTGGTCCTGATCGCCGGCGGCACGCTCATGCCGCACGAGTGGTGGTCGAGCTTCGAGGACCGGGTGGAGAACATGAACCCGCTCGCCGGGTTCGCGGTGTTCTCGGCGGCGTACGCCGCGGCGCTGCTCCTGCTGCTGCCCGCATGGGTCTTTCCCGTCGCCGCCGGGGCCATCTTCGGCTTCGCGTGGGGGACGGCGGCGGCGCTCGCGGGCGTCGGCATCTCGGCCGTGCTCGGACTCATCCTCGCTCGCTACGTCGCGCCCGAGCGCCTGCAGCGCAGCGCGCGCAAGAACGATACGTTCAAGGCCATCGACAAGGCGGTGCAGAAGGAGCCATGGAAATTCGTGGCGCTCCTGCGCCTGGCACCGGCCATTCCCTGCGGCCTGAAGACCTACTTCCTCGGCCTGACGCAGGTCGAGCCGCGCACCTACCTCGGTGCGTCGATGGTGGGCATGGCGCCGGACCTTCTCGTCAAGGTGTACCTCGGCGCGGCCGGCCGCGGCGCGCTTGGCGGCGGCGGCGCGCTGCACTGGGTGCTGCTCGGCGTGGGCGTCGGCGCGATGTTCGCGCTATGGTTTGTCGTCGGGCGTAAGCTGCGAACGCAGCTCAAGCTATGAAGAACATCACCATCGACCGGTCCAAGCGGCTGCGCGACGAGCCGCACAAGGGGCACAACCGCTGGCATCCGGACCTCCCTCCGGTGCTCGAGGCCGAGCCGATGGAAGAGGTGGTGCTCGAGACGCGCGACGCCAACGACGGGCAGATCGGCCCGGCCACCACGGCGCAGGACCTCGAGAAGCTCGAGTACGGCATCGCGCATCCGCTAACCGGGCCGGTGTACGTGAAGGGCGCCGAGCCCGGCGATCTCCTCGAGATCGAATACCTCGACATCGTGCCGCAGCCCTATGGCTGGACGCGCTTCGCGCCCGGCAACGGCTTCATGCCGGATCTCTTCGACTTCCACTTCGTCGTGCACTGGGACATCACGCGCGAGTACGCGAGCTCGCCGCAGCTTCCGGGCGTGCGCATTCCGAACGGCGCCTTCATGGGAACCGCGGGCCTTGCGCCGTCGCACGAGCAGCTCGCGAGGTGGGCGGCGCGCGAGGCCGAGCTCAAGGCGCGCGGCGGGCGCGTGTGGCCCCAGGACGCCCGCGGCGCAACGCCGTCGCAAGGCAAGGTCGCGACCGAGGGCTTGCGCACCATTCCGCCGCGCGAGAACTGCGGCAACGCCGACATCAAGCAACTGACCAAGGGCTCGAAGCTCTTCATCCCGGTCGGCGTCGAAGGCGCGCTGTATTCGGTGGGCGATGGCCACTTCGCGCAAGGCGATTCGGAGTGCTGCGGCACCGCGATCGAGATGGGCGCGACCGTGGCGGTGCGCTTTCGCCTTCACAAGGGGGAAGCCGCGGCCAAGCGGATCGTCTGGCCGCGCTTCTCGCATCCCGGCTTCTTCCAGCCGCCGGAGTCGGCGGTGCCGCGCAATTTCATCGGCACCATGGGAATGCCAATCACGCCGGAGGGCCGCAACGAAAGCTGCGACCTCTCCCTCGCCGCGAGGAACGCAGTCCTCGAGATGATCAAGCTGCTCGAAGAACGCGGCTGGTCGCGCGAGCAGGCCTACGTCCTGTGCAGCGTCGCCGTCGACCTGCGCGTGAGCAACGTGGTCGACGTGCCGAACGTGACCGTGAGCGCCCTGCTGCCGGAGAGCATTTTTACGTAACTGAAAAAGGGGTCAGAGCAATTTTCCTGTAACTACTAACGCGCGTAGGTGTTACAGGAAAATTGCTCTGACCCCTTTTTCTTAAAGCTGCGGCTTCTGGCGCCGGTCGCGCTTGGCTCGGCGCTGCCTGGCGATCGCCGCGGTTACCGGCGTGTTGGCACGGCGGTCGATGCCACTGCGGCGGTCGACGAAGGTCGCCTTTCCGGCCGCCTTGGCCGCGGCCAGCCAGCGCAGTCCCTCCGGGTCGATGTAATAGGCCTGCGAGAAGTCGATGACCAGCTTCTCGCCCCGCTCGAGGGCCTCGTGGTAGATCTTCTCGATCACCGGCAGCGAGCCGTAGTAGATGTTGCCGCGGATCCGCAGGACGTTCTCGCGCAGGCTCACGCTCGGATGCGCCTGCTCCCATTTGGAGTACAGGACGGCGAGGGCGGCGCCGACCATCACTGCGCCGAAGAGGTCCAGAAAGAGCACGGAGAGGAACGAGGCGGTAAAGACGATCGCCTCGCGCCGATTGGTGAAGTGGGGCTGGATGTCCTCCCAGGCGATCATGTTGGCGCCGAGCAGCATGATGATCGCCGCCATCGCCGGCATCGGGATGATGGCGATCAGGCGGGCGAGGAACAGCACCATCAGCAGCAGGAACACCGCCGAGGTGATGGAGGTGATGCGGCTGTTGCCGCCCAGGCGGTAGACGAGCCACATGCGGTTGAACGAGGCGCAGCTCGGGAGCGATGAGAGGAAGGGCAGCACGCAGTTGCTCACCGCGTCGGACAAGATGCCCTTGCGGCTGTCGGTATAGCCACCGACCTTGCGGTTCATGCGGCGCATCGCGGCGACGGTCTGGAAAAGGCCGAGGAGCGCGAGGGTCACGGCCCCCGGCAGGATCGCAATGACGTCGGACATCGCTTCCTGCGTGAAGAGGGGTAGCGACGGGAAGACCAGACCCACGGAGGACAGGTTGCCGATCTCCTCGATGAGAATCGTCTCCAGGCCGTAGCGCGACTTGAGCCAGCTCGAATACGCGGTGCCGGCCGCCACGCCGAACAGGATCGACCAGTGGCGCAGCGGCGCGAACTGGCGCGCGATCAGCGCGGTGGCCAACGTGACGAGGCCGATCTGGATGGCGTAGAGGTTGCCGATCTCGAGCGCGGCGCGCAGCGACTGCCAGGCGACCCACAGCGGCCATTCGACCTGGGTGTTGATCGGCAGGCCGGCGAACGTGGTGAGCGACTTGAAGATGAGGAACAGGCCGATGCCGCAGATCAGCCCGTTGATGATCGGCTCGTTGACCAGGTCGAGCATGCGGCCGAGCGGCCGGATGAGGACGAAGAGGAGCTGGATCAGGCCGGCGAGCAGGATCAGCGTCAGCGCATAGCCGACGTACTCGGCGCCGAACTGCGGCGCCACCGGCAGCAGCGTCACCCCGATCGAGGCGGACATGGTCGTGTTCGGCCCGCCGGAGAAGACGCGCGACGGATTCAGGAGCGCGGTAAACAGCACGCCCCAGATGGCGGCATAGATGCCGAAATGCGGCGGCAGGCCGGCGAGCGTGGTCGAGAAGGCGATCGCCTGCGGCAGCGTGACGACGGCGAGGGTGAGGCCGATCAGGAGATTCGAGCGCAGCGCTTGCGGCAACGTGCTCGCGAACTCCAGTGCCGCGGCCCTAATCGGCGGCATCGCTGTTTCCGGCCGCGTGGTGCCCATTGCGCAGCGAGTCGGCGTAGCTGGTGAGCGGCGGCATCACTGTCATCATGACCTGCTGCCAGGCGGCGGCGAGCGGGCCCTGCTTGTCGCCCGCTGGTCGCGGCAGGGTGCTCAGGTAGTAGCCGATGTCGCGGCAGTCCTGGTTGGCGAGGCTGCCTTCGTTGCCCAGCGGCATGTTGCGGCAGATGAAGCCCGGGATCACCGAGTTCACGCGCCCGAAGTTCATGCGCGAATCGAGCGTGAAGGAGTTCGGGCCGGCGAGCGCCGGGTAGAGCACTCTTCCGTTGGCCGCGGCGCCGAAGCCCTGCGGGCCGTGGCAGCTCGCGCACTTCTCGCGGTAGAGGTGCGCACCGCGCACGTAATCGTCGCCGCGGCGCAGCGTCGCCGACACCGGGATCTCGTCGATGCCCTGCTCGGGATAGCGGTTGCCGATCTTGAGGTCCGCCGCGGCGGACAGGAAGCGCGTGTAGGCCGTGACGTCGCGCAGGACATCGTCGGCCGCGTTCGGCTTGAAGCCGTTGGACGAGTTGAT
>DATLDY010000305.1:0-3836 GCA_035525655.1 Burkholderiales bacterium
CGACGACATCGGGCTCCTTGCCAATGCGATCCTCGAGCGGCTCGCGAGCCAGGCGGGCACCCTGCCGGCACGCCTCACCGCCCCGGCGCTCGAGCGCCTCGCGCAGTACGACTTCCCGGGCAACATCCGCGAGCTCGAGAACATACTGGAGCGCGCGCTGGCGCTGACCAGCAGCCATGAAATCGGGCTCGACGACCTGCGCCTTGCCTCCCCGGCGGCGCCGGGCGGCACGCCCACCCCGGGTGGCGCCGAGGCGCTGCCCGATTACCTGGATGCGATCGAGCGCAAGGCCATCGTCGAGGCGCTCGGCAAGACCGGCTTCAACCGCACGGCGGCGGCCAAGCTTCTGGGCATCACCTTCCGTCAGCTGCGCTACCGGATGCAGCGCCTCGGCATCAAAGATGAAGCTAAATCGTAGAGGATGAAACTCGACGAGGCTGGGCGCCTGACGCCGTGCAGGTACGTCGAATCGCCGAACCAGGATGAGCGCCCGCCCGGCGAGGAAGTAACGCTCCTGGTCGTGCACTCGATCAGCCTGCCGCCGGGACAATACGGCGGCGATGCGATCGAGCGTTTCTTCACCAATCGCCTCGACCCCGCCGCCCATCCGTACTTCCGCGAGATCGAAGGCATGAAGGTGTCGGCGCACTTCCTCGTCCGCCGCGACGGCGAGCTCATCCAGTTCGTGCCGACCCCGCGGCGCGCCTGGCACGCCGGCGCATCGACGTGGCGGGGGCGCAGCCGCTGCAACGACTTCTCCATCGGCGTCGAGCTCGAAGGCACGGACGACGCCGCCTTCGCCGACCCGCAGTACGCAGCGCTCGCGACGCTCATCGCCGCGCTGCGCCGGCAGCACCCGTTGCGCGACATCGCCGCGCATAGCGACATCGCGCCCGGCCGCAAGACCGATCCCGGCCCCGGGTTCGACTGGCCGCGGCTGCACGCCCGCCTCGCCTCCCACAACATCTAGTCGTTCGCCGCAGTGAGCGGCCCAGATGTAGTTGCTGCGCCGCCGCAATGCCCCATATGTAGGGCTCGGGAGGCGGTTGTACCGGTTATTTAGTGGCCGGCGCTTGCAAAATAAAAATCGGTTGGTTACATTGGCTCAACAGCTAGTCATAAACACGTAACGAAGCACTAAATATGGGTACCGGGAGAGTGACCATGCAGATCGCCCAGGACAACACCGCAGTCACTCCCGGATTCGGCGTCGGACTGACCGAAGCGGCTGCCGGCACGCGCAACCCCTATTCCGATTACAAGATCATTCGCCGCAACGGCGCCGTGGTGAGCTTCGAGCCCGGCAAGATTTCCGTGGCGATGACCAAGGCGTTCCTGGCAGTGAACGGCGCGCAAGGGGCCGCCTCGGCGCGCATACGCGAGGTGGTCGGCCACCTGACCGACTCGGTCTGCGGTGCACTCATGCGCCGCCAGCCGCAGGGCGGCACCCTCCATATAGAAGACATCCAGGACCAGGTCGAGCTAGCCCTGATGCGCTCCGGCGAGCACGATGTCGCCCGCGCCTACGTGCTCTACCGCGAAGAGCGCTCCAAGCAGCGCCAGCAGGAAAAGGCGGGCAAGAAGGAGCCCGTGCTGCATGTGGTGGACAACGGCAGCCGCAAGGCGCTCGATCGCGCCGCCCTCGCCGACGTGGTGCGCTCCGCGTGCCAGGGGCTGCCCGAGACGCTCCCCGAAGCCATCCTGGAAGCCACGCTGCGCGACCTCTACGACGGCGTGCCGATGGAGGAAGTGCGCAAATCGGCGGTTCTCGCCGCGCGCGCCCTCATCGAGAAGGACCCTGCGTACAGCTTCGTTACCGCGCGCCTTCTCCTGCACAGCGTGCGGCTGGAAGTGCTGGGCGAGGAGGCGAGCCATGCCGAGATGGCGACGCGCTACGCGACGTACTTTCCCCAGTTCATCGAGCGCGGCATCGCCGCCGAGCTGCTCGATCCGGAGCTCGCCCGGTTCGACCTCGCCAAGCTCGGCAAGGCGCTGAAGGCCGAGCGCGACCTGCAGTTCGGCTACCTCGGCCTGCAGACGCTCTACGACCGCTACTTCCTGCACGTCTTCGGCCGGCGCATCGAGCTGCCGCAGGCGTTCTTCATGCGGGTCGCCATGGGCCTTGCCCTGAAAGAGAAGAACCGCGACGCGCGCGCGATCGAGTTCTACGACGTGCTGTCGAGCTTCGATTTCATGAGCTCGACGCCGACCCTCTTCAACTCGGGCACGCTGCGCTCGCAGCTCTCGAGCTGCTACCTGACGACCGTCTCGGACAACCTCGAGGGCATCTACGAGGCCATCAAGGAGAACGCGCTCCTCGCCAAGTACGCGGGCGGCCTGGGCAACGACTGGACCCCGGTGCGCGCGCTCGGCTCGCACATCAAGGGAACCAACGGCAAGTCCCAGGGGGTGGTGCCCTTCCTCAAGGTCGTGAACGACACCGCCGTCGCGGTGAACCAGGGCGGCAAGCGCAAAGGCGCCGTCTGCTCGTACCTGGAGACCTGGCACCTGGACATCGAGGAGTTCCTCGAGCTGCGCAAGAACACGGGCGACGACCGCCGCCGCACGCACGACATGAACACCGCGAACTGGATCCCGGACCTGTTCATGAAGCGGGTGATGGACAACGCCGAGTGGACGCTCTTCAGCCCCTCGGATTGCCGCGACCTGCACGACAAGTTCGGCAAGGCCTTCGAGGAAGCGTACCTGCGCTATGAGGACAAGGCCGCCCGGGGCGAGCTGAAGCTGTTCAAGAAGATTCCCGCGGTCCAGCTGTGGCGCAAGATGCTGTCGATGCTGTTCGAGACCGGGCATCCGTGGATCACGTTCAAGGACCCGTGCAACGTCAGGAGCCCCCAGCAGCACGTGGGCGTCGTCCACAGCTCCAACCTGTGCACCGAGATCACGCTCAACACGTCGGAAGACGAGATCGCGGTCTGCAACCTGGGCTCGGTGAACCTCGTCGCGCACCTCGACGCCGGGGGTCGCCTGGACTTCGACAAGCTCAAGCGCACGATCCGCATCGCGATGCGCATGCTCGATAACGTCATCGACATCAATTACTACGCGGTGGACAAGGCGAGGAACTCGAACCTGCGCCACCGGCCGGTCGGCCTGGGCATCATGGGGTTCCAGGACTGCCTGCACCGCATGCGCGTGGCCTATGCGTCGAACGAGGCGATGGAGTTCGCCGATCGCTCGATGGAGATGGTGGCCTACGCCGCCTACTGGGCATCGACCGAGCTGGCCGAGGAGCGCGGCCGCTATGCCTCCTTCCAGGGCTCGCTCTGGGACCGCGGCGTGCTGCCGCAGGACACGCTCGACCTCCTCGCGGCGGAGCGCGGCGGCTACGTCGAGGTCGACCGTTCGGCCACGCTCGACTGGGATGAGCTGCGCGGGCGGATCAAGCGGTTCGGCATGCGCAATTCCAACTGCATCGCCATCGCGCCGACGGCCACCATCGCCAACATCATCGGCGTGTCGGCCTCGATCGAGCCGACCTACCAGAACCTGTTCGTCAAATCGAACCTGTCGGGCGAGTTCACCGTGGTCAACGACTATCTGGTCGCCGACCTGAAAGCCGCCGGGCAGTGGGACGAGGTGATGATCGCCGACCTCAAGTACTTCGATGGCAACCTGGCGCGCATCGACCGGGCGCCCGCGGCCCTGCGCCGGCTGTATGCGACGGCGTTCGAGGTCGAGCCTAAATGGCTGGTGGAAGCGGGCGCGCGCCGGCAGAAGTGGATCGACCAGTCGCAGTCGCTCAACATCTACATGGCGGGCATCTCGGGCAAGAAGCTCGACGAGACCTACAAGCTCGCCTGGCTGCGCGGCCT
>DATLDY010000315.1:0-20946 GCA_035525655.1 Burkholderiales bacterium
GCCATGGCGGCGCGCACCAAGCGCATCCGCCTCATCACCGGCGCGGTGATCCCGGCCTTCCACCATCCCGCGCATCTCGGCGGCGAGCTCGCGATGCTCGACAACATGAGCCGGGGGCGCCTCGACGCGGGCTTCGGGCGCGCCTTCCTGCCGAAGGAATTCGAGGTCTACGGCGTGCCGATGTCCGAAAGCCGCGATCGTTTCGAGGAAGCCATCGGCATCATCAGGCGTTTATGGACCGAAGACCGGGTCACGGCCAACGGAAAATTCTGGCGGTTCGAGGACGTGCGCCTGATGCCGCGGCCCTACCAGAAGCCGCATCCGCCGATCTGGATCGCGGCGATCTCGAGCGAGGAGTCGTTCACCTACGCCGCAAAAAACGGCTTCAACCTGATGATCGTGCCCTACGCCGGCAAGCCGGGCCAGCTGCAGGAGTTCGTGAAGATGTATCGCCGGCTATGGAAGGAGGCGGGGCACAAGCGCGCCGAGCAGATCCAGGTCGCGCAGTTCTGCTACGTGGCCGAGAAGAGCGTCGAAGCGATGGCCGGCTTCCGGCGCATCTGCAAGCGTTACCTGGAAACCTTTGCCGACGCGGTACAGTCGTGGCAGGGAACCTCGTCCGACCAGTATCCCGGCTACGACAAGATGGTGGCGAGCATCCTCGCCACCACGCCGGAAAAAATCATCGAGCAGGGCGGCGCCTTCGTCGGCGCCCCGGATGAGGTCGTGGAGCAAGTGAAGCGCTGCCGGGACCAGTTCGGCGGCGACATCGAGCCTTCGATGCAGATCAACTTCGGCGGCTCGAGCGATGCGGAGTCTTTCCGCACCGTCGAGCTGATCGCCGCGAAAGTGATGCCGCGGTTTAGCTAGGCTTCGCCGGAGGCGGCGGGGGCGGCACGCCCGGCGGCGGCGGGGGCGGTGCGGCCTGCCGGCTGGGCTCGCGATAAGGCGCGTAGCGGCTGGCCATCGGAATCTGGTGGCCTTTGGCGTACATGCACTGCTGGAAAGCGAAATCGTAGCGCTGCTGCAGCGAATAGCCGGACGACTGGGATGCGCCGGTACCCGCCAGGCTGCCGCCGATGAGGCCGACGCCCGCGCCGACGCCGGCACCGGCGTTGCCGCCCATCAGTCCGCCCGCGGCCGCACCGACCGCCGTGCCGACGACGGCGCTTTTGACCGCGGAATCATTCGCGGCCTGCGCGGCGGTCGTGCCGCCGATCTGCGAGCTCGCGAACTGGCGGCAGTCGTTATCGTCGTAGCGGAACTGGTCGAAGCTCTTCGTCGAGCCGGGAAGGACCATCACGCTCGGCCCCGAGGGCGGTGGCGTTGCGCACCCGGCCACGAGCGCCGTCGCGCCGGCAAGGATAAGGAGACGCTTCATTGCGCGGGCGGCGGCGCGGGCGGGACGGCCTTCCAGCCGCTGGCGCAGTCCTTGACGTAGGGGTAATAGCCGCGCGAGGTCTCGCAGTAGTACCAGTAGCCGGATTGCAGCGGCTGGTCGTTACGCTCGACATACTGGGCCGGCGCCGCAGGCGCGACGACCACCGGCGGATAGTAGGCAGGAGCCGCGTAGTAGGGGTAGGGCGGCCCCCAGAAACTGGGGCCCCAGTAGGGGCCGAAGCCCAGGCCGATCGATACCCGCGGGCCGTGGTGATGGTGCCACGCGAACGCCGGCACGGCGCAAAGGGCACCGGCGGCGGCGAGGGCAAGACCGAACAGCAGCTTTTTCATGCGTGACTCCTTGGACAGCAGCCTAACCGCCGGGTGCCATCCAAGGGGTAACAGAGTGTTACAGGGCGCTACTTCGGCTGCTCGGTGATCCGCAGGTACGGCTTGGGCGACTTCCAGCCCTTGGGGAACAGCTTCTTCGCTTCCTCGTCGTTCACCGAGCCGGCGATGATCACGTCCTGGCCGACTTTCCAGTTGGCGGGCGTGGCGACCTTGTACTTCGACGTGAGCTGCAGGGAATCCAGCGTGCGCAGCACTTCGTCGAAATTGCGGCCCGTGGTCATCGGGTAGAAGAGCATCAGCTTGATCTTCTTGTCGGGACCGATGAGGAACACGGTGCGCACCGTGAAGTTCTCCGCGGCGGTGCGCTTGCCGGGCACGGCTTCGGCCGGAAGCATGTCGTAGAGCTTCGCCACCTTGAGGTCGGCGTCGCCGATCATCGGGTAGTTGGGCGCCGTGCCCTGCGTCTCCTCGATGTCCTTCGACCACTTCTTGTGGTCTTCCACCGGATCGGCCGACAGGCCGATGATCTTGGCGTTGCGCCGGTCGAAGTCGCCTTTCATCTTCGCCATGGTGCCGAGCTCCGTCGTGCACACGGGCGTGAAATCCTTGGGATGGGAGAAGAGCACGGCCCACTTGTCGCCGATCCACTGGTGGAAGTCGATGCGACCTTCGGTGGTTTCGGCCTGGAAATTCGGGGCGGTATCGCCAATACGCAGGGTCATGCGGGTCTCCTTAGTACGGGCGTCGAATGGTAGCTCTAGCCGGGCACGGCGGGAAGCTCGCTGAAGCTGAGGGATCGACCGTATGCGAGAGACGCGACAAGATCCACGCACGCCTCGCGGTCGAAAGCGATCGCACGCGTGTCGATGTTGCCCGTGCGCTGCTCGAGCACGCGGTAAGCGTCCGGAGTAAGCGCGCTCAGCATGCGCACGGTGTCGGCAACCGGATCGTCGACCAGGAGCCCGGCGCCCTTGTCGGCGAGCCAGCCGCCGATCGCGGTGCGCCGCTCGGCGATGCTCGGCGTATTGAAGAAGCTGCCTTCGTAGATGCGATTGGGCAGCAGCCAGTCGGAGTTCATGCCTTCGTCGGTGTAATCGAGGCTCCAGGCAAAGTGCACCTCGCCATAGATCCGCGCGAGGTCGGCCTGCGCATAGGGACCGGCAAAGCGAATGTGCGGCGTATCGGCGATGAGCGTCTCCAGGTCGGGCAGCGTGTGGGCCGATGGCCGGCCGCGCATCACGACCTCGACGGCGCCCCCGGCGCGGCGCACGATGTCCTTCAATAGGTCCACGCTCTTGCGACAGCGCAGATTGCCGAACCAGCCGATGCGCCACGGCGGGCCCGCCGGTCGCGGCGCCGCCTGCCGCCTGTCGATGGGGCCGGCCGCGCGCAGTACCTTGTTCTCGACCAGGACCATGCGCGGCAGATGCCGGTGGCGCTTCTCGAAGTACTCGCTGATGAAGGCCGGAGCGCTGACAATCACCGCGGAGCACGAACGCAGCAGCGCGCTTTCAAGCGCGCGCAGCCCTATCGACGCGGGTCCCGCGCCGCACATCAGGCGATGGATGTCGAGGCATTCGTAGACCAGCTTCGCACGCGGCGCATAGGCACGCCTCGCGAGCGCCGCGATGGCCAGGGTCTCCAGGTTGCGAGCGAGCACGACATCCGCGCCTTGCACGACGTCGCGCAACGCCGCGAGGCGCGCGCAGCGCAGCGCTACCAGGCCGGCGCGATGCGCGAGCCTGCCGTCGAACGTCCGGCCAAGGTCTAGCGCGGGAGCGCCAGCGAGTCGGGTGGGCGCTGTCTCGCCGCGGCGAAAGCCTGCGGCCACGAGGTGTGCGCCGCCGGCCTGCAACATCTCCGCCCGGCGCACGGTCGCGGCGTCCGACAGGTCCCAGACGAGATAGGCGATCTTCAATGCAGGGCTAGCGGGCGCTGTAGGTGCGCGAATACGAAGCGGCGTTGCCGGCCGCGTCGAGCGCGCGCGCAGTGAGCGTGTAGGTGGTGTCGTTCTTGTTGCCCACCGACGCGGAGCAGCGGTAAGGGCTCGTCAAGACGCGGCACGCGAGACGCCCATTAATGGAGAATTCCACCGCCACCACGCCGACGTTGTCGGAGGCGCTTGCCTCCATCGTGACAGTCGAGCGTCGGCGGATGACGGTGCCCGCGGGCGGCGTGCCGAGCGCGACGCTCGGGGGCGTGGCGTCGGCTGCGGGAGTCGGCGCGGGCGCGGGCACCGGTACCGGCACCGGCGCTGGCGTTGGCGTTGGCGCCGTGACCGTGGCGAAGAGCTGGCGGAACTTTGCCGCGGCCTGCGGAAAAGCCGTCGCGGCGTCGAGGCCAGACAGGTTGTAGTTCGCCTCCGGCGCGTTCGCGTCGAACAGCACGCTGAATTGCACGTAGTTCGCCGGATCGGCGATGAACTCGTACATCTTCTGGATGAAGTACGGGTTGTCGCCGCCCCCATGGCCGTCCGTACGCGCAACGACGCCCCACTCGGGAAGGGCGAAGGGCTTGCCGTGCGTCACGGCGAAATTGCGCATCGTCTGCAGGTACCAGGCGTGGGTGTTCCATGCCGTCTGCTGCCTGGCCAGGCGGCAGGCGCTGTCGCAGGTGCTCGGATACGGGTAGGTGTTCTGTACCCAGGACTGGTCGTAGAGGTCGATGCCGACGAGATCCACGTACGCGTCGCCCGGCCAAGTGGCGTTGAGCCACGCCGGGTCGGTCCACGTCGCCGTCGGGTTCCACACGAACTTCCACTGGCTCGCGGGCTGGGTGGCGCGCATGGTGGTGACGATGCGACGGAAGCAGCCGGCGAAGTTCGCTTCCTGGCCGGAGCCCTGCGGGGCGCCCCACGCGTACCAGTTGCCGTCCATCTCCCAGCCCAGGCGCAGGTACGCCCAATGCAGCCCGTAGTAGGCGAGCTCGTTGGCAAGGTTGCGCCAGTAGACGTCGTATTGCCCGGCGGCGCAGCTGGCGAGCGATACGCCGCCGGTGCCCGGCAGCATCGGCACGCTGAGGACCAGGTTACGCCCCGCCTTGGCCCTCACCCATTGCGACCAGGGCCCGAGCTGCCACGCGGCGCCATCGATGTTGTCCCAGATGTCGCGGGCCTCGAATGCCTCGGCGAGCTGGACCGACTTGCCGAGCCAGAGCTCGAAAGCGTCGACGCTGGCCGGTCCGGCGGGCGCCTCCGAGCGATAGACGCCGAACTCGGCGGCGCCGGCGCTGGCGCAGAAAAGCAGCAGGCAAAGTGCAAGCGTTCGAGTCATGGGGAGGCTTGCAGGAAGCAAGAAATCAGCCGCGGCTAGGAAACCGGGGCCAGAGCCGGACGGGGGATGAGATTTCCGGCGACACCGGACGCCTGCGCGGTGCTCAGGACGATCTGAAAAGCTTCTTCCAGCGGCAGCTTGCCGTCGTGGAGGCGCTGTTCCGACTGGCCAGGCACGCGCAGCCAGAAGGCGCCGTCGGGGTGGTGGCGGCCGTTCACGATCTCGCCCACCGCGCCGAAATAGCGCGCAAAAGGCACGGGCTCGCCGCGACCCTGTACCTCGATGAGGCAATCGTCCGGCACGCGTGAAATGAACTTGCAGTCGAAGAACACGCGATCACCGGCCTGGCGCGCGCTCATGATCGGTTCGCCGTTCATGCGCAGTCCGAGAAGCGCGGTCGCCGATGCCGCCGCCTCCGCCTCATCGCGGCACGTGAGCCAGGCCTGGTGCGTCATCACCGGCTCGACGCTCGCATGCTGCGCAATTCCCGCCAGATCGAGGAGCTGGCGGAAATCCCTCGGGCGGTACACGAACTTTCCGCCGATGTCCTCGTAGCGCAGGTTCGGCTGCTGGCTGATCGCGGTGACGAAAGCGACCGCGGTGCGCTCGTCCGCCATGGAAAGCGCCTTGCCGACCATCCGATCCATCTTCTCGTATCCGTAGCGGATGGCCCCGCCGTACGTGGCGAGGGCTTCAGCATCGGGCCGCACACGGTATGCCTGCGGCTCCATGTGACGCCAGTAGCGATGCTGGAGGAACGCCGTGCTGTTCGAGAAAAATACCGCGAGGTCGGGGCGACGGCTGCGCCACAGGTGCTCGAACAGGTCCCATTGCAGGTAGTCCAGCGCGGCCGCGCGACGCCAGCGTACGTCCCGTCGCGAGATCCGCTCATGGATCAGCTGGCCGGCGAGGTGCATCACAGTGGCGGGGGAGAGGCCGTGGGAGGCCATGAAGCGAAGAAAGGCGCCGAGCACCCCCTTGGGCGCCGATCGATCTGTGTGACCGAGGACGTGCGCCCTCACGAAGTCATAGAAAGGGCGAAACTCCTCCGGTACCGGCACGCGAGTCGACCACGCATCGGGCACGAGGGTGACGAGCTCGCTCTTCGCCGGTGCGGTATTCATCGAGCCGAAGACGAGTGCCGTTTTGCCCTGCTGTGCGAGCACGTCCCAGAAGGCCGGCTCGGCGACCTTGTGTCCTTCGTCGAGGTCGACGACACGGTGTTTTGCTTCCGGGATGCCGTGGTGGAAGTTGACCCATTGCACCCACGGCTCCAGGTGCTCGTCGTTCGTCGTCGTGGTGTACACGTGCGAGGTGCGATGCAGCCGGCTGAAATTCGGCAGCCGGCCTTCGTCCATGAAGCGCGCGAGCAGGCGCGGGCAAAGCTCGTTGAACTCCAGGATCAACATACGGTTGGCTTTGCCCGGCACGGCTTCGACTCCGACGATTCGAGCTATCTTTTTACCGGAGGGGCGTGGGCGCGGCTACGGCCCGACCGGACTGGTCCGAACAGCCTGCCCGGTTGCTGAATACGCATCGCGCAGGCATCGGACAATTGGCTTCGATGTCCGCCCCGACCATTGCCCTCATCGGCTGCGGCGCCGTCGCGGAGGCGTTCTACGTCCCCGCGCTGCGCCAGCGCCCCGCCCTCGCTCGCTCATTGATCGTGGTCGATCCCGACCGCGCGCGTGCCGAGGCGCTGCGCCAGCGTCTCGGTGCCGCGCAGGCCGTGACCGATTATCGCGAGGTCCTCGGCCGCATCGCCGGCGCGCTGGTGCTCACGCCGCACCACCTGCATTGCCCTATTGCGCTCGACCTTGCCCGTCACGGCGTGGCCGTGCTGTGCGAAAAGCCCCTCGCCGAGACCGCCGCGGAGGTGGACGCGATCGTGGCGGCAGGCGAGGCGCACCGCGTACCCATCATCGTCAACCAGACCCGGCGCCTGTTTCCGGCTGCGCGAGAGGTATCCCGGCTGCTCGCCGAGGGCGCCATCGGCGAGCTGCGCGAGATCCGCTACGAGCTCGGCGCGCCGTTCGACTGGCCGGCCGCTACGCCGGCGTATTTCCGCGGCGGGCGAGGCGTCCTGTTCGATACCGGCGTGCACGTAGTCGACCTGGTGTGCTGGTGGCTGGGCGGTGAGCCCGAGGTGCTCGACTACGCCGACGACGCCCGCGGCGGTACCGAAGCCGTCGCGCGGGTGAGGCTGCGCCTGGGCGGGGCGGTGGCCGACATACATCTCAGCTGGCTCACCAAGCTGCGCAACGCTTATCGCATCGTCGGCACGAAAGGCACGATAGAAGGCGGCGCCTACGATCTGGCGAGCTTCCAGCTGAACGGCCGCAAGGTTCGCGCGAGTCGTTCGTGGCAGGTCTATGAAGACTTCGTCGCGGTGCTGCTCGACAACTTCGCCGACGTGATTGCCGGGCGTGCCGAGCCGCTGGTCAGCGCGGCAGACGTGCGCCCCGCCATAGCGGTGATCGACAATTGCTATCGCCGCCGGCGGCCGCTCGACGAGCCGTGGCACGACGCCTGGCAGAGCCTGTTCCCCGAGACGAGGCGCGCTGCCAATGGCTGACCGGATTCTCGTCACGGGCGCCGGTGGCTTCATCGGCGCGCGGCTGGTCGAAGTCCTGCACGGCGCGGGCGGCTGGCAGGTCGTGGCCGGGGTGCGGCGCTGGTCCACGGCGGCGCGTGTCGCGCGCCTAGGCGTGGAGCTCTCGCAATGCGATATCCGCAGCGCCGAGCAGGTGGCGCGCGCGCTCTCGGGCGTGACGCATCTCGTGCATTGCGCAGTCACCGGCGACGATCCGGCGACCATCGTGGCGGGCACGCGCGTGCTGATGGAGGGCGCGCTCGAGGCCGGCGTGAAGAAAGTCGTCCATCTCTCGACGGTCGACGTGTACGGGCGCCCGGAAGGCGAGGTCGTGGAAGACCGCCCGTACGCCGTGACTGGCCGTGTCTATGGCGATTCCAAGATCGAGGCGGAGCAGGTCGTGCGCGGGCTCGCGGCGCGCGGACTGCCGGTGACGATCCTGCGTCCGACGCTGGTGCACGGTCCGTTCGGCGCCACGTTCACCATCGCGTACGCGCAGCGGCTGCAGGCGCGGCCCTGGCTCGTGCCGCAGGCTGCCGCGCAAGGCATCTGCAATCTCGTGTACGTCGACGACCTGGTGGGGGCGATCATCGCCGCGCTGGAGAGCCGCGTGGCGCCCGGCGACGTTTTCAACATCAATGGCCCCGAGCGGCCGACCTGGAACGAATACTTCCAGGCACTGAACGGCGCGCTCGGCCTGCCGCCGCTCGCGTATGCCGAGCCGGCAAAGGCGCGCTTCGCCCAGAAAGCCATGGAGCCCGTGCGGGTCGTCGCCAAGGCCACGCTGCGTGCGCTCAAGCCCCAGATCATGGCGGTCTACCAGCGTTCGGAGCTTGCGCGGCGCTTCATGAAGGCCGCCGAGGCGCGCGTACGCAACACGCCCAATGCGAACGAGCTGGAAGCCTTCGCGCGGCGCGTCGCGTTCTCGAACGCGAAGGCCGAGCGCCTGCTGGGATACCGTCCGCGGTTCCCGATGCAAGAGGCGCTGCCGCTGACCGCCGCGTGGCTACGCGCGAGCGGTTTTGTGCTTGAGGCGTGAAGATCTTGCGCTAGACGAGCTCGCGGCGCGCGCCCGCTCGGGCACGCACGCCATGCTGGCGACGCGCGTGCTGTCGGTCGTGTCGACGGCGGTGTCGATCGCCATCCTGCCGCGCCTCATTCCACCGGCGGACTTCGGCATCTGGGCGATGGCGACGCTCGCCTTCGGCGCGCTGACCATCGTGCGCCAGTTCGGCCTGGTCGCGTCCATTGCGCAGGGCGCCTCGCTCACGCCGCGCCAGCAGGACGCCTACTTCTGGACGAGCGTCTGGCTATCGCTCGGCACCGCGGCGTTGCTGGCCGCCGGGGCGCCGCTTCTCGCGCGCTTCTACGGTACGCCCGTGCTCCAGCCGATCAGCTGGATCCTGGCGCTGGTGCTGGTGATCGAAGGGCTCGGCTTCGTGCAGACGGCATTCCTGCGCCGTGAGCTGCGCTACGACAAGGTGGCGCTCATCGAGGGCACCGGCACGCTCGTCACGCTGACCACGCTGGTGACCTGCGCCCTGCTCTGGGGCAATGTCTGGGCGCTCCTCGCCGGGCAGGTGGCCTACGGTGTGTGGACGACGCTGGCGGCGAGTGTCGCCTATGGCCGGTTGCCGGGCCCGCCGCGGCGCGAGACGGGCATGGATCTGCGCTTCGGCCTGCATCTGGCGTCTTATAACGTGGTGACGTACCTCGCGAACAACATCAGCCTGGTGGCCGGTTTCCGCCTCGGCGCGACGCAGGTCGGGTTCCTCAACCGCGCGCTGCAGTTCTTCCACATCACGTACACATCGCTCCTGATGCCGGTGACGGATGTGGTGCTCTCGTTCCTTTGCCGGCTGCGCGCCGAGGAAGACTACCGGCGCGGGTACGTGGCGATGGCGCAGCGCGCATGGATGCTCGTCCTGCCGCTTGCGCTCGTCCTGCCGATCATCGCCGACGACCTGATGCTTTGCCTGCTCGGCCGGGCATGGCTGCCGGCGGCGCCTTTGCTCGCGTGGTTCTCGCTGGCGATCATCGCGCGCGGCTTCGCATCGCTATTTGCGCAGCTACTCACCAGCCAGGGCCGCGGCGCCGAGCTGCATCGCTGGGCGATTGTCGATCTCGCCCTGCGCGCGGGCGGCGCCTTTGCCGGCGCCGCCTTTGGCGTGATCGGCATCGCCGCCGGGTTCTCGCTCGTCAGCTTCTTCGTAACGCTTCCGGCGATGGTGTGGATCGCCGGCCGCAGCGGCCCGGTGAAGCTGCGCGATCAGATCGAGGCCGCGCGCCCCGCCTTCATGGTGGGCTGCGTGGCCGCGCTCGTCTCGGGGGCCGTACTCGTCGCGGCGACCCATGCCGGGCTCGAACCCGGCTGGGCGCGCTTCGTGCTCGTGGGCGGCGCGGCAGCGGCCGCGGGCGGGCTGGCGACCTTCCTTATCCGGTCCGCGCGACAGGCGCTGCTTGGGACCGGCATCGCGGAGGCGTTGCGCGCTCACCGGTGAGCCGGTGGCGCTCGAGCGCGGCGGCAATCGCGTCCGCGAACGCGGCGGCAAGCCCATGCCGGTGCGCGATCACCGAGGAAAGGTGGCCGCCCGGCACGACGATCTCCGTGACACTGCGCGCGAGCGCGCGCCAGCGTGCGGGCTGCGTCTCGAGACGGCTTTCTTCCTCGGCGACAAAGCAGTAGACGTCGGCGTCGATGGCCGGCGGCACGTAGCGCGCCGACATGCCGCGCACGAAGGTCCACCACGAGGCCGGCGCGGCGGGGGGACGCCGGTCGCGCACGCCGCGGCGCACGGCGCGGACCAGGCGGGCGAAGAAATCCTTCGGGCCGTGACGATACAGGCTGCGTACGGCGCGCGTGCCGAGCTCCTGCAGGCGCGGCCACTTGTGAAAAGCTTGCGCCACGGCGCGCAGGAGCGGCCGCGCATTGAGCGACGGTGTCTCGACGAGGAACACGCCCAGCACCTGCAGCCCCCGCGCGCGCAGCAGATGCGCGAGGTGCCAGGCGACGTACCCGCCATTGCAGTAGCCGCCGAGGATCACGGGCATGCCGGGCGCGGCGTGGCGGATCTCCTCGAGGTAGCGTTGCGCGAGCTCCTCGACGGTGGTGCCGGGGGCGGGCTCCTGCTCCGGATGCAGCAGGTAGACCGGCTGCTCCTGCGGCAGCAGCGTGGCGAGGCGGTGGGCATAGATGCCGCGCGCCTGGAAATCGCCGTGGCAGAAGAAGAACGGGACGCCGCTCGCGCCGCCGGCGTGCGTGAGGCAGCCTTCGGCCCGCTCTTGCAGGGCGCGCGTAAGCCGCCGCAAGGCGCGCAGCCGCGTCCACAGGTCGCGCGAGTCCAGGTCGGCGCTGGGGGCCGTCGTATGCACGACGCTCATGCAGCTCGGCTTGGAAGGCATCGCTGCCTTGAGCACGGCGGCGACGCGCCGGATGGTCAGCTCGGCGAGCTCCGCTTGCGGATAAGGATAGCCGGCCAGGTTTTCCAGCTCGAGGAGCATCTGCACCGCGGTGATGGAATCGCCGCCGGCCTCGAAGAAATCCTCGTCGAGCCCGATTTCGTCGCGACGCAGCAGGCGCTTCCACAGCTCGCTGATTTCGAGCTCGAGGAGATCGTCGCTTATTTCGACGCGCGCGTTCATCGGGCGAGCTGCCGCATCACACCGGCCCAGCGGCGCCGCAGCACCTCGGGCGAGAAGTTCTCTTGCACATAGCTCCTTGCGTTTTGACTCAGGTGCGCGGCGAGCGCCCGGTCGGAAAGCGCGCGCATCGCGGCGGCGAAATCGCTTGGGCGCTCGCAGACCAGGCACTCGCGCTCGTGCTTCACCTGCAGGCCCGAGACGCCTTCGGCGGTGGTGATCACCGGCACGCCCGCGGCCATCGCCTCGAGCACCTTGGTCTTGATGCCGGTGCCGCTCACGATCGGCGCGACAAAGCAGGCCGCGGCAGCGAGGCGCGCGGCGAGATCCGCGACGTAGCCCTCGAAGCGCACCACCTGATCCTTGAACAGGCGTCGCAGCCGCTCGGGCGCGTTGCCCACGTGGTGCAGCACCCAGGGCGCCGACGCCTGTTGCAGGGCGGGGAAAACTTCGCGCTGGTAATAGTCGAGGGCATCGAGGTTCGGCTTGTAGTCGAGCGGTCCGACGAACACCGGTTCGGCGATTGCCTGGCGCGGGGTCCACTGCGCGGTGGCAAGGCCGACGCTCATCGGCAGGCTGAGCACGGGTCGGCCAAGTTGGCGCGAGAAGCGCTCGGCTTCGTGCGGCGAGACAAGCGAGACGGTATTCGCCCGGCCCGCCCAGTACAGCTCGCGCTCCCGGATGCGCGCCGCTTCGGCGTGGAGCACGTGGCGCATCAGCGAGCGCGGAATCGCACGCGCGAGCCCGGGCGCGCTGTCGCGGTAGTAGCCGAGCACGGTGTCGGCTGAGACGTCGCCGGCGGCGGCCGCGAACCTCTCGTAGCGTTCCGAGAACAGGTCGTCCATGTCGAGATGCCATGGAACGCCGAGCGCCGCCGCATAAGGCGCCACCCGGATGGTGTCGGCGATCGCGAAGTCGTAGGCCTTGTGCAGCGGGCGCAGGGCGGCGAGCAGGGTGCGCGACTGGAACAGCGCCTCGTTGAGGGAGCTCGATGCGCCGAGCATGACGCGCGCAGCGTTGAACAGCACGCTCGCTTTTCCCGGCGTGCCGAGCCACATCAGGCGGCCGGGGTGCCGAAACGCCGGGTCGGGCCGCGCGACGATGATCAGGTCGACTTCGTGTCCTTCGGACAGGAGCGCCGCGATGGCGCTGCGGATGACGCTCTTGCGGCCCGTCATGGGCGGGCCGGGCGAGCGCGTGAGAACCATTGCCACCTTCGCCATCAGGATTGCCTCGCTGCCGCACCCGGCGGCCACATTGCGCACATAAGGAAAATCATCGCGAGGACCTCGGAGCTGACAAGGTTCCCGCCGAGGAGGAGCCAGCTCACCGCGAGCGCGACGCGCAGCTGCACCGGAGCGCCCGAGCGGTTGAGCGCGTGCAGCATCAGGCCGCCGAAGGCCAGCGCGCCGAGCAAGCCGTATTCGAACAGGAGCTTGCCGTAGGTCGGCTCGTGGAGGTCCACGCAAGTCGCGCCGGCGCGCGTCATGCTGCCGGGGCCGTGGCCGAGCAGCGCGCTCCACGCGTCCGCTTGCAGCCCCTGAGCAACCGCGACCGCCGGATGGATGAACCGGCAGTAGGCACTGCTTCGCTCGTCGCCGAACTCGGCGATACGGTTCACGGTATAGGAAAGGTTGAGCGCATCGCCCAGGAGCAGCGCGAGCACCGCCGCGCAGGCGGCGACCGCGAGCAGGCGCAGCACCGTGCGCCGCTCGAGCGGGAAAAGGAGCGCGGCCGCCAGGATGACGAGGCCGGAGCCCGAGTACGACAGCACGAGCCCGGCCGCCATCAGCGCCACCGCCCAGCGCCGCACGCCGAGCGCGAGCTCGCACACGATGCCGAAGGCGAGCAGCATGGAAAACATCGATGCCTCGCGCATGAAGAAGCCGTTGGACTTGATCCAGTAGCCGTCGGCCTGCACCCACGTCGCCACCGGGTGCACGGTGTTCCAGTGCCCGCTCGTGCGCAGTGCCTCCGGTATGAGCGGGGTGTAATCGAACAGCCATGGCGCGCCGGTGAGGAACTGGACGAAGAACTGCGCGATCCCGGCGAGCGCCACGAACGCGGCCAGGCTGGCGAACAGGCGCAGCGTCCAGCGCCAGAGCCGCGGGTCGGCGGCGGCCGGGGCGAGCGTCACGGCGAAGGGGGCGTAGGAGAGCACGACCAGCATCCACGACGTGACGGACTGATGCGGCCGCGGCTCGAACCACGTGTTGACGAGAAAGCTCATGCCGGCAGCGGTGACCACGGCGACGAAGCCCGTCGCGGCGCCCCGGCTCACTTGTCCCGTGCCGCTGGCGAGCATCAGCCCGGCGAGCGCATACATGGCTGCGATCGACGCCGGCATCGACCAGTCGGGCGTGAGCCGCACGCCGAAGCGGTCGAGCACGGTCAGCGCCAGCACGGCGAAGACGATGCCGCCCTTGAGCAGCGGCTCGACCGGGGCGATCGCGCGCGGCGACCACGCCGGCAGAGCCGTGGCGATGCTCATCGGCCTCGCCTCACCGCTCGTTCATCACGACGCCGGCGATGCGGGCGAGGCCGCGCTCGAGGGTATCGAGCAGGCGCTCGAGGCCGTCCACGCGCGTTTCGTCCTTGCGGGCGACGACGAGGCTCGCGGTGCAGCGAGCGGCGACGACGCGGCAGTCCGGGCCGCGGCTCGCGGCGGTCGTGTCGATCACGATCCGGTCGAACTTTTCCTTCATCGCCGCGAGCAGCGCCTCGAATGCGGGCCGCTGCAAGAGCTCCACCGGGTTCGGCGGCAGCGCGCCGGCGGGCATCAGCCAGAGATTGGCGAGGCCGGCCACGCGGTGCACGGCCTCCGTGTGCTCGGCGAAGCCGGCCAGCACGTTGCTCAGCCCGGTGCCGCTCTGCACGCGCAGCAGGCGGTCCTGGCGCGCACCGCGCAGGTCGGCGTCGATGAGCAGCGTGCGCTCGCCGAGCTGGCTGAACGCCGCGGCGAGATTCGCCGCCAGGTACGTGCGGCCATCGCCGGGTTGCGCGCTGAGCACCGCCAGCGTGAACGGCGCGCTCTCGGGCAGCGCCTCGAGCAGCAGCACGCTGCGCAGCTCGCGGAACGCGTCCGCCTGCCGCCCGTACGGGTCGGCTGCGACGGCGAGCTCGGGGTCGATATCGTCGGCGACCGGCCAGTCGCTGACGGGGCGGGGGAACAACGGGGCCGCCTCTATTACTGTGGCATGCGCGGAGGGCTTCATGGGCTGGGCTTTCATCGTGCAAGCGACAGCCGGCGGCCGTCGGGCAGGAGGAGGAGGAGGGGCTGGCGCAGGCGCTGCGTCACGTCGGTGACCGAGCGCAGGCGGCGGTCGCGGCCTTCAGCCGCGAGCGCGCGCCACACACCGAGCAACAGGCCGAGCACCGCCGCCACGCTGGCGTTGATCGCGAGGAACAGGGCGGACCAGACCGGCGGCGTGGCGCTCTTCAGCACGGCGACGGTGGCCTGGGTCTTGTTCGCGCTTTCGAGCGCGGTCTGGCTCGCGCGGCTCAGCACCGCGTCATACGCGCGCTGGGCGTTCTCGACGTCGCGCAGCAGCGCGGCCGCGGCATCGCGCTGCGACTTGCGCTTGAGCACCAGGGTGCGTTGGCGCTCCACGGCGGCCTGCGCCTCGGCGAGGCGCGCCTGGGTGACCTTGACCGGCGCATCGAAGCTGCCGATGGCGCGGCGCATGGCGGCTTCGAGCCGCTGGCGCACGTCGGCGAGCGAGCGCTGCGTCTGCACGACGGCGTGATGGCGCTCGCCGAAATCCGCGCGCAGCTCGGCAAGGTGGCCTTCGAGCCTGACCGCTTCGGCGGTGAGCGCCGCGACCTCCGGATCGTTGCGCACTTCGCGCATGTCGCGCGGCGAGGCGGCGGCCTGCTTGCGGGTGTTCGCGGCCTCGGCGACGGCATCCTGCAGCGTGACGAGCTGCGTCGTCAGCTCGGCGAGGCGCGCGGTCTCGGCGTCGTCCTCGCCGATGAGTACACCGCTCTGCTTTTCGTACGCCGAGAGCCGCGCCTTGGCGGCATCGAGCGCATCGCGCAAGCCCTTCGCGCGCTCGGCGAAGAACGTGTTGTACTCCTTCGCGGGCTCGACCTTCAGGCGCAGCGTGGTATCGACGTACGAGCGCACGAACGCGTTCGCCAGGGCGGCGGAAAGGTTCGCGTCGCGCGAGGTATAGCCGACCGTGAGGACGTTCGAGTCGCGCGAGGGGCGCAGGTCGAGGCCGCGCAGGACGCGCGCCGCCAGCCAGGATTCGTAGCTGCCCTCGCCGCCGGTGCTTTTGCGCCACTTCTCCTGCCATTCGGCTTGCCGGTCGAGGCCGGCGATGCGCACGGCGCCGAGCGCGACCTCCTCGCTTTTCAGGATGTCGACCTGCGTCGCCATGTGCGTCGACAGCGTGCCCGCCGGGCGGAATACGCCCTGCGCGGCCAGCGGATCGGCGCCATTCATGTCGACGAGGAGCGTGGCGGTCGCTTCGTAGCGCGGCGGCAGCGCAAGGGAAATCGCCAGGGCGGCCGCAACGACGGCGCCCCACGTGATCGCTACGGCGCGCCAGCGCGCGCGAAGGATGGGGAGGAATTGGGCGAGGTGCATTAGAAGATGCTTTCGCGGATGAAGATGACGTCGTCTGCGGTGACCGGGTCGACCGGGCTTGCGGGGCGCTCGGTCCAGCCGCCTTCGTTGGTCTTGCGGCGCAGCTTGGCGAGCTTTTCCGAGCCGCGCGGGGTGACGCCCCCGGCGAGCGAGATCGCCTGCATGACCGTCATGCCGGGCTCGAGACGGTAGCTGCCGCCCCTGGTGACTTCGCCGTAGACGTACACCACCGGCGCCTTCGGCACGAAGACCGAGTCGCCGCTCGCGAGCCCGAGATCCTCGGCCTGCGCGCTGCCGCGGATGATGGCGCCGAGGTCGACATTGAGCGACTCGGCTTTGCCTTGCCGCGTGCGCTTCACGACCAGGATGTCAGACGCGGTCGGCAACAGCCCGCCCGCGAGCGCCACCACGTCGGACAGCCGGGCGCTCGTACCGTCGAGCGTGTAGCGACCCGGCCGCGCGACGTGGCCGAGCACCGAGACTTGCCGGCTGCGCGCCTGGACGACGGCGACGGTGATCTCCGGGTTATGGAGGTAGCTGCCCTCCTTGAGGCGCTGGGCAATCAACGCCGCCGCCTTCTCCGGTGTGAGGCCCTGCATCGCCACCGTGCCGATGAGCGGCACCTGGACCTGTCCCTCCTCGGACACGCGGCTCTCGGTGGTGAGCTCGGGATAGCGAAAGGCGGTGATGCGCACGGTATCGCCGGCGCCGATGACCTCCTGCATCGATTGGGCACGCGCGACGCCCTGCGCAAGGCACAGCAGGACGAGCGCGAGCCAGGTGATGGCACGCAATAGCTGCATGATTCGGGTCTCCTCAGGCGACATGGACGGACTTCATCGGCAGCAGCGTCACGCGATGGAAGCCGTACGCGCGCAGCACTGCCGTGTCGAAATGGCGTTGGGTAAAGGCGCGGCCGGCTTCGGCGCGCGCCGCCTGGCCGATGCGCTCGCGTTCCTCGGCGTCGCGCAGCAGCATGATCAGCTTCTCCATGAAGTCGAGGTCGCCGGCGCAGATGAAGCCGGTGTCGCCGTGGCGGATGAGCGCGCGGTGGCCGAGCGTGTCGGAGGCAAGGCAGGGCACCCCCGCCGCCATGGCCTGCGCGAGGGCGCCGAGCTGTCGGCCGCGCTGCGACAGATGCAGGTACGCCGTGGCGCCGGAAAGCAGGCGCGCATTGCCGGCGTCGTCCTCGGCATCGAATACCTTGATGCCCGCCGCTTCGAGCTGCGAGCGCCCGGGACGGCTCACCGGCCCGAGCCACGCCATCGGTACCCGGTCCTGCCGGCCGTTCAAAAGCACGGCCAGGCGGCTGACGCCCTGCACCGCTTCGATGCCGTTGCCGCCGGCGAACACCGCCGGGCCGCCGGCAGCGCGCGACACCTGGAAGAAGGCGGGGTCGACGGCCGGCGGCAGGATTTCCGCCGAGCGCCCGAGGAGCCGGCTCAGCATGTGCGCCTCGCCGGGCAGCGCGATCACCACGCCGCTATGCAGGGGCGTGAGCTCCGCCTTCAGCAGGCGGCCGACGAGGGCGCCGGTCCACGGGCTGAGGTTCGCCAGGTGCGGGGAAAACAGCACCCGCGTCTTCAGGGGCGCGCCCGCCTTGAGCGCGATCGCCCGCAAGGCGCGCGAGCCCAGCAGGCAAGCCATCGCACCGTGCAGGTGCAACCCGTACAACGATCTTTCGCATGCCAGCGCCGCGAGCTCGTCTTCGAGCGTGCGGATGCGCGCGAGGAGGCGGCTGGGCCATTGCATCGGCCGGATTTCGAGCCTCTGCGCCGAGCGGCCGGGAAGGCTGGCATTCAGCGGGATCAGCATCTGGTGCAAGCCGATCTGCGCGACCGCCCGCACCGTGCCGTCGAAACTGTCCGCCACGCCGTCGCCGGCGACATGCAGGACGCACACTTCTCCTTGTTCCATCAGCTGGCCCCTTCCCGGGTAAGCACCACGAGCACGGTCTTCATCAGAATCCAGCAATCGAGCCATATCGATCGATTGCTCACGTACTCGTCGTCGAGCTGCACGCGGCGCTCGTAGCTCACGCGATTGCGTCCGCTCACCTGCCACAGGCCGGTCATGCCCGGAAGCACGGAGAGGTATTGCCAGCGCGCCGGGCCGTAGAGGCGAAGCTCGACCAGGGTGATCGGCCGGGGCCCGACCAGCGCCATCTCGCCGCGCAGCACGTTGAGGAGCTGCGGCAGCTCGTCCAGGCTCGAGCGCCTGAGCCAGCGCCCGATCGGCGTGACGCGCGGATCGCGCTCCAGCTTGAAGTTGCGCTGCCATTCTTCGCGCAGCGTCGGGTCGTTCTCGAGGATCTCGCGCAGCACGCGCTCGGCGTCGCTGCACATCGTGCGGAACTTGAAGCAGCGGAACAGGCGTCCGCTCGCGCCGACGCGGTAATGGGCGAAGGTGGCCGGCCCGCCGTCCCTGCGGATGACCATCGCGCAGGCGAGCATCAGGGGACTGAAGGCGACCAGCAGCAGGAGCGCAATGAGCCGGTCTGCGCAGCGGCGCAGGTGCTCGAGCGCGCCGAGCCGGGCGCCACCGGCCGCCATCTGGGGCGGAACGTCCGAAAGGAGGGGGAAGGACGATGCGGCTGGGGATTCAGTTGTCACTGTGCGATGCCAACAATTGCGCGATGCCCGAACACTACGCTCGTGGATCTCGCTCTTGTGTCCGTCGCCGGACGCAGTTGGGTCGTTCGACCACGTACAGCGCCGCGTGCATCTCGACATCGGCACGTTTGTTGTCGATAGGGCCGAAGCGACGTGGCGAACGTCTTCTCATAGGGGATTACACGGAGCGACGCCGGTTACCTGCCGTAAGGGCCATGCGACAAACGACGACGGCGTGCGTTACATGAGACGACCGGCGCATGCGCCGGGCGGCGCACACTCGGGAACAGACCCGGGCGCAGCCCCGTCGGCCGGCAACGGCATCCTGTCGCGCCTCGCTTCAGCCGACTTGCGCATGCTCGAGCCGCTGGAGTACGTCCGCCTGCCGAGGGGGTTCGCGCCGCTCGAGGCCGGGACTGCCGTGGAGTACCTGTATTTCCCGGTCGGAGCGCTGGTCTCGCTCGGGCAGATCAACCGGCACGGCGCGATGCCCGAGATCGCGCACATCGGTGCCGAAGGCATCGTCGGGGTGACCGCGTTGCTCGGCGCCGCCGCCTCGCGCTATCGCGCGATCGTGCGCGTCCCCGGCGACGCCTACCGCCTGCCGTTGTCGTCCGCGCGCGCCGCATTCGCGCAAAGCACGACGTTCCGGGCGCTGGTGCTCGGCTTCACCGAGGCGCTGATGCTGCAGATTTCGCAGAACGTGATCTGCAAGCTCGCCCACACCATCGAGCAGCAGTTCTGCCAGCGCCTGCTGCGTTACACCGACCACATGTGCGGGGCGGAGCTCGAGATGACGCACGAGCAGATGGCCGAGGCGCTCGGCTCGCGCCGCCAGGGCATTACCGAGGTCGCGAGGAAGCTGCTGACGCAGCGGGCAATCGCCTATTCGCGCGGCCGCCTCTCGGTGCTCGATCGCGACACACTCGAGCGTAATGCGTGCGATTGCTACGCGGTCGTGCGCACCGCCTACGACGAGCTGAAGTAGCCTCCCAAGGGGGGGTGCGACGCCGCCGGTTGCCGTCCACCGGCCGCGGGATTACAGTAGGGCCAATTAGTTTGGGGCCCCAACAAATGGCACGCAATGCGATCCTGCGTCTAACGGTGAACGGCGAAGCCGTCGAGGCGTCCATTGCGCCGTACAAGACACTGCTAGAGGTGCTGCGCGAAGACCTTGCGCTCACCGGCACCAAGCACGGCTGCGAGCTCGGCGAGTGTGGCACCTGCAGCGTCATGCTCGACGATGAGCCGGTGCTGTCGTGCCTGATCCTGGGGCTCGAGTGCGACGGTCGCGCCGTCACCACCGTCGAGGGACTGGCAAGCGGCGGCGAGCTGCACCCGCTACAGCGGGCCTTCGCGGCGCTCGGCGGATCCCAGTGCGGCTACTGCTCGCCGGGGATGCTGGTCAGTGCCAAGGCGCTGCTCGATCGCAACCCGACGCCCAGTCGGCAAGACATTCGTCAGGCGCTGGCCGGCAACCTGTGCCGCTGCACCGGCTACAACCAGATCATCGATGCCGTGCAAGCCGCCGCCGCCGAGCTGTGCGGACAGGAGAGCAAATGAGCGAGCGCAAGCTGTCGCAGGTCGGCGTCGCCCGGCCGCGCATCGACGGTCCGGCCAAGGCGACGGGCCAGCTGCGCTACGCCGACGACATCATGCTGCCGCGCAGGGTGCACTGTAAGCTTCTGCGCTCGCCGCATCCGCACGCCCGCGTCCGAGGCATCGACGCGTCGCGGGCCCGCGCGCTGCCGGGCGTGTACCTGGTGCTGACCGGCGCCGATTTTCCCGTGCCTTACGGCATCTTGCCGGTGTCGCAGGACGAATATGCGCTGGCCCAAGATCGCGTGCGCTTCGTCGGCGATCCGGTGGCCGCGGTGGTGGCGCGCGATGAGGCGATCGCCACCGAAGCGCTGCAGCTCATCACGGTCGACTACGAGCCGCTGCGCACCATCGCGACGCCGGAAGAGAGCCTGGAAGTCCACGAGCCGCGCATTCACGACTACGGCGACGCCGGCAACGTGCACAAAAAAGTCGGCTTCGCGTTCGGCGATGTCAACGCCGGCTTCGCCGAAGCGGATCACGTCTTCGAAGACGTCTTCTTCTATCAAGGCAGCACCCACCTGGCGATGGAAGAGCACGCCGCCGTCGGAAACGCCGAGGCAGACGGCAAGCTTACACTGTATACATCAACGCAGACGCCGCACTATGTGCACCGCGCGCTGGCCAAGGTGCTGGGCATGCCGGCGGCGCACATCCGCGTCATCGCCACGCCCTGCGGCGGCGGCTTTGGCGGCAAGTGCGATCCCTTCAATCACGAACTGGTCGTCGCCAAGGCGTCGCTTTTGCTCGGCCGTCCGGTGAAGGTTTGCCTGACGCGCGAAGAAGTTTTTTACTGTCATCGCGGGCGGCATCCGGTGCTCATGCGCATACGCACCGGCGTCAAGCAAGACGGCTCGCTGACCGCGACCAAGCTCGAGACGCTCGTCGACGGTGGCGCGTCCGGATCCT
>DATLDY010000015.1:0-12283 GCA_035525655.1 Burkholderiales bacterium
TGGTTGCCGCCGCTGGTGGCGATGGAATAGAAGACGGAGGCGAACTGCGCGCTGCGCGGCTGCTTCGTGTAATTGCCGTTCATCCACTCGGGATCGTTGCGGATCGAGTCGATGATGAGGCGCCTTGTCATCCAGTTGCGCGACGACATCTCGGAAGGCAGCGAGGCCATCGGAACGGCGATCTGCATCGCGCGCGGATATTTCTGCGCCCAGATCCAGGTCTCCATCCCGCCCATCGAGTTGCCCAGGACGAGGCGCAGGCGCTGGATGCCGAGGTGCTCGGTCACGAGGCGCTGGTGCGCATCGACCATGTCCTCGTAGTTGTAGCGCGGAAAGCGCATGCGCAGGCCATCGGAGGGCTTGCTCGATTTGCCGTGCCCGATGGCATCGGGGAGGATGATGAAGTAGCGATTGGCGTCGAGCGGCTGGCCCGCGCCGAACAGCTCGCCGGCGAAAGTCGGCGTAAGAAGGCCCGCGCCGGAGCCGGTCGTACCGTGCAGCAGCACTACCGGCTCGCCCGTCGGCGCGCCGACAGTCGTGTAGTGAAGGCGCAGCTCGGCGAGCACCTCGCCGGTATGAAAGCGGAAATCGCGCGCGACCCAGCTTCCCTCGCGCGGTGCCGGGTAGTCGGCGGCAAAACAGGCGAACGCCGCTAACGCAAGCGTCAGGACGACGGGAAGTTTCATCGTGGGCCTCCTCTCGGAAGCCGCAGGATACGCTTAGCGGCGCAGCACCTGGTTGAGCGTCGTGCCGCTGACGTGAACCACGCGGCCGTCGTTGGTCAGCTCGACCGCCTGGCCCGCCATGAAGGTGCCGCTGTCGACGTCCACCTGTTGGAAGCCGCCGTTATCCATCTGCAGGGATAGGCGATAGAGGTTGGGATCGGGCTTGTTGCTGCCGCCGGCCGCCGCCTTCTTGTTGGCGTTGGGCAGCACCGCGACGGCGCTGATCGTCCCGGAGCCGGCCTTGAAGTTGCCGGGGACGACGATCATGCCTTCCGGCTGGGCGCCGTCCTGGTAGGAGCTGCACGCGGCCAGCGCTGCCAGGACGAGGCAGATGACGAACGATCGAGCTTGCATGCGGATAAGCATAGCGCGATGCTGACTCCGCAAGAATTACGCCCACCGGGCTGCTAAGGGGACAGGCATGAGAATCGTCGCGACGATCGGCGCTATTGCGGTATGGCTCGCCGCCACAACGGCGCACGCGGCGTATCCAGAGAAGCCGATTCGTTTCGTCGTGCCCTCGGCAGCCGGCGGCTCCCCCGACGTGCTGATGCGCATCCTGGTGCAGCAGCTCTCGCAGCAGATGGGCGTACCGATCGTCGTCGAGAACAAGCCGGGCGCGTCGTACGTGCTCGGCACCATGGACATCGTGAAGTCCCCGCCCGACGGCTATACCCTGGGCTACGGCAACATCGTCTCGCTCGCCATCAACCGGTCGCTGCTGGCAAAGGTGCCTTATGACGCCGAGAAGGACCTGACGCTGGTGTCGAACTGCGTGCGGGTTTTCAACCTTCTCGCCGTGAACAACGGACTACCGGTCACAACGGTCGCGCAGCTCATCGACTATGCGAAGAGAAATCCCGGCCGGCTGACGATGGGCTCCGGGGGAAATGGCACCACCGGGCACCTGGGCGGCGAGCTCTTCAAGGCGATGACCGGCACCTTCATCGTGCACGTGCCGTACCGCGGCAGCCCGCAGGCGATCAACGATCTCATTTCCGGCGAGATCCACGTGATGTTCGACAACATCTCGTCGATCGCGCCGCACGCGAAGGCGGGGCGGATTCGCGGCATCGCCGTTTCGGGTGCGCGGCGCTCGTCCGCGTTCCCCGACCTGCCGACCATCGCAGAAGCGGGCGTAGGCGGATACGAGACCGTGGCCTGGGGCGGGGTAATCGGCCCGGCCAACTTGCCGTCCGAGATCGTTACGCGGCTGAGCCGCGACATAAAGGCCGCGCTAGCCCATCCCGCGCTCGTCGAGCGCTACCGGCAGCTCGATACGGAGATCGATGGCGGCACGCCGGAGCAATTTCTGGCCTTGGTGCGGCGCGAGACGCCAAAATGGGCGCAAGTCGTACACCGCTCGAGCGCGAAGATGGATTAAGCGCGCGGGCGCAGGTGTTCTAGTTCGAGTCAACCACCACAACGGAGCGGGGATGAAAAAAGCATTGATCGGAATCGCAGTCGGCCTGGCGATGACAGGCGCCGTGCAGGGTCAGGAGAAGAAGGCGCAGGCGAAGGGAGAGTCGAAGGACATGACGTTCTTCGTCACCAGCGTCGGCAAGGGCAATGGCGCCGACCTCGGCGGCCTCGAGGGCGCGGACGCGCATTGCAACGCGCTCGCCAAGGCGGCCGGCTCGAAGCACACGAACTGGAAGGCCTACCTCAGCCAGTCACCCGGATCCGGCCCGACCGGCGCGCCGGGGGTCAACGCACGCGAGCGCATCGGCAAAGGCCCGTGGCGCAACGCAAAGGGCGTCGTCGTGGCGCGCAATGTCCAGGATCTGCATTCCGACAAGGTGAAGATCAGCAAGGAGACGGCGCTCTCCGAGAAGGGCGAGCCGATCAAGGCGCGCGGCGATACGCCGAACGAGCACGACATCCTCACCGGCTCGGATCCCATGGGCAGGTACTCGACCGCCGGCGGCGATACGACCTGCGGCAACTGGACGAAGAGCGGCGATGGCTCGGCGATCGTCGGTCACCACGACCGCACCGGGCTCAACGATTTCTGGCATTCCAAGCAGTGGAATTCGTCGCACGGCTCGCGCGGCTGCGGGCAGGAACAGCTCAAGGCGTCTGGCGGAGCTGGCCTCGTGTACTGCTTCGTTCCGAACTAAAGGCCTCAAGCACGCGCTCGAGGCGCTCCAGGGCGACGGGCTTGGTCAGGTGCTCGTCGAAGCCGGCCTCGAGCGCCGTCGCGCGATCCTCGTCCCTGCCGTAGCCGGTCAGCGCGATGAGGCGCAGCTTGTCGCCTCCCGGCGTTCGGCGCAGCCGGCGCGCCAGTTCGTAGCCGTCGAGGTCGGGCAGGCCGATATCGAGTAGCGCGACGTCGTGCTCGCCGCGCGCGGCGGCTGCCAGTCCCGCTGCCGCGTTCTCCGCCGTGTCGACGCTGTGTCCTGAGAGGGCGAGCAGCCGTGCGAGGCTGGTGCGCGCATCCTCGTTGTCTTCCACGATGAGGATGCGGGCGCTCACGCGCTGAGGGGGTGACGCGCGAACCGCCGCAGCCGCCGTGCGCGCGGCGACCGGCGGGAGTCGCACGGCGAAGGTCGTACCCTGGCCCGGTCCCGGGCTCTCGGCGCTGGCGCTGCCGCCGTGCAGCTCGGCAAGGCGCCGCACGAGGGTCAGGCCGATGCCAAGGCCCCCCTGCTGGCGCGCGAGGCTGCGCTCCCCCTGTACGAAGAGATCGAACATCCGCCCCGCGAGCTCCGGCGCTACCCCCTCGCCATCGTCGCGCACCTCGATCAACACCTGACCAGCTTCGAGGCGAACGGCGAGCCAGATGTGGCCGCCACGCGGTGTGTATTTCACCGCGTTGTCCACGAGGTTGATGATGATCTGCTCCACGCGTGCGGCGTCGCCATCGATCCAAGCGGGTTCGAGCGCCTCGGCGACGTGGTGGCGGGCCAAGCGCCCGGTGGCGCGCCACGCGGCCAGGACCTTGGCCGCGACGTCGGCCACGTTGAGCGGCTCTCGCTCGAGACGGATTTTGCCCCCGGTGACGCGGCTCACCTCGAGCAGATCGTCGACGAGGTGCGCCATCTGCTGGGTCTGCCGTGCGATGAGCGCTTGCGCGTTGTCGATCACCCCGGGCTGGTTGCGCGCGACCTTGAGGAGCTCCGCCGCCGTGGTAAGGGTGGCGAGCGGATTTCGCAGCTCGTGCCCGAGCATGGCGAGGAACTCGTCCTTCGCGCGGTCGGCGGCGCGCAGCGCACGCTCCGCCTCCTGCTGCCGGGCCTCGCGCTCGCGAATATTGAGCCCGGCGTCACGCAGCGCGCTGGCGAGGTGGCGCACCTCCGTCACGGATGAATCGTCCGGTATCCGTATCGCGCCCGGCTCCCCCAGGTGCGGCGCCGCCGCGGCGAGCTGCGCGATCGGGACTGCAATCCGGCGCGCGAGCAGCGCCGCGAGCGCGACCCCGGCGGCCATGGCGAGCAGCACACCGAGCCCGAGCAGCCACGCGGCCTGAACGCCCGAGCGGTCCACCACCGCCTTCGGAATCGCGACCGACGTCGACCAGCCGGTCTGCGGCGAGCGGATGAATGCGCGATAGATCGCCTGGTCTCCGAGCAGGCGCCCCTCCTGCCAGCCCTCGTTCGTGCTGGCGAGCGCGCTACGCAGCGACGTGGAAATTTCCAGCCCGCCCCCGGGCGGGTCGGGGTTGCGTGCCACGAAGTGGAATCGCTCGTCCACCACGGCGGCGGGCCAGTCCGGGGGAAAGCGCTGCTGGTCGAGCAATCGCTTCATTAATGCCGGATCCACTACCGCGGTCACAACATGCTTCACCTGGCCGTTGCGCACGACGGGCGAGCGCACGGCGATGACACCGGTCTTGATGACCGGCCCGCCGGTCAGATAGTTGACGATCGCGCGCTGCTCGCGCGCCACGCGCTGCACGGCCTGCGGGTCCGGAGACGCCGGAGCCTGCCCGGGCCGCGCGAGGAGGTTGAAGACCGGCTCGCCGCTTGGGCGCGACACCACTATGTTGAGCCAATGCGGTTGCGTGCGCACGATGCGCGCGGCCTCGTCGCGGAAGCGCTCGGGATTGTCCCCGTCGAAGACCGCGAGGGCGGCAAGGGCTTCGAGCGTCGTGATGGAGCCGCGCAGCTCGGCGTCCACCGCTGTCATCAGCGCGCGCACGCGCTCGCTCGCGCCGCGCTGGAACGCGCTGCGCTCGCGCTCGGCGAGAAGGTAGGCGCCGCCGATCGCAAAAAGCGCCATGGGCAACAGCGTCGCCGCGATCAGTACGATCAGGTGCGAACGGAGCTTCATTTCGCAATCCAGCCAAGCGTAACATCGCCCGCATGACGCATTACGAGCTCATCGTGCGCAACGCGACCGTCATTGACGGCACGCGCGCGCCGCGCTACGAGGCCGATGTCGCGGTCAGCGGCGGCAGGATCGCCGCCATCGGAAAAATGGACGCCGACACGGCGGACGCGGAGATCGATGCGTCGGGCCGCATCGCCGCGCCCGGCTTCATCGATTCGCATACCCACGACGACCGGCTGATGCTTTCCGGGCCGGACATGGCCGCGAAGGTGAGCCAGGGTGTCACCACCGTCGTTGCCGGCAACTGCGGCATCTCGCTCGCGCCGGCGCCGAAAGGCGTGCGCGCGCCCGTCACGCCGCCGCTCGACATCGTCGACGACGACGGCGCCTGGTTTCGCTTCCGCACCTTCGGCGAATACGTGGCCGAGCTCGAGGCGCATCCGCCGGCCACGAACTGCGCGCTGCTGGTGGGTCACACCATGCTGCGAGTGCAGACCATGGACAACGTCGAACGCGCGGCCAGGCCTGCCGAGGTCGAGCGCATGCGCTCGCTCGTCGAGGAGGCGCTGGCATCGGGCGCCATCGGCGTGTCGACCGGCCTGTACTACGAGCCCGCCTGCGATGCACCGACCGACGAAGTGATCGAGGTCTGCCGTCCGCTTTCGCAAAGAAACGCCCTTTACGTCACGCACATGAGGAACGAGGGCGACAACATCCTTGCCTCGCTCGAGGAGACATTCCGCATCGGCCGCGAGCTCGGCGTGCCCGTCGTCATCTCGCACCACAAGGTCGCTGGACAGCCGAATCACGGGCGCTCGAAGGAGACGCTGCCCCTTATCGAGGCGCGCATGAAGAGCCAGGCCATCGGTCTGGATTGCTATCCGTACTGCGCGTCGTCGACCATTCTTTCGGCAAGCCGCGCGGCAGGCGCGTCGAAGACGCTCGTCACGTGGTCGAAGACGCACCCGGAAGTCGCCGGCATGGATCTCGAGGAGATTCGCAGGCAGTTCAGCCTGTCGATCGACGATCTGCTGCCCGCCGGCGCGATCTACTTCTCGATGGACGAGGCCGATGTGCAGCGCATCCTCGCGTTCGAGCACACGATGATCGGATCCGATGGCCTGCCGCACGACGCGGCGCCGCACCCGCGGCTATGGGGCACCTTCCCGCGCGTGCTGGGGCACTACGCCCGGAACATCGGCCTCTTTCCGCTCGAGACCGCGGTTTACAAGATGACCGGGCTCACGGCGAAGACCTTCGGCCTAGCGGACCGCGGCGTGCTCAGGAGCGGCATGGCGGCCGACATCACGATATTCGACGCCGGGAAAATCGACGAAGGCGGGACCTTCGCACGCCCGATCCAGCCGGCAAAGGGCATCGATACCGTGATCGTCAATGGCGCCGTGGTGTGGCGCGGGGGACGGCCGACCGGGGCGCGGCCCGGTCGGGTGCTGCGACGCGGCTAGTAGCGCTGCTGGCCCTTGATGCTCCAGGGAATGACCGGCCCGCTCGACTCGCCGTTCTCCCCGGTCTGGCGTTGCGCGTCCTTCTTCGGGCGCCCCGGGCGGAACGTCACCGAGAAGATCTTGAGCGGCGGCACCTTAGGCGGTGCTTCCAGGAATTTGCAGTCGGATTCGGTCGGCACCGAGAGGAGCGCGCCGAGCCGCTTGCCGTTGAGGAGCACCGTATAGCGCAACATGTGCATCGAGCCGGCCGCGGGTGCCGCGACAATGTCGTACTTGCCAAGCTTGTACTGTTTTCTCTCAAGCATCAGTTTCTCTTTCCCCAGATTGCCCAAAATTCTTCGCCACGCTTCTCGACCGTGAAGTGCACCAGCATGTCGGGATCCACACCGTGCACGCTGCGTGCCTTCTCCTCCGGGAGGCGCCCTTCGAGCGCCTGGCCGAAGACGAGCAGCCCTTCGGCCATGCCGCCGCCGAGGGCCATCTGACAATGCTTTAGACGCTCCTGTCCGGGAGCGCTGTTGAACCAGGGCCGGGTGCCATCGGTGTCGGGCGCCCAGAGCAGGTAGCTGCAGGTGCCGTCGGTGGATTGCACCGCGTCGGCCCAGAGACTGAGCACGACGGTGCCGTCGGATTTGCGTATGCCGCCCCAGCTGGTGCGGGCATCCTGCAGGTAGACGCCGCGGGCCTCGAAGGCCTTGCCACGCGAGACCAGGCGGCGAGGGCGCTTGGCGGCGCCGGCCTTGCCGCTCTCGCGCCGCTTGGGACGCTGCGCGAGCGCCGATGCGCATAGCTCCGCGAGGTTGTCGGCGCCACGGTCTATCGCGTTGGATCTGAGCTGCTCGATTTCGCTGCGATCGAGCTTGTCGATGCGTTCGGCAGTCCAGTCCGAGGTTGGCGCGCGAAACGGTGAAACAGTGCTCTTGCGAATCGCCATGTATCTCCGGGATGGGAACGAAGCCAGAAGAACCAGCGACCGACGGCGGGATCCGAGCTCCGAAACTGCTACACCCGTATTGTGCCTGAAAAACGGGCACTTGTGACGCTTAGACGATGCTAAATCCCTGACCCGACAGCGGTAGCGAGCGCACCGGCGTGCCGCCGAGCGCGGCCAGGGCATTGGCCAGCGCGGGCGCGATGACCGGCGTCGCGGGCTCGCCCACGCCGGTCGGTTTGGCGCTTGAAGCCACGATATGCGTCTCGATGCGCGGTGCCTGGTTCATGCGGAGCACCGGGTAATCGTGGAAGTTGGATTGCTCGACCACGCCTTCCTTTAGCGTGATCGCGCCGCTCAAGGCTGCCGAGAGGCCGAAGCCGATGCCCGATTCCATCTGCATGGCGACGATGTTCGGGTTCACCGCCACGCCGCAATCGACTGCGCAAACCACGCGGTCGATGTGCACGCCGTCCTTGCGCCGCGAGAGCTCCACCACCTGCGCGACGACCGTGTCGAAGGATTCGTGCACCGCGATGCCGCGCGCCTTGTCCTTCGCCAGCGGCTTGCCCCAGCCTGCCTGCCGCGCGGCCAGCTCGAGCACGGCTCTGTGCCGCGGATGGCGCTCCAGCATCGCGCGCCGCAGCTCATAGGGGTCCTTGCCCGTGGCGCGCGCGATGTCGTCCAGAAAGCACTCGGTCGAAAACGCCGTGTGCGTCGAGCCGACCGAGCGCCACCATTGCACGGGCACGCCGATCTTCGGCGAGTGCAGCTCGACCAGCTGATTGGCGATCGCGTAGGGCAGGTTCGCCGCACCTTCGACCGATGTCGCATCGACGCCATCCTTCACCATCATCGGCTCGAAGGCGGTGCCGGCGAGGATCGACTGCCCCACGATCGTGTGCCGCCACGCGGTGACGTTGCCGCCCGCGTCGACGCCGGCTTCGAGCGCGTGGTAGTACATGGGGCGGTAATAGCCGGCGCGCATGTCGTCCTCGCGGCTCCAGACCAGCTTCACCGGCGCGACGCCTTTGATCGCCTTCGCTATCGCCGCGGCCTCGAGCAGGAAATCCGATTGCGGATTGGCGCGCCGGCCAAAGCTGCCGCCGGCATAAAGCATGTTGAGCTTCACCTGCTCCGGCAGGAGCCCCAGGTATTTGGCGAGCGCCATCTGGTCGACGCTCTGGAACTGCTCGCCGTTCCAAACCTCGCATTCGTCCGGGCCGAGCCGGACCACGCAGTTCATCGGCTCCATCGCGGCGTGCGCGAGGTACGGAAATTCATACGCCGCCTCGAACGTCTTCGCCGCTCCTCGCAGCGCGGCTTCGACGTCGCCGTGTTTTTGCGCCACCGCGCCGGGGGTGACGGCCAGGCGCTTGTACTGCGCCATGATGTCCGCGGAGCCCAGCCGGAAGGCCGCCGACTCGTCCCATTCCACGACCAGAGAATCGCGGCCTTTCTTCGCCGTCCAGTAGTCGTGCGCAAGCACGGCCACGCCGTTGGTTGCCGGGGTCGAGAAGGCGACGACCGCTTCGACGCCGCGGATCTCCTTCGCCTTGGCGGCGTCGAAGCGCGCGAGCTTGGCGCCGAACCGCGGCGGGTGCAGCACCACCGCAGTCAGCATCTCCGGAAGCTTGATGTCCTGGGTGAAGATGGCCGTGCCGGTGGACTTGGCGCGCGCATCGGTGCGCGGCAACGCCGCTTTTCCGATGAACACGAAATCCTTCGGGTCTTTCAGCGGGATGTCGAGCGGGACCACGTGCGTCGACGCGGCCGCGGCGAGATCGCCGAACGTGGCCTTCTTGCGCGATTTGGCATGCTGCACGACGCCTTTGGAGACAGTGATCGCGTCCACCGGCACGTTCCAGCGCTCGGCAGCCGCGCGCACCAGCATGGCCCGCGCCGCCGCGCCCGCCTTGCGCATCTGCTCGTAGGAGTTGGGCAGCGAGCTCGACCCGCCGGTGCCTTGCGCGTCACCCCAGGAAAGATTGTTGTAGCGCTTGGCGTCGGCCGGCGCGCCTTCGGCGCGAATCTGCGACCAGTCGGCGTCGAGCTCCTCGGCGACGAGCGTGGGCAGCCCGGTGTGCGTCCCCTGGCCCATCTCGAGGTGCTTCACGATCACCGTGACCGTGTTGTCCGCGTCGATGCGCACAAAGGCGTTCGGCGCGAAGCTGGCCTTGCCTTGGCCTCGCGCGCCGGGCAGCGACACCGCGAGCACCAGCGCCCCGCTCGCCTTGAAGAAGGTGCGCCGGCTGACGTTGCGGATCAAGCGAGCTTCTTCGCCGCGCGCTTGATGGCGGCGCGGATGCGCGGATACGTGGCGCAGCGACAGATGTTCCCGCTCATGGCGGCGTCGATCTGCGCGTCGCTTGGATCGTTATTGGCGGAAAGCAGCGCGGCCGCGCTCATCAACTGCCCGGACTGGCAATAGCCGCACTGCGGCACGTTCTCGGCCACCCACGCGTCCTGGAGCGTGCGGCCAGTCTTGAACCGACCGATGCCTTCGATCGTGGTGATGCGCCGTGCGGTCACGGCCGAGAGCGGGGTCACGCAGCTGCGAGTCGGCCGTCCATCGACATGCACGGTGCACGCGCCGCATTGCGCCATTCCGCAGCCGAACTTCGTCCCCGTGAGGTCCAGGAAATCGCGCAGCACCCAGAGAAGCGGGGTATCGGCGTCGGCGTCGACCGTAAATGACTTGCCGTTGACGCTAAGTGGAGTCATTGCTCCCTCCGAGAAGCCGATTTATACACTCACGGCTCGTAGAAGGGCAGCGGCTCCGATGCGCTCGGCGTTTCCGGGCCTTCGTCGCCTTGCAGCGCGTGCGTGCCCACGCCGAGGAGGCGCACCGGCCGCTCCGAAGCCTGCGTGCGCTCGAGGAGCGTCTGGGCACGGTTGACGATTTCCAGGCGCGAATCCGTATAGTGATCCGCGGTGTGGCTGCGCGTGATGGTGGTGAAGTCGCCATAGCGCACCTTGATGGTTACCGTGCGCGCGCGCAGGCCTTTGCGCTTCAGGTGCTCGGCCACCTCTTCTGCAAGGTGCTGGATCTGCTGGTTGATTTCGCGCCAGTCGGTGAGGTCCTTGGCGTAGGTGGTCTCGCTCGACACCGATTTGGTTTCCCGGTTCGGCTCGACCGGCCGCTCGTCGACGCCATGAGAGAGCTGCACCAGCCATTCGGCGAGGCTGCCGACCGTCTGCGCGAGGAGCGCGGGGTCGGCGGTTCGAACGTCGACCAGGCGCTCGATGCCGATCGCGCGAAGCTTTTTTGCGGTCACCGGGCCCACGCCCCACAGGGCTTCCACCGGCAGCTTCTGGAGGAAGGCCTCGACGCGCTCGGGCGCGATGACGGTGAGTCCGTCGGGCTTTTGCCAGCCGGAAGCGATCTTCGCCAGGAATTTGTTCGGGGCGACCCCGGCCGAAGCGGTGAGCTTCAGCTCTCCCCGGATCGAGTCCTTGATGCGCTGCGCGACGCTCATCGCGAGTGGCTCGCCCCACTGGTTCTCGGTCACGTCGAGGTAAGCCTCGTCGAGCGAAAGCGGCTCCACGAGGGGCGTCACCGAGCGCAGGATCTGCATCACCTTCTGCGAGGCTTCCTTGTAGCGCGTGAAGTCGGGAGGCACGATCAGCAGCTCGGGGCAAAGGCGCACCGCGCGCGCCATCGGCATCGCCGAGCGCACGCCGAACTTGCGCGCTTCGTAGCTCGCCGCGGCGACGACACCGCGGGAGTCGGGCGAGCCGCCGACCGCCAGCGGCTTGCCGCGCAGCTCCGCGTTGTCGCGCTGCTCGACGGACGCGTAGAACGCGTCCATGTCGAGGTGGATGATCTTGGCTATTGGGTTAGAGCCGAGCGGTCAGGTAACGCAGACGCGCAGCAAGCGAGGTGAGCATCGTCGCGCCGAATTGCGGGCTCAATGTCACGAGGGCTAGAAAGGCCTCGCGGCCGATCGGCTGCACCGAGCAGTCGGTCTCGGCGCGCGCGTCGGCGATTCGTGTAGCCGCGGCGTGCATGAGTGCGGCCTCGCCGAACACGCCGCCCGGCCCCAGGCGCTCGACCACGCGCTCGCCGATCGAGATGGCGACGCGGCCCTCGACCACCGCGTACATGCGCGTGCCTTTCTGTCCCTCGGCCACGATGCTCGCGCCCCGCTGGTAATAAATCGGCGGATCGTCGGCCAGGCCCTGAACGAGCTCGGCCAGTCCTTGTGGATCGAACGCCGCCGATTCCTTGAGCTCCGCGTCGGCGGAAAGAGCGTTCCGCGCCTTGAGCTCGGCAATGCTCGCTCGCAACCGATGGATCATCACGCTCATCAGCATGACGGCGAACTGCGGCTTCTTGCCGAGCGCCGCCTGGAATTCGGTGTCGTCGAGCGCGATCACGCGGCACGCGGTGCGCGCGACCGCGGAGGCGCTGCGCGGCGCGTCCGAGATGAGCGCCATCTCGCCGAAGATCTCGCCCGGCCGCACGCGGCCGATGCTCTTCGTGCCGGCGACGAGCCCGACCTCGCCTTTCAGCAGGAGATACATCTTGTTGCGCCGGATGAGTGGAATCGCGCGCTCGTTCTCCGAGAAGATCTTCTCGCCCTCGGCGATCGTCGCCGGCTTGCCGGCCGACTTGAAGAAATCCAGGGCGACCGCCGGATCGTAGGTCGCGCCGGCGAAACCGGTCTGGGCTTGCGGATTCATCGCACCTCCTTGGGCGTTAACATGCCACCGGAGGAGACGACCATGCAAGGCAAGATTGGCCTCGAAGAGCATTTCGCGATTCCCGACACGCTGAACGATTCCAAGGGCTTCCTCGGCGACCAGGTTTGGCCGGAGCACGAGTCGCGGCTGATGGACATGCAGGACAAGCGCCTCGGCGAGATGGACCGCCAGGGCATGCAGAT
>DATLDY010000048.1:0-2700 GCA_035525655.1 Burkholderiales bacterium
CATTTCGAACCTCTGGTACCTGAACTTTTCCGACCGGCCGGCTGGGCGTATCACGGGCATGACGCGCTTCGCCACCTTCTGGGTCGAGGGCGGGCGCATCGTGGCCCCGGTCACCCCGATGCGCTTCGACGATTCGATCTATCGCATCCTGGGCAGCAACCTCGTCGAGCTCACCAGCGTCCCCGAGATGCTGCCGGACCCATCGACCTATGGCGCCCGCTCGACCAGCAGCGCCCGGCTGCCCGGCGCGCTGGTCAACGCACTCAAGTTCACGCTTTGAATCAAGCTGACGAGATAATTACGTACCGGGTACGGAATTAAGGAGAGGTATGCAATACAAGGGAAGCTGTCACTGCGGCCACATTGCCTTCCAGGCGGAGGGCGAGATCAAGGAAGTGCTGGCCTGCAATTGCTCGATGTGCCAGAGGAAGGGGTCGCTGCTCTGGTTCATCCCGCGCAACAAGTTCACGCTGCTCACGCCCGAGAGGGAGCTGAGCACCTACACGTTCAACAAGCACTTCATCAAGCACCGCTTCTGTCCGAAGTGCGGCATCCATCCGTTCGCCGAGGCCTCGGACAAGTCGGGCAAGCCGATGGCGGCGATTAACGTGCGCTGCGTGCAGGGCGTCGAGCCGACGTCGTTCCCGGTGAAGGAATTCAACGGCCGCGCGATCTAGCGCGGCGCGGTGGCGAGCCAGTCGGCCGCGCGGCGGGCGATGTCGTCGACCTTCGCCAGCTCCTCGCTGGTGGGCTCGTGCGGCTTGCGATAGTGCGTAGAGATGACGCCGAGGATCCATCCCGAGGCCGCCACGATCGGCGTCGACTGCACGGCGCGCGCTCCGGCAGTCTGCATCGCCGCCTTGGCCGGCGTGTCGCCAAAAATTTCGCTCGTTTCCACGTCGGGTACCACGACGCGCCGCCCGGCCTTGAGCGCCCGCGCGCACGCCGAATGCTCGTCGGATACAGCGGCGAAGAAATCCAGGAACCGTTGCTCGAAGCCGCGCTGCGCGACGATGCGCAGCCCGTCCGGGCCGGCGAGCTGCAGGTTGCCCATGTCGGCGCGCGAGGCCTCGATGGCGGCGTCGAGGAAGGCAAGCAGGGCAGTTGCCGCCTCCGGCGACGCCTGCAGCGGATCGCGCGCGCTGCCCTTGAGCGCATCGGCCTGGCGCACCGACGGCGCGCTGATCGCGTCGACCGCCTTCAGGAACACATCCATCGGCGGCGGCTTGCCGGCGAGCCAGGCTTCCAGGGTCGCCATCGGGACGTGCAGGTACGCCCGCAGCTTTTCCTTTCCGCCTAAGATACTGGCCGCATGCTCCAGCGCGCGGACGTGCACCGTGGTTGTTTTTTCCGTCATCTTGCGGCCCGATGATTAAGACTTGTTCTCTCAGTGTACGTGATGTTCTGTCCGGCACCGCTCCGACCGACACCGCAGTGACTGTGTCCGGTTGGGTACGCACCCGCCGCGATTCCAAGGCCGGCATCTCCTTCATCCACGTCTCGGACGGCTCGTCGTTCCACCCGGTGCAGGTGGTGGCGCCGAACACGCTGCCGAACTACGCCTCCGAGGTCGTCCGGCTCACCGCCGGCTGCGCGGTGGAGGCCACCGGCAGCATCGTGCCGTCGCCCGCCAAGGGCCAGCCCTTCGAGATGCAGGCGAGCGCGATCCGCGTGGTCGGCTGGGTCGAGGATCCCGATCACTATCCGATCCAGCCCAAGCCGCATTCGCTCGAATTCCTGCGCGAAGTGGCGCACCTGCGGCCTCGCACCAATGTCATCGCCGCCGCGACGCGCGTGCGCCATACGGTCGCGCAGGCCATCCATCGCTTCTTCCACGAGCGCGGCTTCCTGTGGGTGAACACGCCGATCATCACCGCGGCGGATGCGGAGGGCGCGGGCGCGCTGTTCAAGGTATCGACGCTGGATGCGGCCAACCTGCCGCGCACGCCGGACGGCAAGGTCGATTACACGCAGGATTTCTTCGGCCGCGAGACCTTTCTGACCGTCTCGGGGCAGCTCAACGTCGAGGCCTACTGCCTCGCGCTCAGCAAGGTGTACACCTTCGGCCCCACCTTCCGCGCCGAGAACTCGAACACCAGCCGCCACCTCGCGGAATTCTGGATGATCGAGCCGGAGATCGCCTTCGCCGACCTGGCGGCGGATGCGGATTTGGCCGAGGCTCTTCTCAAGTTCACCTTTAAACAGCTGCTGGAAGAGCGGCCGGAGGACATGGCCTTCTTCGACGAGCGCATCGAGAAGGGCATCGTCGCGAAGCTGCAGGGCATCGTCGACTCGCAATTCGTGCGCATGAACTACGGCGAGGCGGTGGCGATCCTCGAGCGCGCGAAGGAGAAGTTCGAGTTTCCGGTGAAGTGGGGCATCGACCTGCAGTCGGAGCACGAGCGCTTCCTCACCGAGAAGCACGTGAAGAAGCCGGTCATCGTCATGAACTACCCGAAGGCCATCAAGGCGTTCTACATGCGCGTGAACGACGACGGCAAGACCGTCGCGGCGATGGATGTCCTCGCCCCGGGCATCGGCGAGATCATCGGCGGCAGCCAGCGCGAGGAGCGCCTCGAGGTGCTCGACGCGCGCATGGACGAGATCGGCATCGACAAGGAGCACATGGGCTGGTATCGCGACCTGCGCCGCTACGGCACCGTCCCGCATGCCGGCTTCGGCCTGGGCTTCGAGCGCACC
>DATLDY010000063.1:0-5638 GCA_035525655.1 Burkholderiales bacterium
CGTCGGCACTTTCCCGCCGCGGCTGTAGCACACCGGGCCGGGGAAGGCGCCCGCGCTGTCGGGGCCGACGGTCATGGTGCGCGTCTCGGGCTGCACGCGCACCAGGCTGCCGCCGCCGGCCCCGATCGCCTGCAGGTCGACCGTGGGCAAGAAGTATTCGTACTGGTCGGTGTTCGAGATGACGGAGTAGGCCGGCTTGCCGTGGTAGATGATCGAGACGTCGAACGACGTGCCGCCCATGTCGGTGGTGATGACGTTCTTCTCGCCCATCGCCGCGCCGAGGAACTGCGAGGCCGTGACGCCCGATACCGGCCCGGAATCGAGCGTGAGCAAAGGCGCCTCGCCCGCGCGCGCGACCGGCACCGTGCCGCCGCCGCACTGGGTGATCTGCAGGCCGTGGGTATATCCGAGCTTCTTCAGGCTGGTGTCGAGGCGCTCCAGGTAGCCGCCCATCACCGGGCCGAGATAGGCATTCAGCGCAGTGGCCGTGACGCGCTCGTACTCGCCCCACTTGGGCGCGATATCGACCGACGTGGTGACGAAGACCTCCGGCGCCATCTTCTGCACCAGCGCCTTGACGCGGTTCTCGTGCTCGGGATTGCGGAACGACCAGAGGAAGCAGATGGCGATGGCCTGCACGCCTTGTGCAATCAATTCCCGGATGGCGGCTTCGGCCTCGTGCTCGTTCAGCTGCACGATGATCTCGCCGAAGCAGTCCACTCTCTCCGAGATGCCGCGGATCAGCTTCTTCGGCACGATCGGCGCGGGCTTCGAGGTCTCCGGGAAGTGCACGACCTTGCGGATGTCGCGCCCGCCGTAGCCGCGCGAGCCGCGCATGATGTGGATCGCGTCCTCGTGGCCCTTGGTGGTGATGAGCCCGACCTTGGCGCCGCGCTTCTGGATGATGGTGTTCGTGCCGACGGTGGTGCCATGCGAAAGGAACGCGATCTCGCCGCAGAACCGGTCGAGCGAAATGCCGAGCGCCTGTGCGCCGGCGCCGAGCGCGTCCATCATGCCGCGCGCGAAATCGGGCGGCGTCGAAGGAACCTTGGTGGTGAGGAGCTTGCCTGCGCGATCCACGATCGCGCAATCCGTGAACGTGCCGCCGATGTCGATGCCGACGAGATAACTCATGGGCGTCTATATTAGCGGGCACCCCGGAGAGATTTGCTTGGCGCTAAGCGCAACGATCTACAATTTCGCTATCCAGCTTTCGAACGTCGACCGCGGCGTGTACGAGGCGCTCGCCCTCAAGGTGGCGCGGCACCCGTCCGAGGCCGAAGACCACCTCATCGCGCGCGTGCTGGCCTACTGCCTGGAGTTTACCGAGGGCTTGAGCTTCTCCCGCGGCCTGTCCGATCCCGACGAGCCGGCACTGGCGGTGCGCGACCTCACCGGCGAGCTGCGCACCTGGATCGACATTGGCGCGCCGGACGCGGCGAGGCTGCACAAGGCGGCAAAGGCCGCGCCTCGCGTCGCGGTCTACACGCACAAGGCGGCGGCCCTCTTGCGCCAGCTCGAGGGCGAGCGCATTCACCGCGCCGAAACCATCGAGCTGTACGCCTTCGACCGCGACCTCATCGCCGGCCTGGCAGCCCGCCTCGAGCGCCGCATGGCCTTCGACCTGTCCGTGACGGACGGGCACCTGTTCGTGTCCTTGGAGGGTGCGACTCTTTCGGGTGATCTCGAACGCCTTCCAATAAATAGGGACAGACCCTAATTATTTTTTAAATAGGGTCCGTCCCTATTTTTCTGGCTGCTAGAGTGCCGGATGAGAGATCTCTCGCTTCTTGAAACGCGCGTCCTCGGGACGCTCTACGAAAAGCAGCACACGGTCCCGGACAGCTACCCGCTGACGTTGAATGCGCTCGTCTCGGGGTGCAACCAGAAGACCAGCCGCTCGCCGGTGATGGAGGCGAGCGATGCGGACGTCGCCGCCGCGATCGATTCGCTGAAAAGCGCGAACCTGGTCATCGAAACGAGCGGCGGCCGCGTCTCGCGCTACTCGCACAACATCGAGCGCGTGCTGCAGGTGCCTTCGCAATCCGTGGCCATCCTCACAGTGCTGATGCTGCGCGGGCCGCAGACGCCCGGTGAGCTGCGCATCAATTGCGAGCGCATGCACAGCTTCTCCGACATCTCCGCGGTGCAGGGCTTCCTGGACGAGCTGGCGGCGCGGCCGGCCGCTCCGCTGGTCGTGCAGCTCGCGCGCCAGCCCGGCTCGCGCGAGAGCCGCTGGGCTCATCTTCTCAGCGGCGCGCCGAAGCTGGAGGCTGCCGTTGTCGAGAAGGCGATTCCAATGGGCGACGTGGAAACACTCAAGGCCGACGTTGCCCGGCTGGACAGCGAGCTCGCCGCCTTGAAGGAGCTCGTCCAGCGCATCGCCAGGAAGCTCGACGTCTCCTAGCCGACGCTGGTGTTCTTGCGCGTCTGGCGCTGCATTTCTGCGTTCAGCTCTGCGCCGAGGAGGATGGCGTGGCCGCTGATGAGCAGCCATAGGAGCACGATCACCACCGCGCCGAGCGCACCATAGAGATGGTTGAAGCGTCCAAGATTCGACACATAAAGCGTGAAGAGGCTGGTGCCGCCGAGCCAGAGCAGCGTCGCCGCGACCGCGCCCCAGCTAACCCATTCCCAGCGCGGCTGCCGGCGGGAGGGCGCATAGCGATAGAGCACCGCGAGCGACAGCATCATCGCTGCCGCGAGCACGACCCAGCGCAGCGCAAACGGCACGGATAAGGCGATCACGACGACCCCGGCCCAGAGGAGCAGGCCGAACAGCGTCAGCACGAGCGAGGTGCGATAGGTTCGCAGCAGCGGGCGGCTTTCTTCCTCGTCGTACGCGACATTGCATGCCTGCATCAACGCGCGTACGCCGGCCGAGGCGCTCCACGCGCCGATGAGCAGGCCACCGATCGCGCCGACTCCCATCAGGCTGCGTTCGGTCAGCTCCTTCATCTGCGACACGACCAGCTCCGCCGCCTGCGGCGGGAGGATGTTGCCGAGCTCGAAGAGGCCGCCCTCCACCATGTCGGGCCCCACGAACAGGCCAAACAGTCCTATCAGCGCCAGCACGCCCGGAAAAAAAGTAAGCAGCGTGTAGAACGCGACGCCTGCTGCCGTGACCGAGATGCCGTTGCGTCGCCCGCGCTGCCAGACGCGACCGAGGATCTGACGCCAGCCGGACACGGGAATCTGCTCGGGCGAATCGGCGGAGCGGCCGTGCGCGTGTTCATCGTCGGAGAATTCAACGGAGTGAGCCATATCCGGAGGTAGCAAGCATCGGGCGCAGGAGGGGCGCGGCTCTCCTATCGTCGTTTGCACCAGAGCGCAGGTGCCCAAGCCGACTACCCAATCGACGGCTGCTCGCAGTGGCGAGCACACGTCTTGTAAAACCTGCGTTTGCCGCGCGCGTCAGCGCCTTCGCGCAAACTTTTTCATCTCGACCATCAGGCAACGGTGCAGCACGTGCGTCCGCATCACCACGCCCGTGCCTTGCAACAACACGGCTCGGTAACGCAGCGGTACGAACTTTCGCCTTGCATCATCGGCATCGATCTTGCGTTCCCAAGGGACGACGGTCCTGTTGCCTTAACTCTTCCAGCGCGCATTGCAGACATTCATGGCGGCGAATCCGAAGAGCATCGCATTTGCATTGATGCAAGCGGGCAAGAAAGGCGAACGCAAACCCAAACGGAAGACGCAAACGTGAAGAAAGGCGAAATAGGCAGGATCCCGGTAGTGCGCGAGGAGCTCACGATCGGCAAGCGCGTGGTGAAGTCCGGGCAAGGCGTGCGCATCACCAAGTCCGTCACGCAGCGCGAGCAGGTCGTCAACGAACTGCTCGCACGGGATGACGTAGTGGTCGAACGGGTCCGCGTCGATCAGGTGGTCGACGCGGCGAAGTTGCCCGGCGTTCGCCAGGAAGGCGACACGATGATCGTACCGGTTCTCGAAGAGGTCCTGTTTGTGGAGAAGCGCGTCGTGCTGAAGGAGGAAGTCCGGATCACGTCGAAGCGCCGCGAAGTGCGCGAGCCGCAACGGGTGGTCCTTCGAAGCGAACGGGTGTCTGTCGAACCCTTGGACGAGTAGTACGAGTAAACCCGGTGAGTACCGTGCGCGGCATTTTCGCCGTCGCATGATTTTTTTTGAAAGGAGCTGTTGAAATGGAAACGCTGGTAGCGGTATTCGATAAGCAAAGCGACGCGCAGCAGGCGCTCGATGCCCTCTCGCAGGAAGGCTTTTCACGCAGTCAAACACGCCTCACCTCCTCCGGGATGCCGGGCAAAAGCGCTGGAACAAAAACGCAGCACGAGGAATCCTTCGGCGACAAAGTTGCCCATTTCTTCGGCTTCGGCGACGAGGACCACTCCACCTACACAGAGGCGGTGCGCCAAGGCAGCTGCGTCCTGACCGTCGAAGCGGCGGATGACGGCGAAGCGCAGCGCGCCTGCGACATCATCGAGAGACATAACCCGGTGAATATCGATGAGCGCAAAGCCGAATGGCGTCAAAGCGGCTGGCAGGCCTCCGAGAACCCATCGCAGGAGATGGGCGCCGAAACCCGGATTCCGGTGGTCGAGGAGCAGCTGCAGGTCGGCAAACGCGAGGTGCAGCGCGGCGGCATCCGCGTGATTACACGCACGACCGAACGGCCGGTCGAGGAAACGGTGAACCTGCGAGAGGAGCACGCGAGCGTCAAGCGCCAGCCTGCCGATCGTGCGGTTTCGGACGCGGACCAGGCATTCAAGGAGCAGTCCTTCGAGGTCCAGGGGACTGCCGAGGAGGCTGTGGTCGGCAAGACTGCCCGCGTCGTCGAGGACGTGATCATCGGCAAGGAAAGCAGCACGCGCCAGCAAACGGTGAAAGGCACCGTGCGCAAAACGGGCGTCGAAGTCGAGCAGCTTGGGAAGGGCTCCGGGGCGCGGAAGGCGGGTCGTTATGACGGCGAGGAAAAGCGCCGGCAATCGGACTCGAACTACGGCGGCATGGAGCGCCGAGGAGCGTAAATCGACAGACCGCGGAGGCCCGGGTCATTTCCCCGGGCCTAACGTCGCGCGCTAGCATGGCCCATGCAAGCCGACGCGGTGGTCATCGGCGCCGGCGCCGCCGGCATGATGGGTGCGCTGGTTTGTGCGCAGCACGGCGCCCGCGTGCAGCTCTTCGAAGCCGACCTCGACGGACCGTCCAACCTGCGCGTGAGCGGCGGATTGTTTGCCGGCGCCGGCACGCGCTGGCAGCGCGAGGCCGGCGTCCATGACGATCCGGGCACTTTTGCGCGCGACATCCGCGCGAAGGGTGCCGGAACAGCGAACGAAGCGATCGTCGACGCGGTCGCGCGCCGCTCGCGCGACGCGATCGACTTCCTCGCCGACACCTGCGGCATCCCCATCCACCTGATGCAGATCGTGGCGCCGGGCCACAGCGTGTCGCGCCTGCATGCCACGCCAGGCGAGAGCGGGCGCGAGCTGCTCGCGCTCTTGCGCGCCTCCATCTCGAAGCAGCAGCGAATTACCCTGCTGCAACGCTCGGTGAAACACCTTGCCGAGTTCGGCGCCACGCCCGTCCTGCTCGCCACCGGCGGCTTCGCCGCCAACCGTAAGCTGCTGCGCGAATTCCTGCCGTCGGTCGCCGAGGC
>DATLDY010000064.1:0-30852 GCA_035525655.1 Burkholderiales bacterium
AAAAGCCTGAGGCAGGCGACAGACAGCGGCGCCCGGCCTTCGCACAATGGAGTCCTCCTCCCTGAGCCGTTCGCCCTCCCTCCCTGGGGCACGGCACAAACCTAAAGCCGCCTTCGGGCGGCTTTTTTTTATTCCGTACCGGGTACGGAATTCTTGAACGAGGAGGGATTGCGCCCATCTAAGAGGCACTCCGGTCGCCGAGGTTCGCCCATGAAGCCCGCATTCCTTGCTGTTTCCTTGCTCGCTGCTGCTCTCGCGGCCTGTTCTCCTTCCACGGATGCGCCGCCCAAGGCTGCGCAAGGCGCCACCGCACCTAGCGCGAACACGGCTGGCGCGCGTGCGGCAGGCGCTCCGGTGCAGGCCCTGCCGGATTTCGCGGCGATCGCGGAGGCGAACAAGGGCGCGGTGGTGAACATCACGTCGACCATGTCGGCGGCGCCGCGCGCACGTGGTCCGTCCGGAGGTCAAGGAGGCGATGACGAGGAGGAGAACCCGTTCAACGAGTTCCTGCGCCGCTTCGGCGGGCAGGGCGGGCAGATGCCGCCGCAGCCGCGCGAGGGCATGGGCTCGGGCTTCATCGTCGATGCGAGCGGCGTGATCCTCACGAATGCGCATGTCGTCGAAGGCGCGGACGAAGTGCGCGTGAAGCTCGCCGACCGGCGCGAGTTCAAGGGCAAGATCGCGGGGCTCGACCACACCACCGACATCGCGGTGGTGAAGATCGACGCGAAGGACCTGACGACGGTGAAGCTCGGCGATCCGGCGAAGATCCGCGTGGGCGAATGGGTGGTGGCGATCGGCTCGCCGTTCGGCTTCGAGAACACGGTGACGGCGGGCATTGTCTCGGGCACCTCGCGCTCGCTTCCCGAGGGCAGCTACGTGCCTTTCATCCAGACTGACGCCGCGGTGAACCCGGGCAACTCGGGCGGGCCGCTCTTTAACATGCAGGGCGAGGTCATCGGCATCAACTCCGCGATCTACTCGCGCACCGGCGGCTACATGGGGCTCGCATTCGCGATTCCGATCGACGTGGTGAAGAACGTCGAGGACCAGCTCCTCAAGACCGGCAAGGTGCAGCGCGGCCGCCTCGGCGTCGGCATCCAGGAGGTGTCGGCGTCGCTCGCGAAGTCGTTCGGCCTCGACCGCCCAATGGGCGCGCTCGTCTCGACCGTCGAGTCGGGCGGACCCGCCGAGAAGGCCGGCGTACAGCCCGGCGACGTGATCCTCGGCTTCAACGGCAAGCCGATCCAGCAGTCGAGCGAGCTGCCGCCGCTCGTCGCGCAGACCAAGCCCGGCACCAAGGCCGAGGTCGAGGTCTGGCGCGGCGGCAAGAAGCAGCAGCTCGGCGTCGCGGTCGGCGAGATGCAGAGCGAGCCGACGGCGCGCAGCGGCCCTGCCAAGCCCGGTGTGGAAGACGGCGGCAAGCTCGGCCTCGCGGTGCGTCCGCTGACGCCCGAGGAAAGGAAACAGCTTGGCGGCGCGCAGGGCCTCGTCGTCGAGCAGGTGGCCGGTCCCGCGGCGAAGGCCGGCATCCGGCGCGGCGACCTCGTCACTGCCGTGAACGGCCAGGCGGTGAAGAGCGTGGAAGAGCTGCGCGCGGTCATCGCGAAGGCGAAGGACAACGTCGCGTTGCTTATCAAGCGGGGCGAGGCGACGGTGTTTGTGCCCATAGACCTCGGTTGACCCCCAGTAGGGGATTTGCTGTCGCATCGTCTTGACCGTAAATTCCGGGCGGCGCGACAGACAACGCTTTCGCTCTTGCGCACAATGACTGCTCCCCCTAACCCATTCTCTTCTCCTCCTCCCTGGGGAATGGGTCTTCAGATGCCGCCTTCGGGCGGCTTCTTTTTTGGTGCCTTGCAATCGCGTATGCTGGGCGCGGATGGATTTCCCGCGCTACAGGCCGAAGAACACGAGACTGCCGGGCGCAAGCGCTTTTAGCGACTACGTGGCGGCCATCGAGCAGCACGATGCATCCGAGCTCAAGTCCTGCCGCGTGAACCGGCAGTTGCGCAAGAAGACCGCCTCGACCCCATCGGATCGGCCGCACGAAGAAACGGACCCCGTCGAATGAGCAAGTGGATGCTCGCCGAAGTCGGCGCCATGCTGGATGCCTACGACGTCGCGCGCCGCGCGGACGAGATCCGCAAGCAGCGCGTCGAGGACGAAGGCCTCGCCTTCCTCGCCGGATTCGTCGAGCTGCGGCGCACCACCGTGCGGCCGGTGTTCGAGGCGGCGGGCGCGCTCCTGCAGAAGCACGGCCACGCCTTCGCCATCGAGGAGGAAGAGTTCGTCTTCGAGGGCGGCGGCGGCTTCAGGGAAGCGGCGATCCGCCTTCGCATCACGCCCGCGGGCATGGAAAAGGCCGCGGCAAGCGACGTGCACTTCCGCGAGCTCTCCCTCACCACGCGGCATTACAACAAGACCATCAGCATCACCAACGGCGCCGTGCCGCAGTCCGGCTCGATGGCCGGCCTGAGCGGTGGCTTCGCCCTCTCGCAGATCAACGCCCAGCTCGTCGAGCAGGAGATCGTCAAGCTCGTCGCGGCGCTCGTTCGGCCGTAATTCGGCCCTTAGTTCCGTACCCGGTACGGAATTATTTCTTCTTTAGCAGCTTCGCTAGATCAGCCAGCGGGCGATGTTTCGCCGGCTCCGGCGCGGGCGCCTTGGCGTTGCCGCCAGCCTGTGAATCGACGACGCGCGCGTGCTCGTTCTCATGGCAGTAGATGCACAGGAGCTCCCAGTTCGAGCCGTCCGGCGGATTGTTGTCGTGGTTGCCGTCGGTGTGGTGGACGGTGAGCTCCCGAAGCCGCTTGCCGGAAAACTCGCGGCCGCAGCGCGCGCATACATGCGGGAATAATTTGAGTGCCTGGCTGCGGTAATCCATTTGGATAATTACGTACGTCGTACGGAATTCTCACGGCTATCCTACGCCCGGTGACGGACAAGGAAGATCTGCTGCGCGAGGACCGGCGCCTGCTCGGGCGGCTGCTGGGCGAGGTGATCCGGGACCAGGCGGGCGCCCAAGCGCTCGAGCGCATCGAGCGGATCCGGCAGGCGGCGGTGGCCTTCCGCAAGGAAAACTCCGGCAAGGGCGAGCTCGAAAAACTGCTCAATGCGCTCGACCTCGACCAGACGTTCGACGTGGTCCGCGCGTTCAGCTTCTTCTCGCACCTCCTGAATATCGCCGAGGACGAGCAGCAGCACCGCCGCCGCCGCGCCCACGCGGTCGCCGGGTCGCCGCGGCGGCCGGGAAGCCTGTCGCATGCGCTCGACCAGGTAAAGCATATTGGCTTCGCAAAGCTGTCCGCGTGGTTCGAGCGCGCGCACGTGAGCCCGGTGCTGACGGCGCATCCGACCGAGGTGCAGCGCCAGAGCATCCTCGAGTGCGAGCGCGAGATCGCGCGGCTGTTGGCCCAAAGTCAAAGTGCGGAGCGCGACGAGGCGATCCATGCCGAAGTGCTGCGCCTCTGGCTCACGTCGATGCTGCGCCTTGCGCGCCTGCAGGTCGCCGACGAGGTATTGAATGGGACGAACTTTTTCCGCCTCACGTTCCTGCAGGAGCTGCCGCGCCTGTACGCGGAGTTCGAGCATGCGCTGAAGGAGCGCTTCCACCTCGAGGCGCTGCCGTGGCTGCCGCCGTTCCTCACGGTGGGAAGCTGGATCGGCGGCGACCGCGACGGCAATCCGAATGTCGATGCGAGTGTGCTGCGCACCGCGCAGGCGCTGCACGCGCGCGTCGTGTTCGAGCATTACCTCGCCGAAGTGAACCAGCTTGGCCGCGAGCTCGGCCTCTCCGCGCGTCTCTCGCCGGTCGCACCGGAAGTGCAGGCGCTCGCCGAGCGCTCCGGAGATCCGTCGCCGCACCGGCAGGACGAGCCGTATCGGCGCGCGCTCACCGGCATCTATGCACGGCTTGCCGCCACCGCGGAAGCCTTGGCGCAGCACGTGGCGAGTCCGCAGCCGGTCAACAAGGGGCTGGCCTACGGGAAGCCGGAAGAATTCGCCGCCGAGCTCGCCACGATCTCGGCTTCCTTAAGGAAACACGGCGCGGCGCTCCTCACCGGCGGGCGCCTGCGCGCGCTGGAGCGCAAGGTGTCGATCTTCGGCTTCCACCTCGCGCCGCTCGACCTGCGGCAAAGCTCGGATGTGCATGAGGCCGCGGTCGATGAGCTTCTTTCGCGCGCGGGCATCGGCGGATATGCGGAGTTGAAAGAAGCCCAGCGCATCGCGCTGCTGGCGAAAGAACTGGCGAGCCCGCGGCCGTTGCGCTCGCCCTACGTCGATTACTCAGCCCTCGTGCAGAAGGAGCTCGCGATCCTCGAGGCGGCGGCGGAAGGCCGGCGGCGCTTCGGTGCGCGCGCGGTGCCGCGCTATGTCATCTCCCACTGCGAATCGGTATCGGATCTCCTGGAAGTGGGGCTGCTCGCGCGCGAGGCCGGATTGTTGCGGCCGGGTGCCGCGGCGCCGCTCGACATCGACATCGTGCCGCTGTTCGAATCGATCGCCGACCTCGCCAACTGCGGTGAAGTGATGGGGAAGGCGCTCGAGCTGCCGCTCTACCGGAGCTGGGTGGCGGGGCGGGGCAACGAGCAGGAGGTGATGCTCGGTTACTCCGACAGCAACAAGGACGGCGGGTACGTCGCGTCGAACTGGGCGCTGTACAAGGCGGCGGAGGCGCTCCTTGGCGTGTGCAAGGCGCGCGGCGTGCGGCTGCGGCTGTTCCACGGCCGCGGCGGCACCATCGGCCGCGGCGGCGGGCCGAGCTACGAGGCCGTGCTCGCGCAACCGCCGGGAACCGTCGATGGCGCGCTAAGGCTGACCGAGCAGGGCGAGGTGATCGCGAGCAAGTACGCCGATCCGGAAAGCGGCCGCCGCAACCTGGAGACGCTCGCGGCCGCGATGCTGGAAGCGAGCTTGGCGCGCCGAGGTGATGAGCCGAGCCATGCGCGCCACGCCGAGATCATGGAGGAGCTCGCGCACACTGCGTTCGATGCCTACCGGCAGCTGGTGAGGGCGCCGGGGTTCATCGACTACTGGCGCGGATCGACGCCGATCGCCGAGCTCTCGCAGCTCAACATCGGCAGCCGGCCCGCGTCGCGCAAGGCGACGCAGAGCATCGAGGACATCCGCGCGATCCCGTGGGTGTTCAGCTGGACGCAGTCGCGGCTCATGCTGCCCGGCTGGTACGGCTTCGGCGCGGCGTTGGAAAGCTGGAAGGGAGACATCGCGGAGCTGCGCGAGATGTATCGCGCATGGCCGTTTTTCCGCGCGGTGCTCTCCAACATGGACATGGTGCTCGCCAAGACCGACCTTGCGATCGCCTCGCGCTACGCGGAGCTCGTGCCCGACGAGAAGCTGCGTGCGGAGGTCTTCGGCCGCATCGAGGCGGAGTGGCACCTTGCGCGCCGCTGGCTCGCGGCAATCACCGAGGAGTCGGAGCTTCTCGCCGACAACCCCACGCTCGCGCGCTCGATCCGCAATCGCTTTCCATACCTGGATCCGCTGAACCACCTGCAGGTGGAGCTGCTGAGGCGCCATCGCGCCGACGGTGGCGATGAGCGGCTGCTGCGCGCCATCCACCTGACGATCAACGGCGTTGCTGCGGGACTAAGGAACAGCGGCTAGCTGCCGGAGATGGTGCGCTTCGCCCACTCGAGGATATTGGCGAGGCGCGGCGGCAGGAGGTCTTCGGCCTCGTCGTAGGTGACCCAGCGGTACTCGTGGTGCTCGGGGCGGCCGAGCTCCTTGGAGATGGGGAGCTCGATCTCGACTTCGTCTGTCTCGCCGAGGTAGTAGCGCGCGACCTTGTTGCCCGAGTAGGGGACCGTCTCCTTGAATTCGTCGCCGAAGGGGAACTCCACTTCCGCGAGGCCGGTTTCTTCCCTCAGCTCACGCTTGGCGCACGCAAGCTGTTCTTCGCCCGCCTCGACCAATCCCTTGGGAAAGTCCCAGTTGGCGTACGCGCGCAGCACGAGGAGATAGACCCCCGTGCCTGTGCGGCGGAACACGACAACGCCCGCGGCGCGCGGCGCCGCTTTGACCTTCATCGGAAAATGGTACTAAGAAACGCATGAAATAAATGGGGACAGACCCCATTTACCGAAGCTTTTGCGAAGGTTAAATGGGGTCTGTCCCCATTTATTTATGAATGCTCGCCGCCCGAGCGGGCCCTAGCCAGAGGAGGAGGAGGAGGCGTCGGATTTGCTCGGACGGCGAGGCAAGGGGTTAGTTAGTGCGCGGTGCGTGGCCGCTGGAACGCGCTGCCGAAGGCGGCTTTTACGCGAGCCATCAATTCGAACGCGCCATCGAGCGCAAGTTCAAACCGTTCCGCCTGCTCGATCGCGCCGATGTGGCGAGCGCGCGCCGACGCCGGCAGCGAGGCGGCGGCTTTTTTCCAGAACGGCGTTTTAAGCGTGGCGCAATCGTTTGCGTACAATTCTGCGCGGTTTGTCATGCGTCCAATGTAGTGCCGCAACCGTCGCCGGACAAACGATCAAATCTCACCCGTGGCATAAGAAAAGCTCATCCATCAAGTGATTTACCGCCTCCCGCCCCTGAATGCATTGCGGGTATTCGAATCCGCCGCGCGCCACCTTTCATTCAAGGATGCGGCGACCGAGCTGTCGATCACGCAGGCGGCGGTGAGCCACCAGATCAAGAGCCTCGAGGACTATCTCGGCGTGCAGCTCTTCAAGCGAGCCGGACGCGGCGTGCAGCTTACGGAAGCGGCGCGCGCCTGCCTGCCGCGGCTGCGCGAGGGGTTCGACGCGCTCGCGGCGGCAGTCGAGATGATCCACGTGCGCGCCGACGAGACCGACCTGCAGATCACGGCGCCGCCGGTGTTCACCGCGCGCTGGCTGATGCCGCGCCTCGCGGATTTCCAGAAGAAGGAGCCGAAGATCGACGTGCGCGTCGTCGGCTCGAGCAAGATGGTCGACGCAGGCGCGCTCGATTCGGCGGCGATCGTCGCGAGCCACGACCTGCGCAGCGACACCTCGGGCGTGGAGATCCATCTCGGCGCCGGGGACTATCCGGGCTATCGCGCCGATCGCCTGTTCGGCGTGACTACCGTCGCGGTTGCGAGCCCGCAGCTCGTGAAGGGAGCGCAGCCGGTCAAGGTGCCTGCGGACCTCGCGAACCACACGCTGCTGCACGACGACGCGATGGACCTCGTCGCCCACGGCCACGCCTGGGAAAAATGGCTCGACCTCGCGGGGGTCGCCGATAAAGTGGACGGCACGCGCGGGCCGCGCTTCTCCTCGAACATCCTGTCACTCGAGGCCGCATCGCAGAAGATGGGCATTGCGCTCGCGCTGCGCCCGCTCGTCGATGCGGACATCGCATCCGGCCGCTTGTGTGCGCCGTTCAACATCGAATTGAAGCCGCGCTCGGCGTATTACCTTATCTGTCCTGAGGTCATTGCCGAGCGGCCGGCGGTGGTGGCATTTCGCAAATGGCTGCTGCGCCAGGCACAAAAATAGCCGAAAGAGTAGAAAACGCTGGCAATTCAAGCCGCGGAGTCCCATACTGCGCGGCCCCATGGCAAAAGAAGAGCTCATCGAGATGGACGGCACCGTTGAAGAGGTGCTGCCCAATACCCAGTTCCGCGTGACGCTGTCCAACGGCGCCAACGTGCTCGCGTACGCCGGCGGCAAGATGCGCCAGCGGCACATCCGCATCATCGCGGGCGACCGCGTGACGCTCGAGATGTCGCCCTACGACGTGACGCGTGGGCGTATCAATTACCGCCACCTGGATCCGCGCACGACGCCTGCCGTGCGCCGCAAGTTCCCCTACCGCAAGAAGTAGCAACCAGTACCTCCTAACGGAGCGTTTCTTGCACCGGGCTTGATTCCGGCGATTCTCGCCGCCATCTAAGCCCCGTGAGATCACGCGACCTTTCCACCTGGATGTGGAGCGAAGCCCTGTCGATGCTCGACCGGGCCGAGAAGCTCCAGCGCCAGTTCTTCCAGCACCGTCCGGTTGCCTGGGAGCCGCCGGTCGACATCACCGAGTCGGCGGAGCACCTGTGCGTGCAGGTTGCCCTGCCCGGCGCGCCGGCTGAATCCATCACGGTGTCGCTCGACCGCTCCGGCCTCACGGTGTCCGCCGTGCGCCCGTTCCCCTGCCGCCCGGACATGAATCTGCACCGCATCGAGATCCCCTATGGGCGCTTCGAACGCCAGATCGGCCTGCCCCTTTCGGATCCGTACGCGCCGCTCGAGCTCGTCGACAAGCATCTCGCCGACGGCGTGCTAACGCTGGTTTTCAGGAAGAAGGAAAGCGCATGACCAAGCTGCTTGCCCAGGACCAGGAAAAAGCTTCCGCGGGATCCGCGGAGAAGCCGCGCGGCGCGACGATGAAGCCGCTGCCCGAGGACGCGCTGATCCTCATCCCGATGAGGAACACGGTGCTCTTCCCCGGCGTGATCTCGCCGATCACCGTCGGCCGGCCGAGCTCGGTCGCCGCGGCGCAGGAAGCCGTGCGCACGGAGAAGAAGGTGGGCTTTCTCCTGCAGCGCGATGCGCAAAAGACCGACGTCGGCCCGAACGACCTCTACTGGGTCGGTACCGCGGGACAGGTGGTGCGCTACATCACCGGCGGCGAAGGCGCGCACCACATGGTGGTGCAGGGCCAGAGCCGCTTCCGCGCGCTCGAGTTCCTCGAGGGCTGGCCGTTCCTCGTCGCACGCGTGCAGTACATCGAGGCGACCGAGGAAATGGACACGGAAGTCGAGGCGCGCTTCCTCCAGCTGAAGGCACAGGCGGTCGAGGCGATCCAGCTTCTGCCGAACGCGCCCGACGAGCTTGGCGTGGTCGTGCAGGGCGTGACTTCGCCGGCGCTCCTCGCGGACATGGTTGCCAACCTCCTCGACGTCAAGCTCGAGGAGAAGCAGCAGCTCCTGGAAACGTTCGACCTGAAGAATCGCCTCGACCGCGTCCTCGCGATGCTGTCCGACCGCGTCGGGGTGCTGCGCATCTCGAAGGAGATCGGCGACAAGACCAAGAAGGAATTCGACGAGCGCCAGCGCGAGCACGTGCTGCGCGAGCAGCTGCGCCAGATCCAGAAGGAGCTCGGCGAGGACGACGACACCGGCGCGGAGCTGGAGGAGCTCAAAAAGCAGGTTAGCGAGGCCGGCATGCCCGAGGACGTGCACAAGCACGCCGTCAAGGAGCTCAAGCGCCTCGAGCGGATGGGCGAAGGCTCGGCCGAAGGGTCGATGCTGCGCACGTACCTCGAATGGCTCGCCGAGCTGCCGTGGAAAGATGGCGACGCGAAGGAAATCAACATTGCCGAAGCGCGGCGCATCCTGGACGAGGACCACTTCGGGCTGGAAAAGATCAAGAAGCGCATCCTCGAGCACCTCGCGGTGCGCAAGCTCAACCCGACCGGGAAGAGCCCGATCCTGTGCTTCGTCGGCCCGCCGGGAGTCGGCAAGACCTCGCTCGGGCAGTCGATCGCGCGCGCCACGGGACGCAAGTTCCAGCGCATCGCGCTCGGCGGCGTGCACGACGAGGCGGAGATCCGCGGCCATCGGCGCACCTACATCGGCGCGCTGCCGGGCAACGTGATCCAGGCGCTGCGCCGCGCGGAGTCGAAAAATGCGGTGATGATGTTCGACGAGATCGACAAGCTCGGGCAGGGCGGCTTCCACGGCGACCCGTCGAGCGCGCTCCTGGAAGTGCTCGACCCCGAGCAGAACGCGAAATTCCGCGACAACTACCTCGGCGTGGACTTCGACCTGTCGAAGGTGATGTTCATCACCACCGCGAACATGCTCGACACGATCCCGGGGCCGCTGCGCGACCGGATGGAGATCATCCAGCTCCCCGGCTACACCGAGGAAGAGAAGCTGCAGATCGCCAGGCGCTACCTGGTCAAGCGCCAGCTCGAAGCCAATGGACTCGTATCCGAAAAAGTCGAGCTCGGCGACGACGTGCTGCGCGCCATCATCGGCGACTACACGCGCGAGGCCGGCGTGCGCAATCTCGAGCGCGAAATCGGCTCAGTGCTGCGCCATGTGGCAATGCGGGTGGCCGAAGGCAGCGCGCAGAAGATCCGCGTCAGCGTCGAAGACCTGCACGGCATCCTCGGCGCCCGCCGCTTCGAAAACGAAGTGGCCGAGCGTACCCCGATGCCCGGCGTGGCGACCGGCCTCGCATGGACGCCGGTCGGCGGCGACATCCTGTTCATCGAGGCGTCGAAGGTGCCGGGGTCCGGGAAGCTGATCCTCACCGGGCAGCTCGGCGACGTAATGAAGGAGTCGGCGCAAGCGGCGCTGACGCTTTCACGCTCGTTCGTGGGAGAGACACTCGAGAAGGCCGACGTGCACATCCACGTTCCCGCCGGTGCGACGCCGAAGGACGGGCCGAGCGCGGGCGTGGCGATGTTCCTCGCCATCGTGTCGCTGCTGCTCGATCTGCCGGTGCGCTCGGATGTCGCCATGACGGGCGAGATCTCGCTGCGCGGGCTCGTGCTGCCGATCGGCGGCGTGAAGGAGAAGACGCTGGCGGCGCTGCGCGCAGGCATCAAGACGGTGATGCTGCCCAAGCGCAACGAGAAGGACCTCGAGGACGTGCCGGCGGAGGCGAAGCAGAAGCTCGAGTTCGTGTTTCTCGAGCGCGTCGAGGACGCGATCAAGGCCGCGATCGGCGAGCTGCCGACGCGCGAGAGAAAAGCGGCCTAGCGTTAAATCGGGGTCAGAGCCCTATTTAGTTCGGGCTCCGTCCCCGAATCCGGGCTTGCGACGGGCCTTGGCTACGGTAACGGCAGGAACGTCGGCCGGCGCGGCAGCCGGCTGTGACATGGGGCGCTCGATGCGAATGGGAATGCGGTCGAGCATCTGCAAGAGCGCACGCCTCTTCGCTTCACGACGGCGGGAGATCAGCAACTGGGTTTCCTTTCCGAGAACGCACCTAGCGGCCAGTGACTCGTGGATCCAAAGCGGGGGAGGGGCGAAGCTAGGTTTTGCATCGAACACAGCGTTTGCATCGAACACAGCGGCTTGATTTTAGGGCCGGCGCCCTTACAAATCATCTAGCACCGCCGCAAAGGCAGGCCCGGGAAAAAACCGCATACATTCAGTTACATCTTTGGTTATCCACAGGTTTTAGAATTCCGCCGATGAAAACGCCTCTCAAATTCCTGGCCGCCGCGATGGTCCTGGTGGCGGGTTGCTCGACGAACCCGATTACGGGCCGCAGCCAGCTCCTCGGGCTCGTGTCCGAGCGCGAGGCGATCCAGGGCTCGGCGCAGGCCTACCAGCAGATGATGACCGACCTCGACAAGAAGAAGCAGCTCGACAAGGGCACTGGCGAAACCGAGAGCCCGCGCGCGAAGAAGGTCCAGGAGATCACCGACCGCCTGATCGCGCAGGCGATCAAGTTCCGTCCGGATTCGGCGAGCTGGCGCTGGGAAGTGCGCGTCATCAACGACCCGAAAACCGTCAACGCCTTCTGCATGGCGGGCGGCAAGATGGCGATCTACAGCGGCATGTGGGAGCAGCTCAAGGTCAGCGACGACGAGCTCGCGCAGGTGATGGGCCACGAGATCAGCCATGCGCTCCTCGACCACACGCGCGAGCGCATGTCGGTCGCGCGCACGACGGATGTCGGCGTGCAGATCCTCGCTGCGGCGGCGGGCGTGGGCAACCTCGGCGGTCAATTGATGCAGAACGCGGCGATGGTGGCGGTCGCGCTGCCGAACAGCCGCGAATCCGAGTCCGAGGCGGACGCCGTCGGCACGCAGCTCGCCGCGCGCGCCGGCTATGACCCCAAGGCGGCCGTGACGCTCTGGGAAAAGATGGCGAAGCTCGGCGGCGGCCGGCTCGAATTCCTCTCGACGCACCCTTCACCCGAGAACCGCGCGGCGAAGCTGAAAGAAGCCGCGGTGAAGCTCGAGCCCGACTACGAGGCGGCGAAGGCCCACACTGGGCCCGCCCAGCGCTACGTGAACCTCAACCTCGGCAGCAACGAGCGCGTCGTGAAGTCGCCCGAGGGCGCGAATGAGCGCGTGGTGAAGCCCCCTGCCGCGAAGACCGATTAAGGAATTCGGGGACGCAGCCCGAACTTCCATAGCCGGGAGCGGAGACAAGAGTTCGGGCTCCGTCCCCGAATTTCCAAGACCAGTAGTCCGTTTGTCGCGACGCCTTGCTACGACGTCGACAGATATCCACGACATTTTTCAGAGGGTTGGCTACACAAGATCGCTGTAGCTGGCGATAGCGGCGGGACCAAGCAGTGGGCACAATGCGTCCGCGGTCGAGAAAAAAAAGAGGGCACGTCCGCTAGGCGTGCCCTCCGGTACTACCCGCTTTGGCGATCGGACGGCGACTACACCTTGTTTGGCGCTACCGTGGACCGGCTACACAGAAGTCGGTCTCTCGGATGGCACTAGTAACACCGTGTTGGCCACTCTCCGGTGCTGCAGGTCACTGATGGCCTACAACACAGTCGCTATCGTACGACCACCTTCCCCATTCCCTCGTGTCGCCGGTGTAGTCCGCCAGGACTAGCCTCTCAGCCGTCTGTCCGGCGCCCTGCGCGCGGAGAATCGTTTCCAGGAGGCAGGGAACCATGAAAGAACAAATCCGCCGCCGTACCATCCTCGTCGTCGACGACGAGCCCCAGATCCGCGAGCTCCTCAAGCTGCAGCTGGAGGACGCGGGCTACAAAGTCCTGCTCGCCGACAGCGCCCGCTCCGCCGCGCGCTTCGTGCGCGAGGCGCGCCCCGACGTGATGATCGTCGATGCGCACATGCCCTACGTGAGCGGGCTCGATTTCGTCTCGGCGCTCATCACCGACTCGTCGGTGCCCTGGGTGCCGGTCATCTTCATGACCGGGCGCTCGGAACTGCGCAGCCACGCCGAGTCGCTCGGCTCCGCGTGCCTCGTGAAGCCGTTCCTCGCGCCGCGCCTGATCGAGCTCGTCGAACGCGTCCTGCGCTCGCAGGAGCGCCTCTACGCCGCCGCCGGCCTCAGCACCACGCCCGGCAGCAACCAGGCCCTCAGCGCCGCCTAACGAAGGCACTATGGCGCCCGTGAATACGGGCGTCATCGCGGCAGTCGTCTCCAGCGCGCTCGGCGGGACCGCCGCCGCGCTTACCCGCTACACCATCCACGCGAGCGACCCGGTGACGCTCGCCGCTTTTCGCTTCGGCATCGGCTCCATACCCATCGTCGCGATTGCGCTCGCGTTAGGCGTGAAATGGCCGAAGGGGCGCGACTGGCTGTGGGTGACGCTCCTCGGCGCCCTGTTCTTCAGCGTGTTCTTCGTGATCTACAACGTAGCGATGAGCTACACCACCGCCGCGCGCGGCTCGCTCGCGCTGTCGATGCTGCCGCTCACCACGATGCTGGTCGCGGCGCTGATGGGCCGCGAGGCACTTGGCCGGCGCAAGTCGCTGGGTGTGCTGATCGCGGTCGGCGGGGTTGCGCTCGCGCTCTCGGCTGGACTGCGCAATGCGCCTCCCGAGGCCTGGCGGGGCGACCTCGTCATGGCGGCGGCCACGCTCTGCATGGCGCTCTACAACGTCTGGTCGCGTCCGCTGATGCAGCGCTCGAGCATGATGGGCTTCCTCGCGACGGGGATGGGCGCGGGTGCGCTGCTCAGTGTGGCGATCGCCTGGTATTCCTCGGGCTTCGAAAAGGCGCTCGGCAATTTCGGCGCGCCGCAATGGTGGGCGGTCGCGTTCCTCGGACTCTTTGGGGGCGCGGCGGCCTTCTACCTGTGGGTGTTCGCGCTCGAGCGCACGACGCCGACGCGAGTAGCGAACACCATGACGGTGAACCCGGTCGCGGCATCGCTGGTGGCGGCGGTCATCATTGGCGAGCCCGTGGGCATCGAGCTCGCGGTCGGCATTGCTGCGGTGGGCGCGGGGATCTGGATCGCGGCTAAGACGTAGGTCCGGCGGCGCTGAAGCCGCCGAACAGGTGCTCGCGCACCTTATGCGGGTCGGTGCCGACCTGCTCGACGGCGCGACGCAGCTCGTCCTCGGAGGCGTGCAGCCTCTCGCACCACTGCCGCACCTCGCGCGCGTCCTGCAGGTCGATCTGTGTCACGAATGTGACGCGAGCAAGGCGCGTTCCCTCCTGGAGGGGAATTGCGCACAGCCGGGAGGGGATTCGGTCACTGCGCAGGGGGCCGCAGGGTTTTCTAATAACCCATGCACTTGATGCATATGCAGGCACCCGTGGCAGACAACTCCGTTACCCGCACGCTTGCGCTCGCGCTCAGCACCGTCGGCAGCCTGGAGCGCCTCGCGCATTACCTGGATGTGTCACAGCAACAGCTCGAGAAATGGCTGGAGGGCTGCGGCACACCGCCGACCGGGGTGTACACCCGGGCCCTGGACCTGGTGGCGGGGGGGCCGTTTTCGAGAAAGCGGTGAATTTCCCGTCACGGTCCGGCGTCGCTGCGTAGAGGAAGCGGGCATACCTAAAGCCGCAAGCCGCGACAATATGACGCGGCATGTGGCGATACCGTGCCGGCCGGGCCTGCGCCACAATGTTTTCCAGAGCGAGGCACAAAAAAAGAGGGCACGTCCGCTAGACGTGCCCTCCGGTACAGCCCACTCTGGCGATCAGACGGCGACTACACTTTGTTTGGCGCTACCGTGGACCGGCTCCACTTTCGAGTCGGTCTCTCGGACGGCACTGGTAACAGTGTGACGGTCACTCATCCGGTCCTGTGTAGGTGACGCCCTACACAGGTCAGCATCATGCGACACATCCCCTTGTCCCCGCTATATCCCGGCCGGCTTTTGCCGTAGTCCGACCGGACTACTCCCACGAGAAGCGATAAAAGAGGCTAAGGCCGCTCGAAGTCCCGGTCTCTGCGCGCACCGACCAGCGCCGCGAGAGGGCGTAGTCGAGCTTCACCAGGTTCGAAGCCACCGTCCCCAGGCCCTGCTCGTAGCTCACATAAAGCTTGTCCGACAGGCGCTTGCCGAAGGCAAGGACGCGGTCCTGCACCTCCCCGGTGCCCCTGAACGACACCTCGTCCAGGCCGAAGCTGCGCGCGAGCCGGCGGTCGAGGGGCATGCTGTCGCCCCGGGCGAGGAGGGCGCCGGCGGCGGCCTGCAGCAGTCCGAGGTCGGCTTTGGTCGCGTCGGTCGGGGCCCGTCCCAGGACCAGCCATGACAGGCGCTCGCCCTCCGACACCGCCGGCTGCGACACGAGCTGCACCCGCGGCGCCCGCACCGTGCCGCTGATTTGCACGCCGACCTCGACCGCCTGGTTGCGCCGCCACGCGGTGATCTGCAGCGCCGGGTTGTCGAGCGGGCCGTCGAAGATCAGCACGCCCGGGTCGACCTGCAGCTTCTGCCCATAGGCGAAGAAGGTGGCGTTCAGCGTGCTCAGGCGGCCGTAGGCCCGTAGCTCGCCGTCCTTGGCGGTGGTGACATTCACCCGGCCCGTGAGCTTGCCCTCGAGCCCCTGCATCAGGACCGTGAGGTTGTCGCCGAGCTCGAGGTCGAGGTTGAGCTGCACGGGCAGGTTGGTGGTATCGCGCACGATGGGGCGGGTCTGCCCGGCGATCACCACGTCGTTGCTGAGCTTGGGCATGCGCTGGGTCTCGATCTCGAGGTGGCCGCGATCCGCGCGCAGCTCGCCCGAGAACGAGAGCCGCTTGCCGTCGAAGCCGGCCTCGCCTTCGCCCGAGGTAACCAGGCGCGTGTCGGGCCGCTCGAGGAGCGCGAAGTTGCGCGCCTGCCAGGTGAGCTTGGCGTTGCCCTGCGTGACGCGAAACGGCAGCGTGCCGGACGCGGTGAGGGTGCCTTCGCCGGCCTGCACGCTGAAGCTGTCGAGGCGCAGCACGTCGCTTTCGATCTTGGCGCGGAACTGGCCGTTCTTCAGGTACACGCCCATCGGCGGGTAGTCGAAGGCGAGCGCGTCGCCGCGCAGCGTGCCGGTGAATACCGGGGTGCCGAGCGTGCCGCTCGCCTGCAGGTCGGCGCCGACGCGGCCGTCAAAGCGCGCATCGGCAAGCCACGGCTGGGCGAGGAGGCGGGCGTGCGCGAGCTCGACCTGTCCCTGCGCGGAGAGCGCGGACTTCGGCCCGATGCCGAGGACGCCGGCGGCCGGGTCGCGGCCGAGCTGGCCCGCCACCGCAGCGGTCGCGAAGCGGGAAACGACGTCAAGGCGCGCGCCGACGCCCGCATTGGTGAAGCGCGCGTCGAGCGCGATGCTTTCCAGCCCGAGCTCGACCGCCGTCTCGTCGACGATCGTGATGTCGCCGCCGGCGCGCCGCAGGCGCAGGTTGCCGTCGAGGTTCGGCGCCGCGGCGATCTGCCACTGTCCGTCGAGGAGCAGCGTCGAGCGCACCTTCTCGCCCAACCGCGCTGCGGTCACGATCCACTGCGCGGGCAGGCCGGTGAACTCGCCGCTGGAGGAGACGCGCTCCTTCGACCACATGAGCTCGCGCACCAGGAGGCGCCCGTCGCCGAGCGACGCGGAGAGCGTGCCGAGCTCGACGCGCTCGGGCGAGGCCTTGAGCGGCGCGGGCTCGCGCAGCAGGAACGGCACCTTGCCGTTGCCTTCGAGTGCCTGGATTTCGCCCGTCCACTGCCGGCCCGCCAGGCCCCCGCGCAGGCGCGCCTGGACGTCCGTACCCTCGATGCGAACGACAAACTGGCCGGCATGGCGCGCCAGCGTGCCGGCGAGCTCGGCGCTCGCGCTCGAGAGCTTGATGCCGCGCGGCAGCTCGAGGTCCTGGAAGCGCGCCGAGAGGGCCGCGTCGGGCGACTCGAAGGTGCCGCCGAGCGTGCCCTCCGCCTTCACCCGCCCGCCGACATCCGCCACGTGGTCGTGCAGGTCGGTGACCTCCAGCGCCCAGGACAGCCGGTCCCCCGGTGCGCCGAAGCTGCCGCGGACCGTCGCCTTGCTGCCCGCGAGCTTCGCGTCGGCCTGGGCCTGCAGCACGCGACGGCCGGCGACGCGTGCGCTGCCGCGCGTCTCGAACTTCTGCTCCAGCAGGTTGCTGTCGGTGAGCGCCCACTGGAGATCCGCGGCGAGCTCCTTACCGAACTGTCCCTTGGCGATCACGTTGCCGCTGATCGCGCCTTGCGGATAGTCGCCGAAGGCAGCGGGGTTGAAGCGCGCGAGGGCAAGCTTCGCGTCGAAGGCGAGCGGCTCGCCGAGCCGCAGCTTGCCGGTGCCGGTGACTTCTCCGCCTTCGGCAGAGGCGTGGAGCTTGCGGATGTCCACGTCGTTGCCCTTGCGCACCGCGTCGGCCGTCACGGTCATGCCGGGCTGCGAGAGCGTGCCGCGGATGGTCTGCACATCGAGCGCGAGCGAAAGCTCGAGCGGACCGGAGAGGTGCGTCTCGCGCAGCGTGGAGCGCAGCGCGCGCAGGTTGAGCTGGGTCGCTTTCAGCTTGCCGTCGAAGCCCGCTGCGCTCGCCACGCCGCGTCCGTCGAGGGTGCCGCCGCCGGCAAGGGCGATGTGCAGGTTCTCGAGCGTCACCTTTTGCAGATCGGTGGAGAACCGCGTCTGCAGGCCCGCGATCGGCAAGCGTTGGCGATCGATCGGGCCGGCGAGGCCGTTGGTGGCGGAGAGGGTGCCGGCAAAGCCGGTGGCCTTGACGATGACATCCAGCGCCGTGTGCGGCAGATCTGCATCCAGGGTGGCCAAGTCCACCGGGCCGGCGCGCGCCTCGACCGACTCGATCTTCTGCGGCGCGAGCGGGGTGACCACGGCGCGCACGTCGGCCGGGATGCCGCCGGCGGCCTTGCCCGCGACGTGGGCCTGCAGCCGCTCGAGCGTGCCGCCGAGCGCGAGGGTGCCGGTCACCGGGTAGCGCTCGTGCTCGAACTCGAAGGAGCCTTCGGCGGAAATGCTGGAAGGCGGCAGGGCGCCAATGGCGATGTGGGCGAAACGCAGGTTGCGAAAGGCGTATGCGGTGCCGTCCTGCTCGAGGGTTAGCCGGCCGATCTCGACCTGGCCGATGCGGATGCCGAAGGGAAGCGTCGGCAGCGTGGGCGGCTTGCCCGGGTCCGGGCCGAGCTTCACGTCGACGGATGCGACGCGCAGCGGCTCGATGACGATGCGCCCGCCGAGCGCGGAGGCGAGGTGGCCGTGGCCGGCGACGTCGCGCAGCTCGAGCGTCGTGCCGTCGGCGTCGAATCTCAGGCGCTCGATCATCACGACACTCGCCAGCGTGCCGCGCGCGCCGTCGACGACGAGCTTGCCGCCGGCCTGCAACACCGCGCGGTTGAGCGCCCATTGCAGGCCCGACTCGGTGGCGAAGAGCCACGCGACGAAGCCGCCGAGCGCCACCACGAGGAGCGCAAGGACCGCACCGGCGCCCAGGAGGATGCGCGTCTTCAGAAGCCGTACCCGACGGAGAAGTGGATGCGGAACTCGCTCCTGAGCGCGCCGTATGCGAGGTCGGCGCGGATCGGGCCGATGGGCGTGCGCACGCGGGCGCCGACGCCGTAGCCGGTGGCCACCGTGGTCTGCACGCCGCTGTCCCAGGCGTTGCCGCCGTCGACGAAGCCGGCGACGCCCCAGTTCTCGCCCACCCAGTAGGTGTACTCCGCGCTTCCCACGAGAAGGCGCCGGCCGCCGACGATGGCGCCGTTCTGCTCGACACCGAGGCTCTCGAATGCATAGCCGCGCACCGTCTGGTCGCCGCCGGTGCGGAAGAGGAAGGTGCTGGGGATGCCTTCCCGCGTGTGCGATTGCACATATCCCGCTTGCCCGCGTAGCAGCAGGTCCCCGTCGCGACCGACGGGGAAGAAGAACGATGCACTGCCGATACCTCGTGCGAAGGCGCGCGAGCTCAGCCCCTGGGGCGCGCCGCCGAGCTCGCCGGAAAGGACATACCCCTCGCGCGGCGAGACGAGCGCGTCGGTCTTGCGAAACGACTTGCGCACGCCGAAGTAGATGGCGTAGCGGTTGTCGGCCGTAACCCCGGACAGCACCTGGTCCTCGAAGTGCGCCGAGGTGATGAACGCCGCCGGCGCGGCGCCGGCGCCGATGTTGTAGGCATGGCCGAACGCGATTTCCCGCGTGCGCTCGTTCTGGATGTCCTGCTGGCGCGCGCGGGTGAAGAAGCTGTTCCACACGCCCCCGGGCCGCGGCGGCGTGTCGAGGGTGAGCTGCAGGTTCTGGATCTTCTCGTCGAGGTTCAGGCTGGAGCCGAAGCGCCAGGCGCTCGAGAACACGTCCTGGTTGGTGTATCGGGCCTCGAACTTCGGGCCGACGTCGGTGTTGTAGCCGATGCCGGACTCGACATGGTGCTTCGGCGCCTCGATCACCGAGACGCGCAGCGGCGCCGCATCCGCGCCGGGCGTGGCGGCGTCGATCTCGGCCTGCACGCTCGCGAAGTAGCCTGATTCGAGCAGGCGTCGCTGGTAGAGCACCACCCTCTCGCGGTCGTAGGTGTCGCCCGCGCGAATCGACGACAGGTTCTCGACCAGCGCGTCCTTATAGCGCCGCGTGCCGCTGATATGCAGCGTGCCGAAGCGAAACGGCGGCCCGCTCTCGATCTCGACGAACAGCGCCGCGCGGTGGCCGTCGGGGTCGATGCTCGCCTGGCTGTCGGCGAGGTCGGCGGCGGCATAGCGCCACCCCGAGAGCGTGCGCAGCGCCTGGCGCTTCGCCTGGTCCCAGTCTGCCTGGCGAAACGGCTGGTTGCGCCGCAGGGTCCAGCCTTCGCGCACGCGCTCGAGGAGCGAGCGCGCCTCGCCGTCGGTCGATGCCGGTCCGATGAAGCGGACCTCCACGTCGCCGACGCGCGTGCGCTCGCCCGGCTCGACCTTCAGGCGCACCACCCACGGCGTCGCCGACGAATCGACGTCGGCTTCGACGTTGGCCGAGAAGTAGCCCTCGGTCGCCGCGGCCTCGCGCGCCTCGCGCACCGCGTCGTCGACCAGGCGCTTGAGCCGTTCGGCATTCATCTCGGGATCGAGGCGCCAGCGCACGAGGTTCAGGCCTTTCTCCAGGCGCGACTTCAGGTCGCGCGGCGCCGCGATCTCGACGGTGTAATCGAGGCCGGCGGCCCTCGCGTCAAATGCGGCGATGTTGGCAACGAGCACGGCCATGGGAAGCGCCCAGCGCACGGAAGTTAGACAGCCCTTGTTCAACCTGTTCAAGTCCCGACGGACTGTAGAATCGTTTGCGTGAAAATTCTCGTCTCCAACGACGACGGCTACTTCGCGCCGGGCATTACGCTGCTCGCCGAAGCCCTGCGCCGTTTGGGCGAGGTGACCGTGGTTGCCCCCGAGCGCGACCGCTCCGGGGCCTCCAATTCGCTCACCCTCGACCGCCCGCTCATCGTGCGCCGGGCGCCGAACGGGTACTACTCCGTCAACGGCACGCCCACCGACTGCGTGCACATCGCGATCACCGGCCTTCTCGATTTCACGCCCGACGTCATCGTTTCGGGGGTGAACCTCGGGGCGAACATGGGCGACGACACCATCTATTCCGGCACGGTCGCCGCGGCGGTGGAGGGCTACCTCCTCGGCATCCCGTCGGTCGCCGTTTCGCTCACCAGCAAGGCGGGCGAGCACTTCGACAGCGCGATCGAGGTGGCGCTCAAGGTCGTCGAGCGCCTGTCGCGCGCGCCCTTTGGCGAGCCGGTGCTCCTCAACGTGAACGTGCCGGACGTCGCGCCGGCGAGCCTGCGCGGCTTCGAGGTCACGCGCCTGGGCAAGCGTCATAAGGCCGAGCCGGTGATCAAGCTCACCACGCCCCGCGGCGAGGACGCGTACTGGATCGGTCCCGCCGGCGCGGCGGCCGATGCCGGGCCGGGCACCGATTTCCACGCCGTCGAGAACCGCCGGGTGTCCGTCACGCCGCTGCGCATGGATCTCACGCACGCGACGCAGCTGCCGCGCGCGCGCGAATGGCTCGCGCTCTGACGCAGGCGGTGGGTATCGGCATGACCTCGCAGCGCACGCGCGCGAGGATGGTGGAGCGCCTGCGGGCCAAGGGCATCAGCGACGAGCGCGTGCTGGGTGCGCTCGGCTCGGTGCCGCGCCATGTGTTCGTCGAGGAAGCGCTTGCCAGCCGCGCCTATGAAGACAGCGCGCTGCCCATAGGATTCGCGCAGACCATCTCGCAGCCGTACGTGGTTGCTCGCATGATCGAGCTCCTCCTTGAAAACAGGGTTCCAGGGAAGGCCTTGGAGGTCGGCACCGGCTGCGGCTACCAGGCCGCGGTGCTGGCCAGCATCTTCCCCGAGGTGTTCTCGATCGAGCGCATCAAGGCGCTCCTCGATCGCGCGCGGAAGAATCTCCTGGGCTTGCGCCTGGCGAACCTGCGGCTTGCGCATGGCGACGGCTATGCGGGGCTCGAGCAGGCAGCGCCGTTTCATTCGATCATCGTCGCGGCAGCCGCGCCGCGCCTGCCGGAGGCGCTCGTCCAGCAGCTCGCCCCGGGTGGCAGAATGATCCTGCCGCTGCACAGCGACAAAGGGGGGCAGCGGCTCGTACTGATCGAGCGGAGCGGCCGCGGATTCATCGAGTCGGAGCTCGACCCGGTGCGCTTTGTACCGATGAAGGCGGGCAGAGCATGACGAAGCTGGCGGCAGCGTCGATGATCGTCGTCGTGGCGGGGTGCGCATCGCAGCACGGCCCGGCGCCCGTTGTCGACCGCACCGGCCGCCCGCAGGCTCCTGTCGCGCAACCCGCGCAAAAGCCGGTCGTCGCTACGCCCGCGCCGACCCCCGTCGCCGAAGGGCTGTACGTGGTGAAGAAAGGCGACACGCTCTACAGCATCGCGCTCGAGAACGGCGCGGATTATCGCGAAGTCGCGCAGTGGAACAGCCTCGACGACCCGACGCGCATCCTCGTGGGCCAGGTGCTGCGCGTGCGCGCGCCCGAGACCGCCATGACCGGAACCGTCGTCGGCCGCGTCGAGTCGCGCGCGATTGAGTCGCGGCCCCTGGAGGCGCCGCTTCCGGCCGTCGTGCCGAAGCCTCCGCCGATTGCGGCCATCCCTGCGCCGACAGCACCGGCGGCTTCGACTGCTCCCGCTGGTGGGGAGTTCATGTGGCCCGCCCGGGGCAAGATTCTCGCGGGCTTCGCCGAGCCGCGCTCCAAGGGAATCGACATCGACGGCAAGCCGGGCGATCCGATCGTGGCCGCCGCCGCCGGGCGCGTGACGTACATCGGCAGCGGCATCCCCGGCCTGGGCAAGCTGGTGGTGATCAAGCACGACAACGGCTTCATCACCGTCTACGCGCACAACCGCGACATCGTGGTGAAGGAGCAGCAGAGCGTCTCGCGCGGCCAGAAGATCGCCGAGCTTGGCTCCTCCGACGCCGATCGTCCGAAGCTTCACTTCCAGATCCGCAAAGGCTCGGCCGCGGTCGACCCGCTGCGCTATTTGCCGGCGCTCTGAGCGCGCCGCTCGGCGAGCGCCGCCGCGAGATCGGATACGACGGTCGCGTAGAACGCGCTGCGGTTGTAGCGGGTGATCACCCAGAAATTCTGCAGGCCGACGCGGTGGTCCTCGCCGAGGGCGACGAGCACGCCGAGCGCTTCGGTGGACGCAGGAGCAGGGTGGAGCTCCAGGCCGCCCGCGATCAGCTCGCCGACCGGATACTTGGGCGTGACCGACCCGTCGACGTATTTGCGGGCGGCATCGTTGGTGACCCGCGCCCGATAGATGACCGGCTCGCCGGCGCGCCAGCCGTGCTCCTTGAGGAAGTTGGCGACGCTGCCCACCGCATCGACGCTCGAGCGGCGCAGGTCGATCGCGCCGTCGCCGTCGAAGTCGACGCCGTAGCGGCGCAGGCTCCCCGGCATGAACTGCGGGATGCCGATCGCGCCGGCATAGGAGCCGCGCAACGCGAACACGTCGAGTCCGCCTTCGCGCGCGAGGAGCAGGTACTGCTCGAGCTCGCCGCGGAAGAAGGGCGCGCGCGAGGGGTAATCGAACGCGAGCGTGGAGAGCGCATCGATCACGCGCCAGCGGCCCATGTTGCGCCCGTAGTAGGTCTCGACGCCGATGATCGCGACAATGAACTGCGCCGGCACGCCGTATTCGCGCTCGGCGCGGGCGAGGGCGCGGCGGTTGGCTTTCCAGAAGGCGAGGCCGGCGGCGATGCGCGCCTCGTTCACGAACATGGCGCGGTAGTCCTGCCACGTCGGCCGCTCGGCCGGCGTCATGAACTGCAGCACCGGGTCGGTGCGCTGCACTTTCGAGAAGAGCTGCTGCAGCTCGCTCTCCGTGAAGCCGTGGCGCTGGACCAGATCGGCGATGAAGGCCTGCACCTCGCTTCGTTCACCATACGGCTGTGCAGCGGGCTGTGAAGCGGCCGGCAGGGCGAGGGCGAGCATCACGCAGAAGAAGAAGATCCTCAATTCAACCTCAGCTGCCGCACCAGGCGCTGCAGGCGCGCCGTGCCGGGGCGGCTCTGCCGCTCGCCGTAGCGCAGTCGTATGTAGAGGGCGGCGATGCGCAGGATCGAGCGCCGCGCGGCGGGAAGCGAGCGCGCGGCGCGCGAGGAGTAGTCGCGCGGGCCCTCGTGCGGCTCGCGCACCACGCCCTGCCGCGCGAGCTTGCGGCAGAACGCGACCCACGCGCGCTGCACCGGGTCGGGTCGCGCAAGGCGCCGCAGCGACCAGAGGAGGAGCGCGATGGTCATCAGGCCGAGGAACGCGAAGAGCAGCGCCGAGAGCTTCTGCCAGTCCGCATCCCGCATGCCGAGCGAGATCATCAAATCGCGCTGGCGCTCGGGGCTGTAGCCCAGGACCCAGACGTTCCACTTGTGCGCCATCGCTTCCCACTGGTAGCGCATGCCGCGCAGCCATTCCATCTGCGGGCGCAGCATGAGCGGCAGCGCCGAGGTCTGCGGCAGCGCCCGCGCGAGGCCGAGGTCGACGCGGCGCGGCATGGCGGCGGCGGTCGGGTCGACGCGCACCCAGCCACGGCCGCGCAGATACACCTCGGTCCAGGCATGCGCATCGGACTGGCGCACCGTGACGATCAGGTCGAAGGGGTTGAGGTCGCCGCCCTGGTAGCCGGTGACCACGCGCGCCGGGATGCCGGCGGCGCGCATCAGAAAGGTGAACGCCGACGAGAAGTGCTCGCAGAACCCGGCCTTGGTGTCGAACAGGAACTCGTCCACGGAGTCCGCGCCGAGCAGCGGCGGCTCGAGCGTGTAGGTGAGCTTGCCCTGCCGCATGAAGGCGAGGCCGCGCGCGAGGATCTCGGCGTCGGAGCCGCCGGCGGCGCGCCACTCCTGCCCGAGCGCGAGCGCGCGCTTGTTGAAGCCCTGCGGCAGCCGCAGCGCGCGGCTGAGCGAGGTGCGCTGCTCGTCGGCTTCGAGGGCCGGCGTGATCACCGAGACGACGTCATAGCGCAGTCGGTTACGCACCGGCGCGGTGGCGAGGATCTGGTGGTCGAAGGTCATGCGCGAGCGCTCGGGCAGGCTCGCCGCCGTCTCGAGCGCGAACAGCCAGTGGTGGTTGTGCGGCTCGAGCACCACCGAGTAGCGATACGCCGGGCCGGTCACCGCCTTCTCCTCGAAGCGCACGAGGGTGCTCATTCCGGCCGACCAGGTGCGGCCGTCGAAATCCCACAGCACCGGGCCGCGCCAGTAGCGCAGCGGCGGCAGCGGCGGCTCGCCGTCGAACTGCGCGCGAAAGGCGATCGCATCCGAGAGCGCGAGCTGCGACAGGTTGCCGGGGGACATGGTCTCCGACAGTCCGCTCATGGCCGAGTAGGCGTCCTGCGGCAATCCCCAGAGCGGCCCCTGCACGCGCGGAAAGAGGACGAAGAGCACGAGGGCGGCCGGGGCGGCGTGCGCGAGCAGCATGCCGGTGGTGCGCAGGTTCAGGCGCAGGGAGCGGTTGGGCGCGCTGAAGCCGATCAGCGTGGCGGTGATGACGAAGACGCCGACGCACATGACGAGCGCCGTCGGGATCGACTGCGTGTAGAGGAAGTTGGTGATGATCAGGAAGTAGCCGAGGAAGGCGGCCACCGCGCCGTCGCGGTGGGTGCGCGACTCCAGCATCTTCAGGCCCGAGAAGAGCACGAGCAGGATGATTCCCGGCTGGCGTCCGAAGAGCGTGCGGTATTCGAGCCAGACGCCGAACAGGCCGACGAACGCGACCGCGACCACCAGCCAGCGCGAAGGCAGCGCCACGCGGTTCAGCGTGTAGTAGATGCGCCAGCCATAGAGGCACAGCGTGAGGACCGTGAGCCACCACGGCGCGCGCAGCATGTGCGGCGTGATGACGAGGAGGAACGATCCGGTCAGCCACGCGAGGTCGCGCAGCGTGAGCTGGCGCATCTCCGGCGACAGCGGATGCGGAACCGTCAGGCTCATTTCTCGGTCCCGTAGAGCGCGAGCGCCTGGAGACAGGCGGCGAGCTGCAGCTCGCCGCGCCCCGGCGCGATCTCGACGCCGGGCAGGCGCAGGCCGTAGGTCACGCCCGAGCGCTCCGCGGCGAGCACCCACCCTGCGAGGCGCGAAAGCTTTTGCTCCGTGCCAAAGCTCGGCGCGAGGCGCGCCCAGTCGAGCCAGAGCTCGGCCGCGGCCTCGCCGGTGAACTGCTTGGTCAGCATCTCGTCGCTTCGCGCCACCGCCTTCCAGGCGACATGGCGAGGCGAGTCGGAGAGCTGGTAGGTGCGCAGGCCGGAATAATCGTCGTTGCCCGGCATCGGCGAGCGCAGCGCGCCGCGCGCGCTCTCGGCGCTCGGCGGCGGCAGCGGCGAGCGCTCAGGGCGCGGGTACACCAGGCAGCGAAGCTGCGGCTCGACGTAGCTCCAGGAGCGGAAGATGCCGAGCGGAAAGCGCGTCTCGAGCATCACGCGGCCGAGCGGCATCCAGCCGCGCTGCATCGCCGGCACCGGCAGCACCACCTCGGTGATGCCGCCTGCGGGTACGTCGACTACCAGCTGCGCGCGCGACGCCATGTGGCGCGCGAGGATTGCCGGCCGATCGAACGACGAGCGCGCATCCAGGTACAGCCTGAACTGCGCCGTCTCGCCGGCGAACACCGGCTCGACGCGCCCGACGCTGATCGCCATGCGCGCGAGGTTGCGCGCGGTGTGCGCCATGCCGGCGAGCCCCATGCCCGCGAGCAGGAACGTCAACGCGAAGCCGAGCGAGAGCGCGTAGTTGATGGAGCCGATGAGGAGGATCGCCAGCGTGATGGCAAACAGCCAGCCGAGCTGCGCCGGGACGATGTACACGCGCCGGTGCACGAGCACCACCGTGCCGACCTCTGGCGGCGTAAAGCCGTAGATGTAGTTCGCTACGCGCGGATGCCGGTCGAGGAGCGCGCCGATCATGCTGCCGTGGCCTTCATCCTACGGGGCCGTCATATTTCCAGCGCCCGCGCCACGCCGAGAGCACCAGGTTAGGATACTCCGGCTTGCCGAGCGAGCCGTTGTAGCGGCCGAGCGCGCGGAAGTAATCGCCCTTCTCGATGTCGAGGTAGAAGCGCAGGATGGCGCAGCCGTAGGCCAGGTTGGTCCGCAAGTGGAACAGATTGTGCCCCGGCGCGCCGATCAGCTTCACCCAGAAGGGCATCACCTGCATGTAGCCGCGCGCGCCGGCGCGCGACACGGCGTACTTGCGAAAGCCGCTTTCCACCTCGATCACGCCGAGCACGAGCTGCGGGTCGAGCCGCGCGCGCGTCGCCTCGTAGTGCACGGTGCGCAGGAGCTCGAGGCGCTGCTTGCGGTCGGGGATGCGCTTCGCGAGGCGGGTGTCCATGTCGTTCAGCCAGCGCTGCGCGTCGCTCGTCGAGCGAAAGGCCATGGATGGCACCGCGCGGTCGGCGACCACGCGCGAGAGGCGGGTGCGCACCGAGTCGGCTAGCGGCTCGTAGCGCTGGGCACCGGCCCAGGCCGCGGCAGGGACGAGGAGCGCGAGCACGAGCGCCGCGATCCTCATGCGGCGGCGAGGCGCTCCCGGACAAAGCTCGCGATGGAGGCGAGCGGCACGTCGGTGCCTTTCTCATCGCGGCGCGCCTTGTACTCGGCGTTCCCCGCCGCGAGCCCGCGCTCGCCGAGCACGACCCGGTGCGGGATGCCGATCAGGTCCATGTCGGCGAACAGCACCCCGGGCCGCTCGTCGCGATCGTCGAGCAGCGTGTCCACGCCGTTCTGCGTGAGCTCCTTGTACAGCCGCTCGGCCGCCTCGCGCACCGCTGGGCTTTTCTGCATGCCGATCGGCACGATGCACACCTCGAAGGGCGCAATCTGCGCCGGGAAGATGATCCCGCGGGGGTCGTGGTTCTGCTCGATGGCGGCGGCGACGATGCGCGTCACGCCGATCCCATAGCAGCCCATCTCGAACGGCTTTTCCGCGCCCGCCGCGTCCAGAAACTTCGCGCCCATCGCCTCCGAGTATTTGGTGCGCAGCTGGAAGATGTGCCCCACCTCGATGCCGCGCACGATCTCCAGCTTGCCCTTGCCGTCGGGGCTGGGATCGCCGGGCACGACGTTGCGAAGGTCGGCCACCTGCGGCTCGGGCAGGTCGCGTCCCCAGTTCACGCCGGCGAGGTGAAAGCCTTCCTCGTTCGCGCCGCAGACGAAATCGCTCATCAGCGCCACCCGGCGATCGGCCACCACCTTCACGTTGGCGCCGACAGGCCCGATGTAGCCCGCCTTGCACTTCAGGGCTGCCTGGATCTCCCCTTCGGTGGCGAAGCGGAAAGCGCCGATCACCTTTTGCGCCTTGATCTCGTTCAGGTCGTGGTCGCCGCGCAGCAGAAGGAGATGAAACGCGTCGTCGTGCATCACCGCCACGGCCTTGACGGTTTTCTTGAGATCGACCTTGAGAAGCTGCGCCACGTCCTCGCACTTCGTCTTGCCCGGGGTCGGCACTTTCTGCAGCGTCTCTTTACCCGCGGAGCGCGTGCCCGGCGCCATGGCTTCGGCGAGCTCCACGTTCGCCGCGTAATCCGACTGCGGGCAGAACGCGATCGCGTCCTCGCCGGAATCGGCGAGCACATGGAATTCGTGGGAGCCGGTGCCGCCGATGGCGCCGGTGTCGGCGGCCACGGCCCGGAACCTGAGGCCGAGGCGGGTGAAGATGCGCGTGTAGGTGTCGTGCATGTTGCGATACTCGCGCTGCAGATCCTCGTAGTCGGCGTGAAAGGAATAGCCGTCCTTCATGACGAACTCGCGGCCGCGCATCACGCCGAAGCGCGGGCGGCGCTCATCGCGGAACTTGGTCTGGATCTGGTAGAAGTGCGCCGGCAGGCGGCGATAGCTCTTCAGCTCGCCGCGCGCAAGATCGGTGACGACCTCCTCGGAGGTCGGCTGGATGACGAAATCGCGCTCATGGCGGTCCTTGAAGCGCAGGAGCTCGGGCCCGTAGGCCTGCCAGCGGCCGGATTCCTGCCAGGGCTCCGCCGGTTGCACGACCGGCATGGAAAGCTCCATCGCGCCGGCGCGGTTCATCTCTTCGCGGATCACGCCCTCGACCTTGCGCACGATGCGCAGGCCGAGCGGCAGCCAGGTGTAGACGCCCGCGGACAGGCGCCGGATCAGGCTCGCGCGAAGCATCAGCCGATGGCTGACGATCTCCGCCTCGGCGGGCACTTCTTTCTGCGTCGCAATGAAAAATCTGGAGGTTTTCATCGGGGCGCACCGGACATTGTCTTTGCCAGTGGCCTGTGGAAAAATCGGATGAGGCGCATTCTACTTTGTAACTTAGGCGGTGCAGCCCATGCTCGACAAGGAAGGCTACCGTCCGAACGTCGGCATCATCCTCGCCAACCCGCGGAACGAGGTGTTCTGGGGCAAGCGGGTCAACCAGCACGCCTGGCAGTTCCCGCAGGGCGGCATCCAGCACGGCGAGACTCCCCTGCAGGCGATGTTCCGCGAGCTGGAGGAGGAGATCGGCCTGCAGCGCGCCCACGTGCGCATCCTCGGGCGCACCCGCGAGTGGCTGCGCTACGACGTGCCCGACAAGTGGACCCGCAGGGATTGCAAAAGCGGCTATCGCGGCCAGAAACAGATCTGGTTCCTGCTGCGCATGGTCGGGCGCGACTGCGACGTCAAGCTGCGCGCGAGCGGGCATCCGGAGTTCGACGCGTGGCGCTGGCACGAGTACTGGGTCCCGCTCGACACCGTGATCGACTTCAAGCGCGACGTCTACCGCCAGGCGCTCCTCGAGCTGCACCGATACCTGCAGGCCGACCGCCGCGCGCGAGTGCGCCGGCTCGAATCCGCGCACCTTTAAGCAGCAACGCTAGTGATCAAGCGCGAAAGCCTGCTGTCGCTGGAAGCCTATGCGCGCGAGCGCAACGCCTTCCGCGCGCGCGTCATCGAGCACAAGAAGCACCGCACGGTGCACCTCGGCGAGCACATCACGCTGCTGTTCGAGGATGAGCTCACCATCCGCTACCAGGTGCAGGAGATGCTGCGCATCGAGCGCATCTTCGAGGACGCCGGCATCCAAGGCGAGCTCGATGCCTACAACCCGCTCGTGCCCGACGGCCACAACTGGAAGGCGACGATGCTGATCGAGTACCCCGACGAGGCCGAGAGGAAGCGCATGCTCGAGCGGCTGAAAGGCGTCGAGGACCGTGTGTGGGTGCAGGTGCAGGGCTTCGAGCGGGTAGCGCCGATCGCCGACGAGGATCTGGAGCGCGAGAACGACGAGAAGACCTCGTCGGTGCATTTCCTGCGCTTCGAGCTCGCGCCGCCGATGCGCGACGCGCTGCGCCAAGGCGCCGGCCTCACGGTCGGCGTCGATCATCCGGCCTACAGCGCAACCGCGCAGCTCGGACCTCGGGTGCGCGCAGCGCTCGCGGCGGATCTCACTTGAGGGTCGTGCTCGTCGCCCTGCTGCTGGCCGGCTGCGGGATCCGTCCGCCCGCCGAGATGAGCGACTGGGAGCGCGAGAACATCGACCGGCGGCCGGTGGAGGACAACGTGGCGCTCCCGCCTTACCCGCGCGCCGCGAATCTCGTCGAGTTCACCGTGTCCGACCCCGGCGGCTTTCGCTTCTTCATCGACGCCGCGACGCTCGCGGTCGGCAAGGACGCCATCGTGCGCTATGTGCTGGTCGCGCGCAGTGCCGAGGGCGCGCAAAACGTCAGCTACGAAGGCCTGCGCTGCGCGAGTGCCGACCATCGCGTCTATGCGCTCGGCCGGCCGGATGGCACGTGGGCGCCCGCGCGCGGCGACTGGCGGCCGCTGCGCGCCGCGGGACAGCGGCAGGTCGCTCTCTATCGCGAGTACTTCTGCCCGCAGAAGCAGCCGATCCGCGACGCCGCCGAAGGCGTGCGCGCGCTGCGGGCAGGCGGGCATCCCTCCTACAAGGCCTTCGCCGGAGAGCGCGGCATCTAGAGCAGGACCAGGTTGTCCCGGTGGATGAGCTCGGGCTCGTCCACGTAGCCGAGGATCGATTCGATGTCGGCCGTCGGCCGGCGCATGATGCGCCGCGTCTCGCCCGCGGAGTAGTTGACGAGGCCGCGCGCCACCTCGCGCCCTTCAGGGTCGAGGCAGGCAACGACTTCGCCGCGCTCGAATTCGCCCGAGACCTCGATCACGCCAATGGGCAGCAGGCTCTTGCCGTCGCGCTGCAGCGCGCGCGCGGCGCCTGCATCGAGCCTGAGCCGCGCGGCGACGGTGAGGTGATCGGCGAGCCATTGCTTGCGTGCCGCGAGCGGCACGGTCTTCGCCGTGAGGAGGCTGCCGATGCGCTCGCCCTGCGCGAGGCGCACGAGCACGTCCGCCTCGCGGCCCGACGCAATGACGGTGTGCGCTCCGCTGCGCGCGGCGCGGCGCGCGGCCTGCACCTTGGTGAGCATGCCGCCTTTGGCGAGCGCGCTGCCGGTGCCGCCGGCCACGGCTTCGAGCTTCGCATCCATCGCATCGGCTTCCTCGATCAGCCTCGCGCCCGGATGCTTGCGGGGGTCGGCGTCGTA
>DATLDY010000070.1:0-6629 GCA_035525655.1 Burkholderiales bacterium
CCGCGAGTGCGTCATCGTCGCCAACGACGCGACGATCAAAGGCGGCACCTACTACCCGATGACGGTGAAGAAGCACCTGCGCTCGCAGGAGATCGCCGCGCAGAACCGCCTCCCCTGCATCTACCTCGTCGACTCGGGCGGTGGCTACCTTCCCGAGCAGGACAACGTCTTTCCCGATCGCGAGCACTTCGGCCGCATCTTCTTCAACATCGCCAACATGTCGGCCGCCGGCATCCCGCAGATTGCGTGCGTGATGGGCTCCTGCACCGCCGGGGGCGCCTATGTGCCGGCGATGTCCGACGAGTCGATCATCGTCAAGGGACAAGGGACCATCTTCCTCGGCGGCCCGCCGCTCGTGAAGGCCGCCACCGGCGAAGTGGTCACCCCCGAGGAACTCGGCGGCGCCGAGGTGCACACCCGCGTCTCCGGTGTCGCAGACCACTACGCCCTTAACGATGCCCATGCGCTCTCGCTCGTGCGGCGCATTGTCTCGAACCTGAACTACCGCAAGCAGGTGGACATGGATGTGCGCACGGCGCGCGAGCCGCTCTACCCGGCGGAGGAAATATACGGCGTCATTCCGGCGGATCCGCGCAAGCCGTACGACGTGCGCGAAGTCATCGCCCGCATCGTCGACGGTTCCGAGCTGGATGAGTTCAAGCAGAACTACGGCACGACCCTGGTCACCGGCTTCGCCCATGTGCATGGCTATCCGGTCGCCATCCTCGCGAACAATGGCATCCTGTTTTCCGAATCGTCCCTCAAGGCTACGCATTTCATCGAGCTCGCCGCGCAGCGCGGCATCCCTCTCGTCTTCCTGCAGAACATCACCGGCTACATGGTGGGCAAGAAATACGAGTCCGGCGGCATAGCGAAGGACGGCGCGAAAATGGTGACCGCCGTCGCCACCGCGGCGGTACCGAAGTTCACGATGATCCTCGGCGGCTCATTCGGTGCCGGCAACTACGGCATGTGCGGGCGCGCTTATAGCCCTCGCATGCTCTGGATGTGGCCGAACGCGCGCATCTCGATCATGGGCGGCGAGCAGGCGGCGTCGGTGCTCGCCACCGTCAAGGGCGACTTCAAGTCCAGCGCGGACGAAGAAAAGTTCAAGCAGCCGATCCGTGATCAGTACGAGCGGCAGGGCCACCCCTACTACGCGAGCGCGCGGCTTTGGGACGACGGCGTGGTCGATCCCGCCGACAGCCGGCGCCTGCTGGGCCTGGCGATATCGGCGGCGCTCAATGCGCCGATAGAGAAGACGCGCTTCGGCGTGTTCCGCATGTGAGCGAACACCACGCTATCGTCGAGTGGAAGCGGCAGGACGACTTCTCCTACAAGACTTACAGCCGCATGCACGAATGGCGCTTCGAGAGCGGCGTCAGCGTTCCTGGGCGCGCCGCGCCCGGCAACATCCCCAAGACAGCGCCTTCCGCACCTGGCGTCGACCCCGAAGAGGGTTTCGTGGCCGCGATCTCGTCCTGCCACATGCTCTGGTTCCTGCATCTCGCCGGCCAGGAGAAGTTCGTGGTGGACAGTTACGTGGACGAGGCGGTCGGCGTGCTCGCCGGCCACTGGATTTCCAAAGTGACCCTGCGCCCGCGCGTGACGTTTTCAGGCAAGGCGCCGACCGAGGACGAGCACCGCGCTTTGCACCATAGCGCGCACGAGAAATGCTACGTCGCGAACTCCGTGAAGTCCGAAGTCCTCATCGAGCCGCGCATCGGATGATCCTTGTCGACAAGAAAGATGGCGTCGGCCGCGTCACGCTCAACCGGCCGGAAGTGCGCAATGCATTTGACGACGCCTTGATCGCTTCTCTAACCGAGACCTTGAAAACGTTGGACGCCGACCTTTCCGTCCGAGCGGTGGTGCTCGCGGGTAACGGTCCTGCGTTCTGCGCCGGCGCCGACCTCAATTGGATGAAGCGCATGGCCGGATACGGCTATGACGAGAACCTGCGCGATGCGCGCGCCCTCGCCGACATGCTGTCCACGCTCGATCGCATGGACAAGCCCACCATCGCGCGCGTGCACGGGCCCGCGTTCGCCGGCGGGACCGGACTGGTCGCCGCCTGCGACATCGCCGTCGGCACGCCGGAGGCAAAGTTCTGCTTCTCGGAAGCCAAGCTCGGCTTGTCGCCGGCTACCATCAGCCCATACGTGATGCGCGCCATAGGCGCCCGCAACGCCGGACGCTATTTCCTGACAGCCGAAGTCTTCGATGCGCAGGAAGCGCTGCGCATCGGCATGCTGTCGGCGCTGGTTCCAGTCGCAGACCTGGACCGCGCGATCGATGCGATGCTCCAGCACCTCCTCGCCGGCGGCGGCGCCGCCCATGCGCGCATCAAGGACCTGATCCACGACGTTGCAGGCCGGCCGATCGACGACGCCTTGAAAGCCGATACGGCCCGGCGGATCGCCGAGATCCGCGCCTCGCCCGAAGGACGCGAAGGCATCGCGTCGTTCCTGGAAAAGCGCAAGCCGAAATGGTTTTCCGGAAAATCCTGATCGCCAACCGCGGCGAGATCGCCTGCCGCGTGATGCGCACGGCAAAGCGGCTGGGTATTCGCACCGTCGCGGTGTACTCGGATGCAGACCGCGACGCGCTGCACGTAAAGCTGGCGGATGAGGCCCGCCGCATCGGGCCTCCGCCCGCGGCTGAAAGCTATCTCAACATGGAAGCGATCCTCAGCGTCGCCAAGGCGACCGGCGCCGAAGCGATCCACCCCGGGTACGGCTTCCTCTCGGAGAACGAGGATTTCGCAACGGCATGCCAGCGCGCCGGCATCGTCTTCATCGGTCCGACGCCGGAGGCTATCGCCGCGATGGGCGACAAGTCGGCGGCCAAGCGGCTGATGGAGAAGGCGGGCGTACCGCTCGTGCCGGGCTATCACGGCGAGAACCAGGATGCGGGTTTCCTGCAAAAGGAAGCTGCACGCATCGGCTATCCGGTCCTGATCAAGCCCTCGGCGGGTGGCGGCGGCAAGGGCATGCGCGTGGTGCAGGACCGCAAGGACTTCGCCACCGCGCTGGAGGGCGCGAGGCGGGAAGCGAAGGCAGCCTTTGGCGATGACCGCGTGCTCGTCGAGCGGTATCTGCAGCGGCCGCGCCATATCGAGATGCAGGTGTTCGGCGATACGCACGGCAACGTGCTGCATGTCTTCGAACGCGACTGCTCTGTCCAGCGCCGGCACCAGAAGGTGATCGAGGAGGCGCCAGCGCCTGACTTCAGCAAGCGCGGCGAGATGGGCGCGGCGGCCGTCGCGGCGGCGAAGGCGATCAAGTACACCGGCGCCGGCACGGTCGAATTCATTGCCGAGCAGGACGGGCGCTTTTATTTCATGGAGATGAATACCCGTTTGCAGGTCGAGCATCCGGTAACGGAGATGGTCACCGGCCTCGACCTCGTCGAGCTCCAGCTCCTCGTCGCCGCGGGCGAGCCGCTGCCCTTCCAGCAGGAGGCCTTGCGCGTCAATGGCCATGCCATCGAAGCGCGCATCTATGCCGAGGACGCGGAGCGCGATTTCCTCCCATCGACGGGCAAGCTCGCGCATCTGTCATTCCCCGCTGGGGCGCGCATCGATACGGGCGTTGCGCAAGGCGACGAAATCTCGGCGTGGTACGACCCAATGATCGCGAAGCTGATCGTGCATGGCTCGACGCGCGCCGACGCGCTCGCGCGGCTGAGCGCCGCCCTGCGCGAGACGCATATTGTCGGTCCCGCAACCAATGTGGAGTTCCTGCGCCGCGTGTGCGAAAGCGCGCCGTTTGCCAAGGCTGAGCTCGACACCGGGCTGATCGAGCGCCATCGGCAGGAGCTCTTCCCGCCGCGTCCGGCCGCGCCAATGGAGGTGCTCGCCGCGGCGGCGCTGGCCGAGCTGCAGCACGAGGAACAATCCGCACGCGACGCAGCCGAGCGCTCGGGCGATCCTCATTCGCCGTGGCACGCGGTCGACGGCTGGCGACTGAACGCCGAGTCGCATCACGATTTCGTATTCTCCTCGGGCAGCGAAGAGCACCGCGTGCGCGTGGCATTTCGCGACGAAGGACGCCGCCTGGAGATCGATGGCAAGCCGTACGACGCCACTGCTGGAAAGGCGACAGCGGTGCGTGAAGGCGGCACGTGGCACGTCTTTCACGACGGCATGCGCTGGCCGCTGTCGTTGAAGGAAGAGCTGGCGGATCTCGATGTCGGGCCCAGCGGCTCGCTCTCCGCTCCGATGCCCGGCCGCGTGATCAAGCTGATGGTCGCAGCCGGCGCCAAGGTGGAGAAAGGCCAGCCGCTGCTCATCCTGGAGGCGATGAAGATGGAGCACACCATCACCGCGCCGGCGGCCGGCACGGTGAAGGAAATCCACTACGCGGCGGGCGAGCAGGTCCTTGAAGGCGCCGAGCTCGTCCGGATCGAATGAGCGCCTCGGTCCGCATCGTCGAGATGGGCCCGCGCGATGGGCTGCAGAACGAGGCGCGCGAGGTGCCCACCGGCATCAAGGTCGAGCTCATCGAGCGCCTGGCGGAGGCCGGCCTGCCGGCGGTGGAGGCGACTGCTTTCGTATCGCCGAAGTGGGTGCCGCAGATGGCGGACCACACCGAGGTGCTCGAGCGCATACGGCGCAAGCCCGGCGTCGACTATCCGGTGCTCACGCCTAACCTGAAGGGCTTCGAGGCCGCGCGCGCCGCGGGCGCGACCGAGGTGGCGATCTTCGGCGCGGCGTCCGAGGCTTTCTCGCGCAAGAACATCAACTGCTCGATCGCCGAATCTCTGGAGCGCTTCCGCCCGGTGGCCGATGCCGCGAGAAGCGCCGACATCAAGGTGCGCGGCTATGTTTCCTGCGTGCTCGGCTGTCCGTATGAAGGCGAAGTCGCGCCGGCGCAAGTGGCGCAGGTGGCAAAGGCCCTCTACGACATGGGCTGCTACGAGATCTCGCTTGGCGACACGATCGGCACCGGCACCCCCGGTAAGACGAAAGCCATGATCGAGGCTTGCGCGGCCGAGGTTCCGCTAACCAAGCTGGCGGGTCATTACCACGACACCTACGGCCAGGCGCTCGCCAACATCTATGCCTCGCTCGAGCTTGGCGTGACGACCTTCGATGCTTCCGTCGCCGGCCTGGGCGGCTGCCCGTACGCCGCCGGAGCGTCCGGCAACGTGGCGACGGAAGACGTCATTTACATGCTGAACGGGATGGGCATCCGTACCGGCGTGAACCTCGAGCGGCTGGTCGACATCGGACAGTGGATCTGCGGCCTGCTCGGTCGCGAGCCGTCATCGAAAGCGGCGCGTGCGCTCGCGTCGAAGAGGAAGCGCTGAAGTCGCCCTGCATCAAGGTGTGCGAGATGGATCCCGCGCGCGGCCTGTGCCTCGGCTGCCGGCGAACGCTGGATGAGATCGCGCGCTGGGGCCAGATGAGCGATGCCGAGCGCGAGCGCGTCATCGCCGAGCTTCCCGCGCGCTCAGATGTCGCGAAAATCCCCGTGCCGCCCTTTGCCTGAGGCGAAGCGCGCGGCGCCGGCGGCACCGTCCGTCTCGAAGGCGGGAAAACCGTTGTACCACTCCTTGCGCATCGCCTCGCGCAGCGGCATTCCTTGCTGCATATAGGCGGAGCGCCGGTCGGCGCGCACGCAGGCCTGCGGGAAGCGGGCGATCTCGTGCGCCATCGCCTCGGCAAACTCGCGCGATTTGCCTTCGGGCACCACGTGCTCGCATGCGCCGATGCGCAGCGCCTCCTCTGCCGGCACCTTGCGCCCGGTGAGGATGATCTCCATGGCGCGTCCCATGCCGACGATGCGCGGCAAGCGCACCGTGCCGCCGTCGATGAGCGGCACGCCCCAGCGGCGGCAGTACACGCCGAAGTACGCGGACTGCTCCATCACCCGCATGTCGCACCACAGCGCGAGCTCGAACCCGCCGGCGACCGCCGGTCCTGCCACCGCCGCGATCACCGGCTTATCCAGCTCCAGCCGCGTCGGCCCCAGCGGTCCACGCGGGATGGCCTTGCGATCATCGAGCGGGTAATCGATCTCGTGCAGCTGCTTCGCATCCTGGATCATCGTCGCGCAGTACTTGAGATCCCAGCCGGCGCAGAACGCACCGCCCTCGCCCCACAGCACGGCCACGGCGGCATTGGGATCCTGGTCGAACTGCTGAAACGCCGCCACCAGCGCGTCCGCGCTTTCCGGATCCATCGCGTTGCGCGCCTCGGCGCGCGAATGGATCACCGTCCAAACCCTGCCCTTCTTTTCGATCCTCACCGTCATGACTACTCCTAGCGTCGATTGGTATTTCGATTTCGTCTCGCCGTACTCGTACATCGCGCTGCACCGGCTGCGGGAATTGTCGCACCCGGTCATCTACAAGCCGGTGCTGTTCGCCGGCCTCCTCAATCACTGGGGGCAGAAAGGCCCGGCCGAGATCCCCGCCAAGCGTCGCTGGACTTATCGCTGGTGCACATGGTGGGCGAAGGAGCTTGGCATTCCGTTTCGCTTCCCCGCCGAGCATCCGTTCAACCCGCTCCACCACCTGCGCCTGGCGCTAGCGTGCGGCAGCCGGCCAGAGGCGGTCAAACGAATATTCGAATCGATCTGGATGAGCGGCGGGAATGCGAACGATCCCGCGCGCTTCAGCGC
>DATLDY010000074.1:0-58099 GCA_035525655.1 Burkholderiales bacterium
CCTGTACTACACGCTGCGCTTCGGCTACGCGCCGACGAAAGTGGCGTACCTCTGCTGGAGCGCGTGGCAGGACAAGTACAGCCTGTCGCAGATCCGCAAATGGCTGGGCGTCTTCCTCAAGCGCTTTTTCCAGACCAGCCAATACAAGCGCAGCGCCGTGCCGAACGCGCCCAAGGTCGGCTCCGGAGGCTCGCTTTCACCCCGCGGCGACTGGCGCGCGCCATCGGACGGCAATGCCGATGTTTGGCTGCGCAACCTCGACGAGGTGCCCACGAAGTAGGCGAATCACTGCGCGAACACCTCGAACTCGATGCGGCGCGCGGGGTTCGGGTGCTCGGTCAGGCGGCTGATGCGTGCGCGCAGGGTATCGCCGCGATCGAGGCTCCAGGCGAGCACCGCGTTGTCTTTCCTGGGGACATAGCCGAGCTTGCGTCCGCGCCAGGAAATGCTGACGGCATTGGCGTCGTGCGGATTGCCCGCTTCGCGTGCGAGCGCCAACTCGTCTCCCACCCGCAGTTCGCCCCAAACGTCCGCAGCCGCGTGGTGGCCGAATCCGGCCAGCGCCGAGCTCTGCACGACCAGGCGCACGCCGCCCGCCGCGTCCTGAGCTACCGCCGAAGCGGCCCAGAGGGCGAGGCAAAGCGCGCTACTCGCCAAAAGCGTTGCGGATCCACTGCACATGGCGCGGCGGGCCGTCGATCAGGAACACATCGAAGCGGCAGGTCGCGTCCGGATGCCGCATCAGGTAAAGGCGTGCCGCCGCGACGATGCGCGAGCGCTTGGCGGCGGTCACGCTCTCGGCTGCGCCACCAAAGCTGCCGGGGCTGCGCATGCGCACTTCGGCGAAGACCAGCGTGCCGCGTTCCTCGGCGATGAGGTCGATCTCGCCGTGGCGGCAGCGCCAGTTGCGCTCGATGATCTTGAGCCCGGCTGCGCGCAGCAGCTCTGCGCAGAGATCCTCGGCTCGCGCGCCTTCGCGGTTCATGGCACGCTTAACGAACCTGGGGAGCAAGCGGTTGACCGGAACTCTTTACGTGGTGGCGACGCCGATCGGCAACCTGGCCGACGCGAGCGCCCGCTCAATGGAAGCGCTGCGGGCCGTCGACCTCATCGCCTGCGAGGACACGCGCAAGACGCGCACGCTGCTCGCGCACTACGGCATCGCAACGCGAACGGTTGCGCTGCATGAGCACAACGAGCGCGCGACGGCGCAGAAGCTCATAGACGCGATGCGCGAAGGCAAGAGCGTTGCCCTGGTCACCGATGCAGGCACGCCTGCCTTTGCCGACCCCGGCGCCTGGCTGGTGGCAGAAGCGCACCGTGCCGGCATCGCGGTAAGCCCCCTGCCCGGAGCGAACGCGGCGGCCGCCGCGTTTTCGGCGGCCGGCTTTCCCGCGGCGCGGTTCTTCTTCGCCGGATTCCTGCCGGCAAAGGCCGCCGACCGAAAGAAGGCGCTGGCCGGGCTGGATATGCCGTGGCCGGTGGTGATCTATGAAGCGCCGCATCGCATCGAGGAGACCCTGACCGACCTCGCCCACCACTTCGGCGCCCAGCGCGAGATCGTCATCGCCAGGGAATTGACCAAGAAATTCGAGGAAGTCGTCCGGCTGCCGCTCGGCAGCGCCAACGAATGGCTCCTGCAGCGTCGCGAGCGCCAGCAGGGCGAGTTCGTGCTCGTGCTCGCGGCGGGCGAGGAGCGCCCCAGCCAGGCCGTCGATGCCGAGCGCGTCCTCCAGGTCCTGCTCGAGGCGCTGGCGCCAAGCGAAGCGGCGAAACTCGCCGCCCGCATCACCGGATTGCCGAAGAGCGCCCTGTATCGCAAAGCGCTCGACGGAAGCAAAGGCGGCGGAAAGTAGAATCGCGGGCGATGGACCGGATTACGATCAGGCGGCCGGACGACTGGCATGTGCACCTGCGCGACGGGCCGGCGCTCGCGTCGGTGCTAGCTCATACCGCGCGGCAGTTTGCTCGTGCGATCGTCATGCCGAACCTCAAGCCGCCCGTGCGCACGACTGCGCAGGCACTCGACTACCGCGAGCGCATCCTCGGCGAGTTGCCCGAAGGCTCGGATTTCGAGCCCCTCATGACGCTCTACCTCACCGACGACACGCCGCCGGAGGAAATCTCGCGCGCGAAGCTGTCGGGCCGGGTACACGCCGTGAAGCTCTACCCGGCCGGCGCGACCACGCACTCCGACGCGGGCGTGACGCGCATGTCGCGCTGCTTCCGCGCGCTCGAGCGCATGGAGGAGCTCGGCATGCCGCTGCTCGTGCACGGCGAGTCGACCGACCCGGCGATCGACGTGTTCGATCGCGAGAAGGCTTTCCTCGAGGAAGTGATGGGCCCGACGCTCGAGCGCTTTCCGCAGCTCAAGGTGGTGCTCGAGCACATCACGACGCGCGATGCCGTCCAGTACGTCGAAGTTACCGGCGCCAACGTGGCGGCGACGATAACCGCGCATCACCTGCTGATGAACCGCAATGCGCTTTTCATGGGCGGCATCCGGCCGCACCACTACTGCCTGCCGGTGCTCAAGCGCGAGGAGCATCGCGAAGCGCTGGTCGAGGCGGCAACCTCCGGCAACGCGAAATTCTTCCTCGGCACGGACAGCGCTCCGCACACGCGCTCGACCAAGGAAGCGACCTGCGGATGCGCCGGCATCTATACGGCGCACGCGGCCATCGAGCTCTATGCCATCGCGTTCGAAGAGGCCGGGGCCCTGGACAAGCTGGAAGGCTTCGCGTCCGACTACGGCGCGCGCTTCTACGGTCTGCCGCCCAACCGCGACACCATCACGCTGGTGCGCGAGGACTGGAGGGTGCCCGAAACGCTCGGCTTCGGCGACGAGGTCCTGGTGCCCCTGCGCGCCGGCGAAACGATTCCCTGGAAGCTCGCTTAACGCATCCGATCTACGAGCCGCTGCGGCCATGGCTCGGCCTGCGCTCGCTCGACGCGCTGAACCGCTGCGCCGCGGAGCGCGATCTGCGCACGGCGAGCGGTCATCGCGTGCAGTTCGTACCGCCGTCGGCCGGGGGGCAAGCCTATGAATTGCGCGTCTTCGAGACCGGCTGCATCGAGACGCGCGCGGACAATCTGCACGACTGGTTCAACGCGCTCGCCTGGCTCGCTTTTCCGCGCACCAAGGCGACGATGAATGCCATGCACGCGGCGCAGATGCCACGCGAGCAAGGCGGGCGCGGGCGCCTGCGCGATCTGCTCACGATCTTCGACGAAGGCGGCGCGCTGGTCGTGTCCGACGATACCGAATTGATCGAGCTGATCCGGGATTTCCGCTGGAAAGAGCTGTTCTGGGACCGGCGCGAGCGCGTGCAGCGCGACATGCGTTTCGTCGTCCTCGGCCATGCGGTGCTCGAGCAGGCGCTGGAACCGCGTCCCGGCATCACCTGCAAGGCGCTCTTCGCCTCGCCGGATGCGGATGCCGATGAGACTGCGGCGCGCTGGCTCGCGGCCGTGCCGCCGGGCGCGAGTCCGCGCGACCTCGCTCCGCTGCCCGTGTTCGGCTATCCAGGCTGGGCTGACAACGAGCGGGCCGAGTTCTACGACGATGCGCGCTATTTCCGCAGCGGAGTGCGCAGGGCCGAGGGGTAAAATGACGGTGGGAGTCGGCCAGGCAGCCGCCGCGCCGCGGCCGTAATGCGGCGTGGAGGAAAGTCCGGGCTCCGCAGAGCAGGATGCAGGGTAACGCCCTGGCACGGCGACGTGACGAAGAGGGCCACAGAGACGAGTCTTCGGTCGACAGGTATCTGCTGCGACCGAGGGGTGAAACGAGGCAACCTCCATCCGGAGCAACACCAAATAGGCAAGCGCAGTGGTGTCACAGCCACTTCAGGCCGGCTCGGCCAAGCTTGCGGGTAGGTGGCTAGAGCCCGGGGGTGACCCCGGGCCCAGAGGAATGGCTGCCGGTCCCGGCTGGGTTCGCCCGGACGGTGCCACAGAACCCGGCTTATCGGCCGTCTCCCATCTGATTTTTTATCCTTGCCTCCGATCCATCTCGGCGGAATAATCGCCCAGAAGGTGGAAACGGTCTGGGGAGGCCGCCAACGCAATGCAAGACCGTCTCAACCAGAACGACGTCACCAACCGTGTGAACGTCGAGAAACCGAAGGAAGTGCGCGACGCCGTGCTGCGCCTGTTCGGCCCGCGGTACCCGGGCGCGAACTTGGCTGCGCTGGAGCGCGCCTTCGACGACTTCCAGGCGCTGTACGAAGGCCGTTATCCCGGCTACCTCGCCTGCGACACGCTTTACCACGACATCCGCCATACGCTCGACATGACGCTCGCCATGGCGCGCCTGATCGACGGTCACGACCGCAGCTGCGCGCCGACGGAGCGCCTGGGCGCGCGCCGCGCGGTGATGGGCATCGTGATCGCGTTGCTGCATGACGCGGGCTATCTGAAGCGCAGCTCCGAAGGCAGCGTGGAGAACGGCGCCATCTTCACCAAGGTGCACGTCAGCCGCAGCGCGGACTTCATCGCCTCCTATCTGCCGAAGCTCGGCTACGCCGCCGAGGCGCCCCTCGCCTCCCGCCTGGTGCATTTCACTGGCTACGAGATGGAGGTGGACGACATCGGTGTCGAGGACCTGCGCGACCGCATGATCGGCTGCATGGTCGGGACTGCCGATCTCATCGGGCAGATGTCGGACCGGATGTACCTCGAGAAGGTGCGCGAATTCCTCTACGAGGAGTTCGTCTGGGGGAAAATCGCGCGGGAGCAGCTCGCGGACGGCCGTGAGATCGTGCGCTACAGCTCGCCGGAAGACCTGATCTTCAAGACGCCCGGATTCTACGAGTACGTCGCGCGCACGCGCATCCAGAAGAAGCTCGACGGCGCCGACCGCTACGCCGAATCGCACTTCGACGGCCCGAGCCTCTACCAGACGGCGATCGACAGCAACATGGACTTCCTGCGCCAGATGATCGAGACGGCCGACCTCAACCGCCTGCGCCGCTACTGCTACTCGCTTTCCGCCCGCCGCCCGCGCGAAGCCGCGGCGTAATCGCCGGGCGACGCTGTCGCCGGAAGTCGACACTTGTTGCAGCAACGGAATCGTGGCAAAACCGTTGCATGGATACTCTCTCCCGCCTGCTCGCCGACAGCGCGATGGCCCGCGCGGCGCTTGGCGCCTGCCCTTCTCCGATCGCCATACTCGACGCTGCCGCGCCGGCGCGGCCCGTCACCTATGTGAACGCGGCCTTCGAGGCCTTCTTTGATATCGCATCGCGCGAAGCGCTCGGCAAGCCGCTCGGTGCGCTGGTCTTTCGCGGCGACGAAGCCCTGATCCACCGCATGCTGGCCGAGACGGTGCAGAAGAAGACCGTAAAGGCCTGGTCGAAGGACGGGACGTTGCGCCACGTGGAGGTTGCCCTCGGCCCGACGCGCGACCGCGAAGGCCGCGTGACGCATTGGACCGTCGCCTTCACCGACCGCAGCGAGGTCGAGCGCCTGCGTGGCGAGCTCGACTCGATGCGCAGCCTGGACGCCAAAGCCGCCTAGGCGACCTCCTCGCGCCGTCTAGGCGGTGATCTTCTGCTCGAGCCAGCGCGCCGTGCGCAGCAGCCGCGCATCGAAGTTTCGCCGGCCGACGAGCTGCACGCCCAGCGGCAGGCCGTTCGCGCCTTTCATGAGCGGCAGAGTCACGGCGGGCAGGCCGAGCAAAGTCCACAGCACGCAGAACGCCGGATCCCCGGTCGCCCCGAGTCCCTTGGGAGCGGTGCCGAGCGCCGGCGGCGTTACGATGGCGTCATAGCGCTCCATGAACAGCTCGTCGAAACTTTCGGCGATCCGCGCCGCGCTGCGCAGCGCGCGCTGGTAATCGACGACGCGCGTATCGCGGCCGCGCTGCATCAGATCCCGCAGGCGCTCCGAGAGCTTATCCTTGCCCGCAACCCACAGCGGCTCCAGGTTCGAGGCCATCTCGGCCTCCATGATCGTCTTTTGCAGGTCCCACCCTTCGCCGGCGGTAGGGAAGAGCTCGACCTCCTCCACCCGGTCGCCCAGGGTTTCGACGAGCTCCGCATAGGCGTCCTTCGTATCCGGATCGGTGCGTTCCCAGTGCGGTGTCTTGATGAACGCGAGCGTCGGAGGGATCGGCGGCTCCTCGGCCGAAAGTGCCCGGAAAGGAATACGCGCGCGCAGCCTGGTATCCGGATCGCCTTCGTCGTAGCCGGCGAGCTCCTCCGCGACAAGGGCGAGGTCGTCGATGCCGCGGGCGAAGACGCCAATGTGGTCGAGCGTGCGCGAAAGCCGCAGCACGCCGGTGCGCGCGATGAGGCCGTGGCTCGGCTTGTAACCGTACACGCCGCAGAAGGCCGCGGGCCGGATCGTCGAGCCGGCCGTCTGGCTGCCGAGCGCGAGCGGCACCATGGCGGCGGCCACGCTGGCCGCGGAGCCGCTGGACGAGCCGCCCGGCGTGTGCTCCGCATTGTGCGGATTGCGCGTCTTGCCGGGACTGAAGTACGCGCACTCGGTGGTGACCGTCTTGCCCATGATCACCGCGCCTGCCGCGCGCAGCCGCGCGACGACCGCCGCATCGGTACGCGGCATGCGGCCTTTGTGCAGCACGGTGCCGTTCTCGGTCGGCATGTCCGCCGTGTCGATGATGTCCTTGATGCCGACCGGAATTCCGTTCAGCGCGCCGACCGGCTCCCCGCTACGACGTCGCTCGTCGGCGCTGCGCGCCTGCGCGAGCGCGAGCTGCTCATCGAGGAACGTCCAGGCCTGCACGGTCGGCTCGATGGCGCGGATGCGCTGGAGGCAGCTGCCGACCAGCTCTTCGGAAGTCAGCAGCCCTGCGCGCAGTCGCTCGGCGCACTCGCTCGCCGAGAGCAGCGACGCGTCATCGGCCATAGAGGAACTGGGGCAGCCAGAGCGTCATACCCGGCCACGCATACATGATGCCGAGGCACAGGATCACGATCGCCATGTACGGCATCATGCCGGCGAAGATCTGGTTCAGCGTGACGTGCGACGGCGCAACGCCCTTGAGATAGAAGGCGGACATGGCGACCGGCGGCGACAAGAAGGCCGCCTGCAGGTTCACCGCCACCATGGTGCCGAAAAGGATCGGGTCGACGTTGAAATGCGCCAGCAGCGGGATGAAGATCGGCACGAAGATCACGATGATCTCGGTCCATTCCAGCGGCCAGCCGAGCAGGAAGATGATCGCCTGCGACACGATCATGAACTGCAGCGGCGTGAGGTTCATGCCGAGCACCCACTTCTCGATCAGCTGCTGCCCCCCGTGCAGCGCGAACACCGCCGAGAACAGCGCCGAGCCCACAAACAGCCAGCACACCATGGCGGTGGTCTTGGCGGTGAGGAAAGTGGATTCCTTGATGTTGCGCAGGAGCGCCTTGCGCCGGCCGAGGAGGTCCCAGGCCCACGTGACGAGCGTGCCGGCGAACACGGCGCCGAGCGAGCCCGACACGATCATCGTCACGACGTCGCCGCGCATCGAGCCGAGCGCAAGGCCGATCAGCAGGCCGCCGAGGCTCGACCACAGCGTGCGGCGCGCATACTTGGACATGCCGGCGAGATACAAGGCGCCCACCGCCCCTATGCCGGCAGATTCTGAAGCCGTCGTGATGCCGAACAGGATTACCGCGAGCACGATGAACGTCAGCACGCCCAGCGGCACCACGGAGTCGGCGAGCATCTTCAGGATCTCGAGCTGCTCGCCGTCCATGCGCCGGTAGTAGACGAAAAGGACGAGCGCCGCGAGCAGCGCAAACCCCCAGAACCAGACGGCAAAATTCTCGGGCGCGGCGCCTGCGCCGGTGTCGGTCGAATGCAGGTCTGTCGAGCCCATCTGCTCCGGCGCGCCCTCCCTCGCGATCGGCTGATCGCTGGGCTGGCTCTGCGCGCCGAGCTCCTGCGGCGCCTCATCGGCTTTCGGCTCCGCCGCTCCCGGCGGCTCTGCGAGACCGCCGGCTTCCTGGACCGATTCAACAGCCGGCACGGCCTGCACTTCGGCCACCGGGGCTGCGTTGTGGATCACGACGTACCACCATGCGGCGGCGAATAGCGCGATCGTGAGCGCGAGTGGAATCGACGCGGCGAGCAGGTTTCGCACCGCGAGGCCGTACGTCGCCGGCTTGCCGTCGGCACGCGTGCCGCTGACGAGCGCGGGCTTGAACGTCGCCGCGAGCAGCCCGCCGATCACGCGCTTGGCCGGCCCGCGCTCGAGCCGCTGCAGCCAGTCGGGCACGGGGACGCGATATTTCTCCGGGGGCAGCTTCGGCGCGATCTTCGGATTGATCATCGCCCAGCCCACGATGTAGATGAGATAGAGCGCGGTCAGGAAAAACCCCGGCAGCATCGCCGCCGCGTAGAGCTTCACGATCGACTGACCCGCGACCGCGGCATAGACGATCAGCATCACCGACGGCGGAATGAGGATGCCGAGCGTGCCGCCGGCGGTGATGACGCCGGAGGCGAGCCGCACGTCGTAACCCGCGGCGAGCATCGGCCGCAGGGCGATCACGCCCATCAGCACCACCACGGCGCCGACGATGCCCGAAGCGATGCCCCAGAAGGCGCAGACCAGCAGCGTCGTGACCGCGAGCGACGCGGGCAGGCGGCGGAACGCGAGCTGCACGCTGAAGAACATCTTGTCCACCAGCGCGGCGCGCTCGATGACGTAACCCATGAACACGAACAGCGGAATCGAGAGCAGGGTCTCGTTGTTCATCGCGCCGTAGGTACGCTGCACGAACAGATCGAACACCTCGTTCTGCAGCCAGTGATGCTCGGGGCGGAAGAACGCGAGATACCCGAACACCATCCCCAGACCCATCATGGTGAATGCGGTCGGGAAGCCCATCATGATGGCGGCCACGATGAGCAGCAGCATGGTGAGGCCGAGGGCGGGGCTGCTCATAGCTTGGTGCCCGAGCGCTGGTGCGCCGCCTCATCGATGCTGTGCGCATGCGCCGCCGCCTTGCGCGACTCCTCGTCGACGAATTCGCTTTGCGCGAGCTGCTCCTCGACGACATCGATCTCCTCGACGTCCTTCATGCGCTCGGGCCATTCGCCGGTGCGCAGGCAGACGATGCAGCGGATGATTTCGGCGATGCCCTGCACCAGCACCAGCGCGCCGGCGAGCGGGATCACGCTCTTGAAGTGGTACACGGGCGGACCGTCGGCCGTGACGTTCGAGTGCTCGTTGATACGCCAGGAATCCGCGGCATAGTAATAGCCCGCGTAGACCAGCGCGAGGATGCCGGGAATGAAAAACAGGAAGTACAGCGCGAGGTCGAGCGCCGCCTGGGTGCGCGGCCTGAAATTGGTGTACAGGAAATCGCCGCGCACGTGCCCGTCCTGCGACAACGTGTAAGCGCCGCACATCATGAACAGCGTCCCGTAGAGCATGGCGTCGAGATCGAAGATCCAGGCGGTGGGCGCGTTGAGGATGTAGCGCTTGAACACCTCGATCGACACCGCCAGCATCAGCACCACGATGAGCCAGGCGAACAGCTTCCCCGACCAGGTACTCAGTCGGTCGGCGAAGCGGAGGAAGCCGGGGACGCTCATGTCAAAAAAAGAGGCACCATCCGTTCAGCGCGGATGGTGCCTCGATTGGCCGAAGGTGACGCTAGGCTTTCTTCGGCGCCGGCTTCGCGGCCTGCTTGCCGAAGTAGTGGTTGTAGGCCATGCGCCGGTTGACGTTGGTGTCGAGGTCCCACTTCACCGCGCGTTCCGCGAAGGCCTTCTGCGATGTCTCGATCTCGACGAACAGCGTGTTGTCGGCGCGCTTCTTGGCCGCCGCATCGTACGCCGTGAGCTGCGTCTGCAGGATCGAGTCGGGGGTCTTGTAGAAACGCACCTTGTCCTTGGTCTGCAGCTCCACGTAGTCCTTGGAATAGCGATCCACCGCTTTCCACGACATGTCCTGGGACGCCGCCTCCACCGCGTTCTCGATGATCGCCTTCATCTTGGCCGGCAGCGCGTCGAACTTGCCCTTGTTGAACATGATCTCGAACTGCTCTGCGTTCTGGTGGTAGCTCTGCAGCATGCACACCTTGGATACGTCGGCAAAGCCGAGGATGCGGTCGGACGTCGCGTTGTTGAATTCCGCGCCGTCGAGGAGGCCCCGGTCGATCGCCGGCACGATCTCGCCGCCGGGCAGCGCATTGACCGCGGCGCCGAGCCCCGTGAACACGTCGATCGAGATGCCGACCGTGCGGAACTTCATGCCCTTGAAGTCCTCGTTCTTCGTGATCGGCTTCTTGAACCAGCCCAGGGGTTGCGTCGGCATCGGGCCGTAGGGGAACGACACCACGTTGGCGCCGATCGAGGCGTACAGCTTGTTCAGCAGTTCCTTGCCGCCGCCGTACTTGTGCCAGGAGAGGAGCATGTTGGCGTCCATGCCGAACGCCGGGCCCGAGCCCCAGAGCGCCAGCGCGTTCTGCTTGCCGTAGTGGTACACGAGCACGCCGTGGCCGCCGTCGAGCGTGCCCTTCGTGACCGCGTCGAGCAGACCAAAAGCAGGCACCACCGCGCCGGCCGGAAGCACCTCGATGCGCAGATCGCCGCCGGTCATGTCGTTGACCTTCTTGGCGAAGTCGTTGGCGTACTCGTGGAAGATGTCCTTCGCCGGCCAGGTGCTCTGCCAACGCATGGAAATCGGGCCTTGCGCCTTGACGATCGCCGGGAAACCCAGCGTCGCCGCGCCGGTCGCTGCCGCCGCTGCGCCCGTGAGGAACCTGCGGCGCGACGTCGTGGACTGCGGTTGTTGCGTGCTCATTGTGATTCGTCTCCTCTCTCTGGACGTTCGAATTATGGGCAGGGTGACAACCCTGCGATGACGGTGCGGGCCGCGAGGATTCTACTCTCGGGCTTCTCCGAGCAGCAAGGCGATCTCACGATGCGGAATAAGGGGAGACCGCGGGTGTTTGCAGCGCCGCGGCCGGACGCGCTTTGTGCGGCGCATTCGGATGCCAGCCGAGCACCGCGAACATGAAGAAGAAGCCGATGACATAGGCGATCGCCACATGCCAGCCGTGCTTGAGCCACAGGCCGACCGACTTCGCCTGCGGATACATGTTCGACAGCGCCACGCCGGCGGAGGAGCCGAACCAGATCATCGACCCGCCGAAGCCCACGGCGTACGCAAGGTAGCCCCAGTCGTAGCCCCCCTGCTTCAGTGCGAGCGCGGTCAGCGGTATGTTGTCGAACACCGCGGACACGAAACCGAGCCCTAGCGCCGTTTGCCACGCAGCAGCAGGCAACTTCTCGACCGGCATCAGCGACGCGCACAGGATGAGCGACAGGAGAAAGATGCTGCCTTTCAGCGCGCCCGGCAGCAGGGACCATTGCGGCTGGCGCCACCCCGCGGTGACGAGCAAGGCGATCCAGACACCGGCACCGATGAAGGGGAAGCGGTCGGAGAGTTCTGCATATTTGACGTTGATGAGCACGTTCACCACGATCGCGGTGACGAGGATGATGGCGACGATCGCGAGGCGCGCCCAGTCGACGCGCACGCCCGCTGCAGCGTCGCGCGTAATGGGCGAATAGCGGTGCTGCTGTAGCGCCGCCGGTATGCCAAAGACGAACATCGCCAGCCCGGCGCCGACGAAGGCTTCGAGGACGTCCACCGGATCGACGCCGTCGATCCACATCATGGTGGTCGTGGTATCGCCCACCACGCTGCCCGACCCGCCGGCGTTCGATGCGGCAACGATCGCGGCGAGATAGCCGATGTGCACCTTGCCGCGAAAAACGCCGCGCGCGATCGTGCCGCCGATCAAGGCGGCGGCAATGTTGTCGAGGAACGACGAGAGAACGAAGATCATGAACAGCAGCGCGAGGCCGCCCTTCCAATCGTCAGGCAGGAAGCGCGGCAGCACCGCCGGCACCCGGCTTTCCTCGAAATGGTTCGACAGCAGCGCGAAGCCGAGCAGCAGGCCGAGCAGGTTCGCCAGGATCACCCACTCGTGCAGCAGGTGCTGTCCCAGGCCGCCCAGCCCGGGCCCCGTCTTGAAGCCGGTAAAGCCCAGCTTGTAGAGCACGATGATGGCGAGGCCGATGAGCGCCACTTGCAGTGTGTGATGGTGGAAAAGCGCGACGCCGGCCAACGTGAGGCCAAACAGCACGAAATCGACTGGCACGCCGAGCGCAATGCACGCCGCGGCGATCACGATCGCGCCGGCAAAGAGTCTCACGCGCCGGCCGCTTTCAGGAACTCATCAAGAAGCGGCCCGCCGTCGAGGAACCCTTGGCGGCCGCCGTGGAATTCGGGGTGCCACTGCACGGCGCAGATGTAGGTCGGGCCGCGCGCGCGGATCGCCTCGATCACGCCGTCCTCCTCCGAGCGCGCTTCGACGGCGAGATCGCGGCCCAGCCGGTTGATCGCCTGGTGATGGATCGACACGACCGTGCGCGGGCCCGTTTCGCCGTAGAGCCGCGCGAGCCCGGAGCCCGGCTCCAGGCGCACCGCATGGCTGTGCTTGTCGTAGTCGTCGCTGCGGTGATCGGGAATGTCCTGGTGGAGGCTGCCGCCAAGCGCGACGTTGATCAGCTGCGCGCCCCGACAGACGCCGAGGATCGGCTTGCGCGCGGCGGTAAACGCCTGGACGAGGGCGATCTCGAAGCGGTCACGCACCGGGTCGCCGGCCCATTCGGGCTTGAGCGGCTGCTCGCCGTACGAAAGCGGGCTGATATCCGCACCGCCCTGCAGCAGGAGGCCATCCAGGGACTGCGCGTAATCGGCGCTGCGCTCGCTCACCGGCACCATGAAGGCGAGGGCATCACGGGACAGGATCCATTCGGCGACCGAGTGCTCGAGGTAATCGAGCATCTTCGTATGCACGCCCCGCGCCGTGGGCTCGGGATGGAACAGGCGCGGCGAAATGCCGATCCGGATCACGCTTTGAGCGCGACCAGCACTTCGTCGAGCATCTTCTTCGCGTCGCCGAACAGCATGCGGTTGTTGTCCTTGTAGAAAAGCGGATTGTCGACGCCGGCGTAACCGGAAGCCATGCTGCGCTTCATGACGATGGACGTCTTCGCCTTCCATACCTCCAGGACCGGCATGCCGGCGATCGGGCTCGCCGGGTCATCCTGCGCCGCCGGGTTCACGATGTCGTTGGCGCCAATGACCATCGCCACGTCGGTATCCGGGAAGTCGTCGTTGATCTCGTCCATTTCCATCACGATGTCGTAGGGTACCTTCGCTTCGGCGAGGAGCACGTTCATGTGGCCGGGCATGCGGCCCGCAACCGGGTGGATGCCGAAGCGCACGTTCACGCCTTTCTCGCGCAGGTACTTCGTGATCTCGTACACGGTGTGCTGCGCCTGGGCGACGGCCATGCCGTAACCGGGCACGATGATCACGTGCTTTGCCGCGCGCAGCAGCTCGGCCGTCTCGGGTGCGTTGATCGGCGAGACCTCCCCGGCCGGTTGCGCACCGGCCGCGGCCGGCTTGCCGCCCTCCGTGCCGAACCCACCCGCGATCACGCTCACGAAATTGCGGTTCATCGCGCGGCACATGATGTACGACAGGATCGCGCCGCTCGAGCCGACGAGGGCGCCAGTCACGATCAGCAGGTCGTTGCTGAGCATGAAGCCGGTGGCGGCCGCCGCCCAGCCCGAGTAGCTGTTGAGCATCGATACGACCACCGGCATGTCGGCGCCGCCGATCGCCATCACCATGTGGATGCCGAAGAGGAGCGCGATCAGGGTCATGATGAGCAGCGGCTTCATGCCTTCATCGATGCCATGCGCGCGGATGAACCAGCTGCCGCAACCGATCACGACCAGGAGGCCGGCGAGGTTCAACCAATGGCGCCCCGGGAGCAGCATCGGCTTGCCGGATATTTTTCCCGACAGCTTGCCGAATGCGATCAGCGAGCCAGAGAAGGTCACCGCGCCGATCAGCACGCCGATATAGATCTCGAGCTCGTGGATGGTCTTCTCGGCGCCCTGGAGGTGGCCGGTCGCGGCGGGATCGATGTAGTTCGCGTAACCGATGAGAACGGCGGCAAGGCCCACCAGGCTGTGCATCAGCGCGACGAGCTCGGGCATCTGCGTCATCTTCACCACGCGGGCGGCGTAGACGCCGATCGCTGCACCGACCGCGAGCGCCGCGATGATCCACGAGTAGCCGCCGCGCGTGACCTGCGGGCCAAGGATGGTCGCCAGCACGGCGATCGTCATGCCGATCATGCCGTACTGGTTTCCGCGCCGCGAGCTCTCGGGGTTCGACAGCCCGCCGAGGCTAAGGATGAAAAGGATGGTGGCGCCCACGTAGGCGACGGTGGAAAGGGTCGCGGACATGAGGGTTACTTCCTGAACATTTGCAGCATGCGCTGCGTGACGGCGAAGCCGCCGAACATGTTGATCGCGACCAGGGCGATGCTCAGCACCGCCAGCCCCACGATCCAGCCGGTGGGCCGGCCCGGGAAGTCGCCCACCGGGGGCGCGACCTGCACCAGCGCGCCGATGGCGATGATGCTGCTGATCGCATTGGTCACGCTCATGAGCGGCGTGTGCAATGCCGGGGTCACGTTCCAGATCACCATGTAGCCCACGAAGCAGGCGAGCACGAACACCGTGAAATGCGCGATGAACGCGGCCGGCGCGTTGGCGCCGATGAACCAGAAGACGATCGCGCCGACCAGGAAGAGGATTGCGGTTGCCTTTGCCGATGCCGGCGCGCTGGCGGCGCCGTGTCCCTTCGCTGCGGCCATGACGGGCTTCGCGGCCGGCTTGGCCACGGGCGCCGCCGAGAGCTTGGGCGGCGGCGGCGGCCAGGTGATCGCGCCTTCCTTGACTACCGTCGTGCCGCGGATCACTTCGTCGTCCATGTTGACGTTGATCGCGCCGTCTTTGGCCTTGCACAGCTCCTCGGTGAGACGCAGCAGGTTGGTGGCGTAGAGCGTGCTCGATTGCTTGGCGAGGCGGCTGGGCAGGTCGGTGTAGCCGATGATCGTGACGCCGTGCCGGACCACCACCTGGCCGGGCTCGGTCAGCTCGCAATTGCCCCCCTGCTCCGCCGCAAGATCCACGATCACGCTGCCCGGACGCATGGAGCGCACCATGTCGGCAGTAATGAGCTTCGGGGCGGGCTTGCCGGGAATGAGAGCCGTGGTGATGATCACGTCCACTTCCTTCGCCTGCCTGGCGAACACCTCGCGTTGCGCCTTCTGGAAGCCTTCGCTCATCACCTTGGCGTAGCCGCCCACGCCCGAGCCTTCTTCCACATACTCGACCGGCACAAACTCGCCGCCGAGCGACTTGATCTGGTCCCCGACCTCCGGCCGCGTGTCGTTAGCGCGCACGATGGCGCCGAGGCCGGACGCGGCGCCGATCGCGGCAAGGCCCGCAACACCGGCGCCGATGATGAACACCTTGGCCGGCGGCACCTTGCCCGCCGCCGTGATCTGCCCGGTGAAGAAGCGCCCGAAATGGTGCGCCGCCTCGATCACCGCCCGATAGCCGGCGATGTTGGCCATCGAGGAGAGCGCATCGAGCTTTTGCGCGCGCGAGATGCGCGGCACGCTGTCCATGGCGAGCACGGTGAGCTTGCGCGCCGCGAGCGCCTGCATCAGCTGCGGGTTTTGCGCGGGCCAGATGAAGCTCACCAGCGCGGCACCGGGGCGCATCAGCTCCACTTCGGTCGTGCTCGGTGCACGCACCTTGAAGACGATATCGGCGCCCGCCCAAAGGCGCGTCGCGTCGTCGACGATCTCGGCGCCCGCGGCGCGGTACGTATCGTCGGCGAAGTTGGCCGCGTCGCCGGCACCGGACTGCACCGCGACGCGGAAGCCCAGCTTGATCAGCTTCTCGACGACGTCGGGGACGGTGGCAACGCGCTTCTCGCCCGCCGCCGTCTCGCGCGGCACGGCAATCAATTGCGACATAGAGCTTCCTTGTGGGTTGGCCGGGCGATTCTAGCGGTGGCGCGCCCGCGCCATCCACCCGAAGCGTCGCTCGCCGATCTCGAACGCGCCCTGCACGAGGAGCGCGAGGCCGGCGGCGGGAATGGCGCCGGCGAGGAGGGTGATGTTGTCGTTGAGCGCGAGGCCGCTCGCGATGCGCTCGCCGTAGCCGCCGGCGCCGATGAATGCCGCGATGGTGGCCGTGCCGATATTGATGACCGCCGAAGTCTTGATGCCGGCAAGGATCGCCGGCGCAGCGAGCGGCAGCTCCACCAGGCGCAGGCGCTGCCGCGGCCGCAGGCCAAGCGCCATCGCAGCCTGGCGCATGCCGAGGCTGATCGCCGTCAGCCCGGTATGCGTGTTCCTCACGATGGGCAGCAGCGCGTACAGGAAAAGCGCGAGCAAGGCCGGGACGAGGCCGATCGTGCCGACGAGCGCGATCAGGAAGGCGAAGAGGGCGAGCGACGGCACCGTCTGGATGATGCCGACCACGCCGAGGATCGGCTGCGCCAGGCGCGGCAGCTTGGCTGCGGCGATGCCCAGCGGAATGCCCAGGGCGATGCTCGCGGCAAGCGATGCTCCGACGAGCACCAGGTGCTCGCGAGTGAGACGCCAGAAATCGGCGCCGAATAGCGTGGGCACGAGCCGCCGCGCGCGTGCCTCGGCCGGCTTCGCGTCGTCGAGCAGCGCCGCCGCTTCGGCGAACGTCCTGCCCTCGAGCTCGGCGGCTGCGTTCATGCGGATCATGTGCGCTTCGTTGATGCGGCCCTCCAGAGCCGCGAGCGCGGCCCATGCGCGCGGCGCGCGTTGCGGCAGGTCGTGCTTGTGCAGGAGCACAGCGTCGTAGCGCGGGAAGAAGCCGCGGTCATCCTGCAGCACGCGCAGCTTGTAGCGCTCGATCTTGGCGTCGGTGGAGTACACATCCATCACGTGGATGCGACCGGCCGCGAGGGCTTCGTACGCGAGCCCATGGTCCAGGCCCGAGAGCGCCGGAGCCAGGCCATAGGCGGCTTTCAATCCCGGCCAGCCGTCGGCCCGGCCGATGAACTCCTGCGACAGGCCGAATTTCAGCTCGGGATGCCGTGCAAGGTCGGATATCGCGCGCACGCCGAGCGCTTGCGCGCGTTCTTCTCGCATAGCCAGCGCATAGGTATTGCTGAAGCCCAGGCGCACGCTCGCTGCCAGACCTTGCACTGCCAGCGCGCGGTTGATCTCCTCCAGGCTGGCGCGGCCCGGCAGGCGCACGATCTCGGCCGCGATGGTCCCGCTGTATTCGGGGTAGAGGTCGATGCGGCCGGCCTTCAGCGCCGCGAGGACGATGCCGGTGTTGCCCAGCCCGGGACGATGCTCGCCGCCCGCCGCGCGCGCCACGATCTCGCCCAGGATGTAGGACTCGGTGAAGCGCTTCGAGCCCACGCGGATCGGATCCTCGGCCGCTGCGATGCACGCGACGCCTAGGAGCAGGAGGGCGAGCGCTCTCACCGGGCGTAGAAACGATATTGCCGGCGACCGGACTGCCGGGCGCGGCTGCGCGCTGCGTCCGCATTGCGCACGAGCGCGTCAGCATCGCCGGCATCGCCCGGAAAGAGCGAGACGCCGATCGCCAGGTCCACGTCCAGCGCCTGCAAGACGCGCTCGGCGACGCGCCGGCAGTCCGCCTCGCCTTCCACGTCCGTGAGGACCACGGCGAACTGCGCGGCGCCCCAGCGCGCGAGCGTATCGGCCTTGCGCAGGCATGCGCCGAGGCTGCGCGCCGCGTCGCATAGCTTGTCGTCGCCCACGCGGTCGAATGCGGGGAGCTCCACCAGCATGAGGGCGATGCCGCAGTCGCGGCGCTGAGCAAGGTGCAACGCCTGCTTCAGCCGGTCGTCGAGCAGGCGGCGGTTCGGCAGCGCGGTAAGCGGGTCGTGATACTCGCTAGGCGCGGGCTGCGTCGACACGCTCGACTTGTACCCGGCAGTCGTAGAACGTAGCGCCGCCGCCCAGGTCGGCGACGCGCTGCGAGGTGACGTTGTTCGCGTTGCGGCCGTCGGGCGAATGCTTCTTCCACCAGACCGACGGCGCCACCACCACCCCGGCGCGCGGCTTGCCGTTGATGCGGGCGCGCAGCAGGTACTCGCCGCGGTCGTTGAAAACGCGCACGCGATCGCCCTCGCGGATGCCGCGCGCGGCCGCGTCCTCGGGATGCATGTCGAGGTGCGGCTCCTGCTCGAACTCGCGGAACCGCACGAGGTTGGCGAAAGTGGAATTCAGGAAGTGGCGGGCCGGAGGCGACAGGAACGCGAGCGGGTAGCGCCCGGCGAGCGACTCATCGGCGGCTTCCGCCGGAGGGTTGTAATACGGCAAGGGATCGATGCCCTGCTTCTCGAGCCATTCGCTATAGAGCTCGCACTTTCCGGACGGCGTCGGAAAGCCGCCCTGCGCGAAGGGCGCGAAGCGCTCCGGCACGGCGAGCTTCTGCCAGCCTTCGGCCTTCAACCGTTCCCAGTCCACACCGGCCATGCGCGGCTGGCGCGACGCAAGCGCCGTGCGGCAGATGTCTTCGTCCGAATCGCGGAAACACGGCTCGTCGAAGCCCATGCGCGCCGCAAGACGCCGGAAGATCTCCGAATTGGGCAGCGACTCCCCGACCGGCGCGATCGCCGGATTGTTCGCGAGCACGTAAAGATGGCCGTAGGACTTGTGCACGTCGTGGTGCTCGAGCTGCGTGGTCGCCGGCAGGACGATGTCCGCATAGTCCGCGGTATCGGTCTGGAAGTGGTCGATGACCACCGTGAAGAGATCCTCGCGTGAAAAGCCGGCGATGACCTTGTCGGATTCCGGGCACACGGCGACGGGATTGTTGTTGTATACGATCGTGGCCAGCACCGGCGGCTGCGCGGCGGTGAGCGCGTTGCCGAGCTGAGAGTGGTTGATCGTGCGCGGCCGGCGACCGGCGAGGAGATCGGGACGCTCGAGCGCGGCGTGGTCGAAGCCATAGAAGTCTGCCGTCGTCAGCACCAGGCCGCCCGCGACATCGCGCCACGCACCCACAAGCGCGGGCAGGCAAGCGATGGTGCGCGCGGCAATGCCGCCGCCCGCGTGCCGCTGCATGCCGTAGTTGAGCCGGATGGCCGCCGGCTTGACCTTCCCGTAATCGCGCGCGAGCTGCACGACCTCGTCCGCGCGCAGGCCGCAGAGCTTTGCCACGCGCTCGGGCGGATAGTCCGCCAGGCGCTTCTCCAGCGCCTCGTAGCCGATGGTGTAGCGCTGGATATAGTCGCGGTCGACCAATCCGTCGCGCGCAAGCACGTGCATCATGCCGAGCGCAAGGGCGCCGTCCGTGCCCGGCAGCAGCGCGACGTGCTGCGTGCACTTCTCGGCCGAAAGGCTGCGATAGGGATCGATGGCGATCACCTTGGCGCCGCGGCGCTTGGCGCCCTGCACGCGCGACCAGAGGTGCAGGTTGGAGACGATCGGATTCGCGCCCCACAGGATGATGAGCTGCGCCTCGTCGAAGCGCTCGGGATCCATGCCTACCGAGCCGCCGAGCGTGGCCTTGAGTCCGTACTTGCCCGCGCTCGAGCAGAGCGTGCGATCGAGGATCGAGGCGCCGAGCTTATGGAAAAAGCGCCGGTCCATGGAGCTGTACTGCACCATGCCCATCGTGCCGGCGTAGCTGCACGGCAGTATGGTTTGCGGGTCGGTGGCCGCGAGCGGCTTCAGCCGTGCGGCGATTTCGTCCAGCGCCTCGTCCCAGCCGATGCGGCGGAACTTGCCCTCACCCTTGCGCCCGACCCGCTTCAGCGGGTAGCGGAGCCGATCGGGGGAATACGTGCGCTCGAGGTAGTAGGACACCTTCGTGCACAAGGTGCCTTGCGTGAACGGCATGCTCGGGTCGCCCTGGATCTTGGTCGCCACGCCGTTGTCGACGGTGACGAGCATGCCGCAAGTGTCCGGGCAGTCGTGCGGGCAGGCAACGTGAACCATTTCGCTCATGGGTTCATTCTACGTCCAGCAGCTCGATCCAATGCCGTACCCGCATCGCGGTGCCGCCTTGCAGGTGCGACAGGCACCCGATATTCGCCGTGGCGAGCACATCCGGCGCACCCGCTTGCAGCGCGGCGAGCTTGCGCGCGCGCAGCTCGCCCGAGATAGCCGGGTGCAAAAGCGAATAGGTGCCCGCCGAGCCGCAGCACAAGTGGGCGTCATCCACCGGCACGAGGTCGTATCCCGCCCTCGACAGCAGGGCCTCCACGCGGCCTCTGATCTGCTGGCCGTGCTGCAGCGTGCAGGGCGACTGGAAAGCAACTTTGCTGCGCGGCGCACGGGCATGAACCATCCCGGCATCGATGACCTCGCAAAGATCGCGCGTCATGGACGAAATGCGCCGCGCCTTCTCGCGGTAATCGGCATCCTGCGCGAGCAGATGACCATAGTCCTTCACCGTCACGCCGCAGCCGGTAGCCGTCATGACGATCGCCTCGATCTCGCCGCTTTCGACAGCCGGCCACCACGCATCGATGAGGGCGCGCATGTCGTCACGACCCCGTTCCTGATAGTTGAGATGGAAGCGAATCCCGCCGCAGCATCCGGCACCCGGCGCCTCGACCAGGGAAATGCCCATCCGGTCGAGCACGCGCGCCGCCGCCGCGTTGATCGATGGCGCGAGCGCGGGTTGCACGCATCCGGCGAGCACCAGCATCTTGCGCGGGTGGCGCGCGTCCGGCCACGCGCCGGCGCGGTTTGCAGGCCCGGGGGTCCTTGCTTTCACCCCGGCCGGGAGCAAAGGCCGGAACAGACGCCCGAGCCATAACCCGGCGCCGAACAGCCAGGGGCGCGGAAGACCGAAGGCAAGCACGGCGCGCTGCAGGCGCTCGAAGGGGCCGCGGCGCGTCTTCGACTCGACCACGGCCCTGCCGATGTCGACCAGCCGTCCATAGCGCACGCCGGAGGGACACGTCGTCTCGCAGGCGCGGCAGGTGAGGCAGCGATCGAGATGCAGCCGCGTCTTTCCGGTGACGGGTGCGCCTTCGAGGGCGCGCTTCATGAGATAGATGCGGCCCCGCGGGCTGTCGAGGTCGTCGCCGAGCACCTGGTACGTCGGGCAGGTGGCGGTGCAAAAACCGCAGTGCACGCACTTGCGCAGAATGTCCTCGGCTTCGCGGCCCTCCGGCGTATCGCGAATGAAGTCGGCGAGCTGGGTCTGCATGCTCGCTCGCTATACTTTTCGCATGAAAGGCGTTCTATGGTTCATCGCGATCGCCCTGGTCGGCGCGGTGGGGTACCTCATCCACCGCTCGCGCCGCCAGTGGGCCGAGCGCCGGCGCGCCTCCGAAGCCCGACTGGTGAGCTTGATGGCGCAAGCGCAGCCTGCAGCGCCACCGTTGAATCCGGTCGCCGCACCCGCGGGGCCGGCGCCGCAGGAACGGCTGCTCCTCGATGCTGCAAGCAAGGCGGGCGAAGCCGGCGAGCCCGTTTTGTCGATCCAGCTTTACGCGAAGCTGCTCGCACGCTACCCGCAATCGCAGTTCGCGGTGCAGGCGCGCGCCGCCGTCGAACAGCAGAAGAAGAAGCTCGGCCAAGCCTAGAGCTCCGCATACATGCGGCCGCGATTGAAGATGCCGGCCGGATCGAACGCGCTCTTCAACGCGCGATGCAGCCGCAGCTGCGCCGGCTGCAAAGGCGCAAATGCGCCGGGACTCTTGTCGGCGGCGCGGAACAGGGTGGCGTGCCCGCTCGCGCGCTGCGCGACCTCGCGCACCTGGGCTGCATCGACGCCCGACGCGAACCAGCGCAACCCGCCGCCCCACTCGATGAGCTGGCGGCCAGGCAATTGCACCGGCGGCGTGCTCGACGGTAATGCGAGCCGCCACAACGGCGCGTCGGACGAAAAAAACGCATGACCGTGCTCGCGAATGACGCGCCAGAAGCCCGGCGTATCGTCTACCGGGGTGCCGCCCAGCGCGGCCGCCGCGGCACGCACGGCGACGCTCGCGCCCGAGAGACGCACCCATAGCAGCCCGTCGTGCCAGGCCGTTGCCGAAACCGGCAACGGTTGCCCCGCCCAACGGTTCATCAGCTCGAGCGCGCGAGCCTCGGGTGCCTCGAGCTGGAGGGTGATCTCGGACGCCGGCCGCGGCAGCACCTTGACCGAGGCCTCGGCGATGACGCCGAGCGTGCCGAGCGATCCGGCCAGCAGGCGCGACAGGTCATAGCCGGCGACGTTCTTCATCACCTGGCCGCCGAACTCGAGCAGCCGGCCCTTGCCGTCGATCACCTTTACGCCGAGCACGAAGTCGCGCAGCGCGCCGGCGCTCGCGCGGCGTGGACCCGAGAGGCCGCACGCAATGCAGCCGCCGAACGTCGCCACGCCGAAATGCGGCGGCTCGAACGCCAGGCACTGGCCCTGCGCGGCAAGCGCCTGCTCGACTTCCGCGAGCGGCGTGCCGCAGCGCGCAGTGACCACCAGCTCGCTAGGCTCGTAGTCGGTGATGCCGCGATACTCGCGCGTATCGACGAGCTCGCCGAGCAGCGTGTTGCCGTAGAAATCCTTGCTGCCGCCGCCGCGCAGCCGCAGCGGCGCGCCGCGCTCCGCGGCCGAGCGGACCTGCTCCTGGAGATGAACGACGCTCAAAAGCGCGGCAACTCGGGATGCGCAAGGGCGCCGCCGTGCACATGCATGCGGCCGTATTCGGCGCAGCGGGCGAGCGTGGGCACCGCTTTGCCGGGATTGAGCAATCCGTGCGCATCGAAGGCGCGCTTCACCGCGTGAAAAAGCTCCAGCTCGTCGGGCCGGAACTGCGTGCACATCTGGTTGATCTTCTCGACGCCGACGCCGTGCTCGCCGGTAATCGTCCCGCCGACGGCCACGCATTTTTCGAGCACCTCGGCGGCGAACTTCTCGGTGCGCTCGAGCTCCTCCGGACGATTGGCGTCGAACAGGATCAGCGGATGCAGGTTGCCGTCGCCAGCGTGGAATACGTTCGGGCAGCGCAGCCCGTACTTCTTCTCCATCTGGGCGATGAAGTTCAGCACCTCGCCCAGGCGCTTGCGCGGGATCGTGCCGTCCATGCAGTAATAGTCCGGAGAGATGCGCCCCACCGCCGGAAACGCCGCCTTGCGCCCGGACCAGAACCGCAAGCGCTCCGCCTCGTCGCGCGACACGGCGATGCGCACGGCACCGGAGGCTTGCAGGACCGATTGCATGCGCGCGATCTCGTCGTCGACTTCGGCCGGCGTGCCATCGGACTCGCACAGCAGGATCGCCTTGGCCTCGAGGTCGTAGCCCGCGCCGACGAACTGCTCGACCGCATGCGTAGCCGGCCGGTCCATCATTTCGAGCCCCGCCGGAATGATGCCCGCCGCGATCACCGCGGCGACAGCGTCGCCGGCCTTCTCGAGCTGATCGAAGGACGCCATGATGACGCGGGCGCACTGCGGCTTCGGCAGGAGCTTCACCACTACCTCGGTTACGACGAACAGCATTCCTTCCGATCCGATGGCGAGGGCGAGCAGATCGAGCCCGGCGCTGTCGGGCGCGACGGACCCCACCTCGAGCGGCTCGCCGTCGATCGTGAAGCCGCGCAGGCGCAGCACGTTGTGGACGGTGAGGCCGTACTTTAGGCAATGCACCCCGCCGGAATTCTCCGCGACGTTGCCGCCGATCGTGCACGCGATCTGGCTGGAGGGGTCGGGCGCGTAGTACAGGCCGTAAGGCGCCGCCACCTCGGAAATCACGGCATTGCGCACGCCGGGCTGCACGACCGCGATGCGTGCGGTCGCGTCGACACGCACGACGCGCATGAACTTCGCCATGGAAAGCAGCACGCCGTCACCGGGCGGCAGCGCGCCGCCGGAAAGCCCCGTCCCCGCGCCACGCGGGACCACCGGCACCTTCAGCGACGAGCAGACCTGGAGGATCCGCTGCACCTCCGCTTCGCTCTCGGGCAGCGCGACGACCATCGGCAGCTGCCGATACGCAGTGAGGCCATCGCATTCGTAGGGGCGGGTGTCTTCCTCTGCGCAGAGAACGGCGCGCCCCGGGAGAAACGCACGCAGGGCACGCGCGACCTCGCGCTGCCGGTTCAGAGATAAGGCGTCGCCCACCTCAGGCCTTCGAGCGTGTCACCGGCCGGATTGTATTCGCATCCCACCCAGCCCGAATACCCGATGCGGTCGAGATGGCCGAGCAGAAAATCGAAGTTGATCTCGCCGCTGCCGGGCTCGTGGCGATCGGGCACGTCGGCGACCTGGATGTGGCCGATGCGCGCGAGCAGGCGCTCGGTCGTTGCGGCGAGATCGCCCTCCATGATCTGCATGTGGAAGAAGTCGTACTGCAGGAACGCGTTGCCCTCGCCTGCGGCGTTCAGGACATCGATCGCCTGCCGGCTGTGCGTGAGAAAGAAGCCAGGCACGCTGCGCGTATTGATCGGCTCGAGCACCAGCTGGATGCCCACTTCGCCTAGCCGGCGCGCAGCGTGGCGCACGTTGCCGACGAGGGTCCTGAAGTGCTCGTCATCCACCGGCGCGAGCCCGGCGATGCAGTTCAGGCGCCGGCAGCCGACCGCGGTGGCATAGCCGATCGCACGCTCGACGCCCTCGCGGAACTCGGTCTCGCGCCCAGGCAGGCAGGCGATGCCGCGCTCGCCCCTGCCCGCGTCGCCGGCCGGCAGGTTGTGCAGCACAACCTCGACGCCGGCAGCACGCGCGCGCCGGCCGAGCTCCTCGGCGGGATACGTGTACGGAAACTGGTACTCCACATAGCGAAAACCCGCCGCGCGCGCCGCGGCAAAGCGCTCGAGGAAGTCGAGCTGCGGGAAAAGCATCGAGAGATTGGCGGCGAGCTTCGGCATAATGGCCAGCATAACCAAAAGACCATGGACGCCGCCGCCATCCCGTGGTGGATCTGGCCGATCGCGCTTTTCGTGGTCAGCTTTGCCATCGGCATCATCGCAGTGCTGGCGGGCGTCGGTGGCGGCGTGCTGTTCGTCCCGATCGTCGGCAGCCTGTTCCCCTTCCATCTCGACTTCGTGCGCGGCGCGGGGCTGATGTTCGCGCTGGCCGGCACGCTCGCCGCCGGGCCGCCGCTGCTGCGCGCAGGCATGGCGAGCCTGCGGCTCGTCATGCCGCTCGCGCTCGTCGGCTCGATTGCCTCGTTCGCGGGGGCGCTGGTCGGGCTAGCGCTCGCTACCGCAGTCCTCAATACGCTGCTAGGGCTCCTGATCATCGGCATCGCGATTTTGATCTGGCGCTCGCGCGCCGCCGACGCGCAGAACGTGGAAGCCGACGGGCTGGGCGCCCTCCTGCGCCTGCAAGGGGAATTCCACGATCCGGCGGCTGGCTTGCGCATCGACTGGCGCACGCACCGTACGCTGCTCGGACTCGCCGCCTTTGCCGCGATCGGCTTCGTCGGCGGCATCTTCGGCCTGGGTGCGGGCTTCGCCAACGTGCCGGCGCTCAACCTGCTCATGTCCGCGCCGCTCAAGGTGGCCGTGGGGTCGAGCGGCCTGCTGATCTCGGTCATCAACAGCTCGGCGGCCTGGGTGTACATCCACCGCGGGGCGCTCTTGCCGCTGATCGTGGTGCCCGCCATCCTGGGCGTGATGCTGGGCTCGCGCCTGGGCGCGCGCTTGCTGGGCAGTACGCCGGCCGCGCTGGTGCGGCGGCTTGTCATTGTGGTGATGTTGATCGCGGGATTGCGAGCGCTCGCGCGAGGTACCGGCCTGTGGATGTGAACACTAACGAGCGGGCGTTGCGCGAGCTCTATGCGCGCTGGCTCGACCGGGCGACCCAAGCGGGCTTCGCCATCTCGCTCGTCGCGTTCCTGGTCTACGTGGGCGGGCTCGTCCCCCCCTACCTGCCCATCGCCGACCTGCCGCGCTACTGGACGCTGCCGGTCGACCGCTTCATAGCGGCCACCGGGGCACCGCAGCAATGGGCCTGGCTCGGACTGATCGGCTATGGCGACGAGCTCAACCTCGCCGCCGTGGCCCTCCTCGCGCTCGTCACGCCGGCCTGCTACGCCCGGCTCCTGCCTGCGCTTTTCGTCCGCCGAGACTGGCTGCACCTCGCGCTCGCCGCGGCGCAGCTGCTCGTCCTTGTCGTTGCAGCGAGCGGGCTGCTGGCCGGCAGCGGGTGACGGTGCTAGACTTTTTTCGCTCGCAACACCATAACCAAAAGGAGAAAACAAATGGGTGCGATCTTCCAATCGCTGGGCCGCACGATCACCGCCGGCGTCGTCCTTCTCATCGTATTGCTGATCATCCTCGTCGGCGCAATGGGCGCGCGCGTCAATGTGGGCGATCACGGCTGGTGGCTGTTCGCCATGCGCTGGCTGCACGTCACCGCCGGGGTGATGTGGATTGGGCTGCTCTGGTACTTCAACTTCGTGCAGACGCCGTCGATGCCGAAGATCCCCGATGAGCAGAAGCCGGCGATCAGCAAGGTCATCGCTCCCACGGCGCTCTTCTGGTTCCGCTGGGCCGCGATGGCGACGATCGTCCTGGGCCTGATCCTCGCCCTGATGAACGGCTATCTCGTGCAAGCGCTCACGCTGCAGAAGCCCTTCACCGCCATCGGGCTGGGCGCTTGGCTCGGCACCATCATGTGGGCCAACGTGTGGTTCGTCATCTGGCCGAACCAAAAGAAGGCACTCGGCATCGTGCAGGTCGACGCGACCGAGAAGGCGGCCGCTGCCAAGCGCGCCGGCATGGCCTCGCGCATCAACACGATGCTCTCGATCCCGATGCTGTACTTCATGGTGGCGCAAAGCCACGGCGGACTCGGGTTCCCGAGCCCGTAAGCCTTACTTACTTCACGCCGGGAATGCCGCCGATGCGGCTTCCCGGCTTGATTCCCCGGGAAGCAAACCAGCCGCGGTTCATCTCGAGCGCGTAGCGCGCGGCGCGCTTGGCGCAGTGCGACTCCTCGGTCTGGGGCTCCATGTCCTCGATGTTGACGATGACGCCCCGCTCGTCGATGAAGGCCACGGACAGCGCAATCAGCGTGTTCTTCATCCACATGCAGTGCTGCGTGTCCTCGTCGAACACGAACAGCATGCCGGCGTTGCCCGGCATCGATGCGCGGTGCATGAGGCCTCGCATCCGAGTGGCGAAATCGGCGGCGAGCTCGGCACGCACCAGGTGCATGCCTGCGTTCAATTGAACGACCGGCATCGGCTGGCCGAGGGCTGGCATCGAGAGCGCGAACAGGCAGGAGAGGAAAAGACGCATAAATGAAAAAGGCAGGGAGTTTATCCCTGCCTTCCAGTATCGCTGCGGGCGTTACTTGGTGTCGCTCTTCTTCTTGCCTTCGGCTTTCTTCTTGCCTTCGCCTTTTTTCTTGCCGTCGGACTTCTTGTCCATGCTGCCGGACTTCTTGTCCATGCTGCCCGACTTCTCCATGCCGCTCGATTTCTTGTCCATGCCCTTCTTGTCCTGCGCGACAGCGGCGAAGCTGGTGGCCGCAAACATCGCCGCGACGAGGACCGCAAAAAGCTGCTTCATCGTCATCCCCTTCTCTCTGGTGGTTGTGGAAAGACCGGCCACAAGGCGCAGTCCGCTCCGTTTAACGTGTCAGGCGGGGATTGGTTGACGCGCCCGCAAAGCCGGGCAGAAACAGTGTTAAATCAACCGTCTACAGCTGGCAAAGGCGGTTATAATCAGCGCCTTTTTCCGTCCCGCAGGGAGCAATAATTCCATGGCATACCAGCACATCAAGGTCCCCACGTCCGGCGAGAAGATCCGCGTCAGGAAGGATTTCTCGCTCGAGGTGCCCGACCGCCCGATCATCCCGTACATCGAGGGCGATGGCACCGGCGTCGACATCACGCCGGTCATGCTCAAGGTCGTCGATGCGGCGGTGCAGAAGACGTACGGCGGCAAGCGCAAGATCGTGTGGATGGAGATGTTCGCCGGCGAGAAGTCGTGCCGGGTGTACGGCGAGAACGTGTGGCTGCCCGAGGAGACGCTGGAAGCGTCGAAGGAATTCGTGGTCTCGATCAAGGGTCCGCTCACTACGCCGGTAGGCGGCGGCATCCGCTCGATCAACGTGGCGCTGCGCCAGGAGCTCGACCTCTACGTCTGCCTGCGGCCGGTTCGCTGGTTCAAGGGCGTACCTTCGCCGCTGAAGAAGCCGGAAGACGTCGACATGGTGATCTTCCGCGAGAACTCGGAAGACATTTACGCCGGCATCGAATGGCCCGCCAACTCCCCCGAGGCGAAGAAGGTCATCGACTTCCTCATCAAGGAAATGAAGGTCAAGAAGATCCGCTTCCCGAACACTTCGGCCATCGGCATCAAGCCGGTGTCGATCGAAGGCTCGGAGCGCCTGATCCGGCGCGCCTACCAATACGCCATCGACAACAAGCGCAGGAACGTGACCCTGGTGCACAAGGGCAACATCCAGAAGTTCACCGAGGGCGGATTCCGCGACTGGGGCTACCAGCTCGCGGTGAAAGAGTTCGGCGCGAAGCCGATCGATGGCGGCCCGTGGCACAGCTTCAAGAACCCGAAGGGCGGGTCGGACATCATCATCAAGGACGTGATCACCGACGCGATGCTGCAGCAGGTGCTGCTGCGTCCGGCGGAGTACGACGTGCTCGCCACCACGAACCTGAACGGCGACTACATTTCCGACGGCCTCGCGGCCGAGGTCGGCGGCATCGGCATCGCGCCGGGGGCGAACCTCAGCGATACCGTCGCCATGTTCGAGGCCACCCACGGCACGGCGCCGAAATATGCCGGCAAGGATTACGTGAATCCGGGCTCGGAAATCCTGTCTGCGGAGATGATGCTGCGGCACATGGGATGGACCGAAGCCGCCGACGCGGTCGTCCGTTCCATGGAGCGCGCGATCCAGGACAAGATCGTCACGTACGACTTTGCGCGCCAGATGCAGGGCGCGAAGCAGGTCTCGTGCTCCGGTTTCGGCCAGGCGATGATCGAACGCATGTGAGGAACCTCGTTCGCAGCATCGCGCTTGCCGGGCTCGCGCTGTGCGCCGCAAGCGCGAACGCCGGGTGGTCGGTCAGCGCCGACGTCGAGCAATTCAAGTGGCAGGAGGCCACCTCGCCCGCCGTGACCGAAAAGGGTCCACGCTGGGGCTTCGGCCTCGAGTACGAGCAGCTGCGTCCGGCAGGCTGGCAATTCGCGTATCGCGGACAGTTCCGCTACGGCACCGTGGACTACACCGGTTCGTTTCTGTTCGGCGGCGGCGCCGCGACGGCCCGCACCGAGTACACCGGTTTCGTCAACGAGGCCCAGGGGATCTATCGTTTTGCCGACAGTCCGTTCGGACTCGAGCTCGTAACCGGGCTCGGCTGGGAGTTCTGGGAGCGCAATATCCTTCCGGACCAGAAGGAGCATTACGACGTCGTGTTTCTGCGACTGGGCGTGAATCTCGATACCCGCGCAGCGCGCGGCTGGTTTGGCGGTGGCGGCGTGAAGCTGCCGTTCTACGTCGGCGAGAATGCGCACCTGAACGAGCTTGGATTCGACCAAAACCCGCGCCTGCAGCCGAAGGGCGAAATCAGCCTCTACGTCCAGCTCGGTTACCGCTTCACCCCGCAGTGGAGCGCAATCGGCTACTACGACAGCTATCGATTCGGGGAGTCAAAGCCCGTGGCCACGACGACCCCGGCCTTTCCCGGCTCGACCGTGCTGGTGTTCCAGCCGGCGAGCAATATCGATACGTACGGCTTGAAGATCCGGTACAGCTTCCAGTAACGCGCGCCAGAAAGGAAAAGGCCGCCCACAGGCGGCCTTTTTGCGGGCGTCCGGACCGCTTAGCGGACTTCTCTTAGCCGGACTTCTGGATGTTGGAGGCCTGCTTGCCCTTGGGCCCCTGCACCACGTCGAAGCTGACTTTCTGACCTTCTTTGAGGGTCTTGAAGCCGGACATGTTGATCGCCGAAAAATGGGCGAACAAGTCCTCGCTGCCATCGTCGGGCGTGATGAAGCCATAGCCCTTGGCGTCGTTGAACCACTTGACCGTCCCTGTTGCCATGCTCTCTCCCCTTATTACTGTTGGTTGAGCTACCGGGCGCCTTGCGTCGTAGACCAAGATCCCGAGCCATGCCTGGAACTCCACGACCCCGCCGCCCGTTTTTGAACTGCTGGCAAACAGAAAGCCTGAATCCAAACACAGCCCGCCTTTTACGCGTCGCTCCCGCTATCGTCAAGAGCCGTGCCGGCGCCTGTTGCGCGCACGCAAGGCGGTGAAAAAGCACCGTAATCCGGTTGGTCCGTGCTGGGTGTCGCATTGCACCTCCCCCCCACATTGATTACGATACTCAGAGGAACTGCGCGAGCGCAGAACTTGTCAGATTTTCTGGGGGGCACGGGGCGCGTAGCGGCGGCATGGCGCAGCAAAAGGACGACACCCTACTCGAGGCGCAGCGCAGCAAGCTGAAGCCTCCGTCGATGTTCAAGGTCATGCTGCTGAACGATGACTACACGCCGATGGAGTTCGTAGTGTTGGTGCTGCAGAAGTTCTTCAGCATGACCCGGGAGAGGGCCACCCAGGTGATGCTGAAAGTGCACCGGGAAGGCATTGGCATCTGCGGGGTTTATCCGCGGGATGTCGCGACCACCAAAGTGCAGCAAGTCGCGGCATACTCCCGGAAGCATCAGCACCCGCTGCAGTGCGTAATGGAACCGCAGGATTAGAGTGACGAGGTAAGGAACAGGATGAAAGCGCAGAGGCAGGAATGATCGCCCAGGAACTCGAAGTCAGTCTGCACATGGCGTTCGTGGAAGCCCGCCAGAAACGCCACGAATTCATCACCGTCGAGCACCTGCTCCTCGCGCTGCTGGACAACCCCACCGCCGCCGAGGTGCTGCGCGCGTGCGGCGCCAACATGGACGAGCTGCGCAAGAACCTGACGCAGCACATTGCCGAGCAGACCCCGCGCATCGCGGCAGACCGCGAGGTGGACACGCAGCCCACGCTCGGCTTTCAGCGCGTGATCCAGCGCGCCATCCTGCATGTGCAGTCTTCCGGCAAGAAAGAGGTCACCGGCGCCAACGTGCTGGTGGCGATCTTCGGCGAGAAGGACTCGCACGCGGTCTACTTCCTCCAGCAGCAGGGCATCGCGCGGCTCGACGTCGTGAACTACATCTCGCACGGCATCACCAAGACGCCGCAGGCCCATCAGGGCAAGACCGACCAGGACGCCGAGCAGGAAGGCCAGGCGGAGACCTCGAACAGCCCGCTCGACAACTACACACAGAACCTGAACGCCCAGGCACTGGCCGGCAAGATCGACCCGCTGATCGGGCGCGACAAGGAGCTCGAGCGCGTGGTGCAGACGCTGTGCCGGCGCCGCAAGAACAACCCCCTCCTCGTCGGCGAAGCCGGCGTAGGCAAGACCGCTATCGCCGAAGGCCTCGCCCGGCGCATCGTCGAGGGCAATGTCCCGGATCTCTTGGCCAAGTGCACGGTCTATGCGCTCGACATGGGCGCCCTTCTCGCCGGCACCAAGTACCGCGGCGACTTCGAGCAGCGCCTCAAGGCGGTGCTGAAGCAGCTCGTCGACAATCCGAACGCGATCCTCTTCATCGACGAGATCCATACGGTGATCGGCGCCGGCGCCGCCTCGGGCGGAACGCTGGACGCCTCGAACCTGTTGAAGCCGGTGCTCTCGACCGGGCAGCTGAAGTGCATCGGCGCCACGACCTACAACGAATATCGCGGCGTCTTCGAGAAAGACCACGCGCTGTCGCGGCGCTTCCAGAAGATCGACGTCACGGAGCCCTCGGTCGACGAGACGGTCGAGATCCTGAAAGGGCTCAAGACCCGCTTTGAGGCGCACCACAGCGTCAAATACACGGCGAACGCGCTCACCACGGCCGCGGAACTCTCGGCGCGCTACATCAACGACCGCCATCTGCCGGACAAGGCGATCGACGTGATCGACGAGGCCGGCGCGGCACAACGCATTGCGCCCAAGGCCAAGCAGAAGCGCATCATCGGCAAGGCGGAGATCGAGGAGATCATCGCGAAAATCGCGCGCATCCCGCCGCGTACCGTCTCTACCGACGATCGCAGCGCGCTCGCCAATCTCGATCGCGACCTGAAAGCCGTGGTCTTCGGCCAGGACCGCGCGATCGATGCGCTCTCCTCCGCGATCAAGATGGCGCGCTCGGGGCTGGGCAATCCGCAAAAGCCGATCGGCAACTTTCTGTTCTCAGGCCCCACCGGCGTCGGCAAGACCGAGGTTGCGCGCCAGCTCGCCTATTGCATGGGCATCGAGCTCATCCGCTTCGATATGTCCGAGTACATGGAGCGCCATGCGGTAAGCCGCCTGATCGGCGCGCCGCCGGGATACGTCGGCTTCGAGCAAGGGGGCCTGCTCACCGAGCAGATCACGAAGAAGCCCTACTCGGTGCTGCTCCTCGACGAGATCGAGAAGGCGCACCCGGACATCTTCAACGTGCTCCTTCAGGTGATGGACCACGGCACGCTCACCGACAACAATGGCCGCAAGGCGGACTTCCGCAACGTGGTGATCGTGATGACCACCAACGCCGGCGCGGAATCCCTCGCCCGGACGCAGATGGGGTTCACGCCGTCGCTCAAGATGGGCGACGAGATGGAAGCCATCAAGCGGATGTTCACGCCCGAGTTCAGGAACCGCCTCGACGCGATCATCTCGTTTGGCGCCCTGGACGAGAAAACCATCATGCTGGTGGTGGAGAAGTTCCTCATGCAGCTGGACGAGCAGCTCGCCGAGAAGAAAGTCGAGGCCAGTTTCTCCTCCGCGCTGAAAGACCACCTGGCGAAAAAAGGCTTCGACCCGCTGATGGGCGCGCGCCCGATGGCGCGCCTCATCCAGGACACCATCCGCCGCGCGCTTGCCGACGAGCTCCTGTTCGGCCGCCTGCAGCACGGGGGCAAGGTGGCGATCGACATCGGCGCGGACGACAAAATCACGCTCGCCTTCGAAGAGGAGCCGGCGCCGGTCGCCTGATCCTGTCCACTTAGCGATAGGCAAAGGCCGCCTCGGGCAACCGAGCCGGCCTTTGCTTTTGCAGGGCCGCGGATTACGCTGCTCCTCCACGGAGGACAGATGACCCGAATTTCGCTCATTGCCGTGCTGGCGTGCGCCGCCTTGCCGGTCCAGGCCCAGGACAGTCCGGCCGCCCGAACCCTGGCCGCGACGTGCGCAAGCTGTCACGGCAGCGAAGGGCGCAGCGTGACTAAGGAAGTCGCGTCCCTCGCCGGCCTGCCCCGGGAGCACATCACCAGCTCGATGAAGGCGTTCCGCGACGGCTCGCGCCCGGCGACGGTGATGCACCAGATCGCCAAGGGCTACAGCGACCAGCAGATCGACCTGATGGCCGACTACTTCTCGCGGAGGCCGCGATGAAACGCCGCCAGTTCCTTCAGGCTGCCGGCGCGCTTGCAATCGCCGGCTGCGCTACCCCCGGCGAGGCCGGACGGCCGCGCGTGCTCGTCATCGGCGGCGGCTTCGGTGGCGCCACCGTCGCGAAGTACGTGCGGCTGTGGGATCCGGGCATCGACGTGATGCTGGTCGATCGCAGCGAAGAATTCGTGTCATGCCCGATCTCCAACCTGGTCCTCGGCGGCAACCGAACGATGCGCGACATCACGCACCGCTACGACGGGCTGCGCAAATACGGCGTGCAACTGCTCACCGGTGATGCGGTGGCGGTCGACAGTACGAAGAAGTTCGTCACTTTCGGCCGCGGCAGCGTATTGACCTACGACCGGTTGGTGATCTCGCCGGGGGTGGATTTCCTCTTCGACGAAGTCGAAGGCTACGCCGGGCAGGATCGCATCCTGCACGCGTGGAAGGCGGGGCTGCAGACCGTCGAGCTGCGGCGGCAGCTCGAAGCGATGCCCGATGGCGGCGTCTATGTGCTCTCCGTGCCGCCGGCGCCGTACCGATGCCCGCCGGGGCCCTACGAGCGCGCCTGCCAGGTCGCGCATTACTTCAGGCAGGCAAAGCCGCGCTCCAAGGTCCTCGTTCTCGACGCCAATCCGGACGTCACGTCGAAGCCGGCGCTTTTCAAGCGTGCGTGGGAGGATCTCTACAAAGGCATCGTCGAATTCCGGCCCAATTCCAAAGTGGTCGCTGTCGATGCGAAGGCGATGACCGTGCGCACGGATTTCGACACGGTGAAGGGCGACGTGCTGAACATAGTGCCGCCGCAGCGCGCCGCCGACATCGCCGTGAAAGCGGGGCTCATCACACACAACAACCGCTGGTGCGACGTCGACTGGCGCACGATGGAATCAAAGGCGGTCAGGGGCATCCACGTGCTGGGCGACGCGACCCTGTCGGCGACCGGCATGCCCAAGTCCGGACACATGGCCAACTCACACGCCAAGGTGGCGGCCGCAGCCCTGGTGGAGATGCTGAACGGACGCGAGCCGAATCCGAATCCGGTGATGAACAACACGTGCTACAGCTTCGTGTCCGACAAGGAGGTGATCCACGTCGCGTCGGTGCACCAGTACGACCCGGGGCAGAACACGATCATTCCGGTGAAGGGCGCAGGCGGAGTGTCTGCCGCGCGCAGCGAGCTCGAAGGCTCTTATGGATGGAGCTGGGCCCGCAATATCTGGGCCGACATGCTGACCTGAAGCGCTAGGATGCGCGGCGGAGCCGCTTAGCGCCCCGTGGAGCCGAACCCGCCTGCGCCGCGCGTGCTGGCGGCGAACTCGTCCACGACTTCGAACTCGACCTGCATCACGGGCACCACGACGAGCTGGGCAATGCGATCGAGCGGCTGGATGGAGAACGGGGCTTTTCCACGGTTCCACACCGAGATCATCAGCGGTCCCTGATAGTCGGAGTCGATGAGGCCGACCAGGTTGCCCAGCACGATGCCGTTCTTGGAGCCAAGACCGGAGCGCGGCAATATCACTGCTGCGTACCCCGGATCCCCGAGGTGGATGGCGATCCCCGACGAGACGAGCTGGCTGTCTCCCGGCGCGAGGGCGAGCGGCGCCTGGAGGCAAGCGCGCAAATCCAGGCCGGCGGCGCCCGGCGTGGCGTAATGCGGCAGCATCGTGCGGATCCTCTCGTCGAGGATCCTCACTTCGAGCTTTCTCATTTCCGGGCCGGCAGCATTGCCGCGACGTGCGCGACCAGCTTGCGCGCCAGCTCGATCTTCGGGCCGTGCCCGAGGTCATGGGCACCGCGATCATCGTACAGCCGTATCGCGTTATCGTCGGCGCCCAGCGCGTTCTGCGCCAGGTTCGCCGCGAGCAACGGCACCTTTTTCCGCGCGCGCTTCTCCATCGCATTGCGCTCGAGGTCCTCGCTCTCGGCGGCGAAGCCGACGCAGAACGGCGCGTTCTTCATCGACGCCACGTAGGCCAGGATGTCCGCGTTCTCTTCAAGCTCGAGCGTCACGGCGCGGCCGTTGACCTTCTTCATCTTGCTCGACGAGCGGTTCTTCACTTTGTAATCTGCCACCGCCGCGACCGAGATGAACACATCGCTGCGGGCGGCCGCTGCCTTCACTGCTTCGAACATCTCGTCCGCGGTCCGCACATCGACGCGGGCGACGCCGGCGGGCGTGGCGAGTGCCACGGGACCGCTGATCAGCGTGACGTTGGCCCCGGCCTCTTGCGCGGCGCGCGCCACGGCATAACCCATCTTGCCGGAGCTCGAGTTGGTGAGCATGCGGACCGGGTCGACCGGTTCCTCGGTGGGACCCGCGGTGACGAGCACCTGCCGGCCGGCCAGCGCCTTCGGCTGCAGAAGCGCTTCGATCTCGCCGACGATCGCGGCCGGCTCCAACATGCGGCCCACACCGACTTCGCCGCAGGCCTGGTCGCCCGCTGCCGGGCCCGCCAGCACCACGCCGTCTTCGCGCAGGCGCTTCACGTTGCGCTGCGTGGGAGCGTTCTGCCACATCTCGACGTTCATTGCCGGCGCGACGAGGAGCGGGCACCGGCGCGCCAGGCAGATCGCCGAGAGCAAATCGTCGGCGCGGCCCGCCGCGAGCTTGGCGATGAAATCTGCCGACGCCGGAGCGATGGCGATCAGGTCGCGATCGCGCGAGAGCTCGATATGGCCCATGTTGTCGGGCACCCGGTTGTCCCACATGTCGGTCCAGACGGGCTGCCCGGAAAGCGCCTGCAGGGTGACCGGGGTTATGAAGCGCGTCGCGGCCTGCGTCATTGCGACGCGGACGTCCGCGCCGCCCTTGATGAGCAGGCGCGTCAGCTCGGCGGCCTTATAGGCGGCGATGCCGCCCGTCAGGCCGAGGAGAATCTTCTTTCCCTTCAACGTCATCGGGCAGGCGGCTGGGCCGTTAAGGGGGAGAGCGATTGTAAGGGAAATCAATCATGGCCATTTCCGACTGGCCGGCGACCGAGCGCCCCCGCGAACGGTTGCTCGCGAAGGGCGCGGCGGCATTGACCGACGCGGAGCTCGTGGCCGTGCTGCTCCGGACCGGCGTTCGTGGCAAAAGCGCCGTGGATCTGGCGCGCGAAATGATCGATCGGTTCAAGGGAGTGAATGGCTTGCTCGCACCGGGCGCCGACCTGCGCGGCATCAAAGGGCTCGGCAATGCGAAGCGTGCGCAGCTCGAAGCCGCGCTGGAGCTAGCCCGGCGCTCGATGCACGAGCAATTGCGCCAGCGGCCTGCGCTGACTTCACCGACCGCAGTGCGCGACTACTTGCGCCTGTCGCTCGCCGCCCTGCCGCACGAGGTGTTCATGTGCATCTGGCTCGATGCCCAGCACAAGGTGCTGGCGATCGAAGAGCCGTTTCGCGGCACGCTCACGCAGACCAGCGTCTACCCGCGCGAAATCGTCAAGGCAGCGCTCCGGAACAACGCCGCGGCCGTAATCTTTGCCCACAACCATCCATCGGGCGTCGCGCAGCCGAGCCAAGCGGATGAGCTCCTGACCCGCAACCTGAAGGACGCCCTCTCGCTCGTTGAGGTCAAGGTGCTCGATCATTTCATCGTCGCGGGCGCGCAGGCGATCTCGTTCGCCGAGCGCGGATTGCTCTGATTCCGCTGTATAATCCGCGCCTTTCGCGAATTCCCGGAGCATCCGATGTCCCGAGTCTGCCAAGTGACCGGCAAGAAGCCGATGAAGGGCCACCACGTCTCGCACGCCAACAACAAGACGATCCGCACCTTCGAACCGAACCTGCATTACCGCCGTTTCTGGGTTGAGACCCAGAACCGCTGGGTCCGGCTGAGGGTCTCGACGGCGGGCCTGCGGCGCATCGACAAGCTCGGTGTGGAAGCCGTACTCGCGGAGATCAAGGCCAAGAAGGCCGCATCCCATACGAAAGGCTAGTCATGCGCGAAAAAATCAAGCTCGAATCGTCCGCTGGCACCGGCCACTTCTACACCACGACCAAGAACAAGCGCACCACCCCTGACAAGCTCGAGATCAAGAAGTACGACCCCAAGGCGCGCAAGCACGTGATCTACAAGGAAACGAAGCTAAAGTAGCCACCGCCACCGTCACAAAAAAGCCCGCCGAAGCGGGCTTTTTTTCGCCATACCGCCTAGCGCGGCGGATTACCGAACGTGTATTGAGCGCCGACCATGAAGGTGTCAATGTTCTCGCGGTCGCCGCCCCCTGCCGGCAACTTGAACCGATAGCGATCCCAGTCGAGGCGGGCCGCCCAGCCGCGCGTGATCCCGATCTGGGCGCCCAAGCCGAAGCTCGGCCCCCAGCCGTTCTGGCTCGCGCCGCCGAATTCGGTATGCCCCCATAACGCGCCGAGCTTGCCGAACACGGAGGTGTTCATGCCCAGCGGAATGCCGGCGAGCACGGAGAAGTTCACCGCCTGCATATCCAACTCGCCGCCGATGCTGCGGCTGAAGTCCTGGGTCTTCAGGTAGCTCAGTTCACCGCCGAACGTGTTGTTGAACTTGCCGCCGGCGAAGAGCTTGAAGGCGCCGGTGCGGTTGTCGCAGGTTGCACCGGGCGGGCACGCCACGTCGAGCTTCGCGCTGCCGATCTCGGCACCGACGTGCCCCGTGTTCCAGAAGCCGCTCTGGTAGGGCATCCGCCATCCATCACTGGGCTGCGCCGCCGCCGGGAGAGCGACACCAGTGGCGGTCAAGGCGAGTACTGCCAAGGCTGAGATTTTCACGATTGCCATCCTGAAGTTTCGAATGGCGGAATGCTACGGGGCCGCTTTCCGGCCCGCCTAGTCAAGCAGACAATCATATTTCTGTCGCGCTGGCCATACGGCGGCGGCGCGCGAGACGCACGCGAGCGCTGCGCGCTAGGGGCGCGCAGCTTCTCTTGTAGGGGGGATTGCTAGGCGGGAATCGACGTTGCTACGCGGTGGCGTAGGAACGCAGGCGCTGCGAAAAATCGACGAGCGGAGCCAGGCCGCTCGCTTCAGCGCGACGGCACCAGTCCTGGAGCTGGCGCACGAGCTGCTCCTTCGATGCGTGCGAGCGGTCCCAGAGCGCGGCGAGATCCTCGCGCATGGTGAGAGTGACCTCCAGGGCGCGCGACTTCTTCAGCGCTTCCGACAATTTGGTGCTCTCGGCCCCAGCCATCGCCTGGCCCCGCAGCAGGGCACGCTTCAGCGAGCGGAGCACTTCGGCGTCGCTCGGCGACCAATGACGCAGCCGATCGACCTCATGGGCGTAGGTGCGCTGGGCGAGCTTGGCGTAGCGCGACAGCACGTCGTAGCGGTTGGCGATCACGGCCTGCACCGTATCGAGATCCACGGCGCGAGGCTCAGAGAAGCGCGGCTTGGGCGCCACTTTCTTTACCGTCGCCAGCCCCAGCGCAGAAAGAATGCAGATGTACATCCAGCCGATATCGAATTCGTACCACTTGGAGGACAGCTTCGCCGACGAGGCAAAGGCGTGGTGGTTGTTGTGCAGCTCTTCACCGCCGATGAGGATTCCCCATGGCACGATGTTGGTGCTCGCATCGGCCGCGTCGTAGGTTCGATAGCCGAAGAAGTGGCCTACGCCGTTGATCACGCCAGCAGCCCAGAAGGGAATCCAGGCTACCTGCGTTGCCCAGATCAGGAAGCCCGGCACGATGCCGAACGCGACGAAGTCGATTGCGAGGAGCAGCGTGACGCCGGTCGTGGCGAAGCGCGAGTACACCTTTCGCTCCATCCAGTCGTCCGGCGTGCCGTGCCCATAACGCTCGACGGTGTCCTTGTTGTAGGACTCCTTGACGTACAGGAGCACCCCAGCCCAGAGCACCTTGTTGATGCCGTGCACCTGCGGGCTATGCGGATCCTCGGCGGTCTCGCATTTTGCGTGGTGCTTGCGGTGGATGGCAGCCCATTCCTTGGTGATCATCCCGGTCGTCAGCCAAAGCCACAACCGGAAGAAATGCGAAACCACCGGATGCAGCTCCAGCGCGCGGTGCGCCTGGCAGCGATGCAAGTAGATCGTGACTGCCGCGATCGTCACGTGAGTGAGCGCAAGCGCAACCAGCACTAGTCCCCACCAGGGGAGGTCAAACAAGCCGGAAAACATCATGTAATTAGGAGGCCTTTAGTAGTGATATTTGAGGCGTGCGGCATTGTACGCGAACCGCTCACAAGCATGTAACTTTCGGGCCGGAAACATCTTTTTCTGGAAGAAGTACATACACGGCACGAGGGCGGTCGTGTACGCACGACGCACCCTCACGCGCGCTCGAATGCCGCGGCGAAAAAGCCATCCGTACCGTGCACATGCGGCCACAGCCGCAACCGCTCTCCGGTATCGATTTCGATCCTGTGCGCGGCAAGTATCCGCGCGCAAGAAAGCGGCTTGAAGTCTGCATGCGCGGATTGGAACGCATCGACGATTTCCTCGTTCTCCTCGCGCAGCACGCTGCACGTGGCATACAGGAGGCGCCCGCCCGGTTTCACCAGCCGGGACGCGGACGCCAGGATGCGCATCTGCTTTTGCGAAAGCTCGCTTACTGCGCCGGCGGCGTGACGCCACTTCAGATCCGGGTTGCGCCGCAGGGTGCCGAATCCGCTGCAGGGTGCGTCCACCAACACCCGCTCCAGCTTGCCCGCCAGGCGCTTTGCGCGCGCATCGTTGTCGCTGGCGAGCGCGATCGAATGGATGTTGCTCACCTGCGCACGCGCAGCGCGCGCGGCGAGCGCGCTTAGGCGCTTGGCGGATACGTCCATGGCGTAGATGCGTCCGGCGCCGCGCATCAGCATCGCGAGCGCCAGGGTCTTGCCGCCCGCGCCGGCACAGTAGTCGGCGATCATCTCGCCGCGCCGGGGCGCAAGCAGCCAGGCGAGGATCTGGCTGCCTTCGTCTTGGACTTCAATCAGCCCGTCGGCGAAAAGCGGGTGATGGTTGATAGCGGGCTTGCCCGCGAGCCGCACGCCGGCGGGGGAGTAAGGCGTCGCGACGGCTTCTATTCCGTCGTTCGCCAGGCGAGCGAGCACCTCCTCGCGTGCCGCGCGGGCGAGGTTGACGCGCAGGTCGAGGGTCGCGGCATTGAGGAGGCCTTGCGCCATGCGCATCGCCTCGTCGCGCCCGTGGGCAGTTTCGAGCTTCAGCCATAGCCAGTCCGGCAGCTCGGCGCGTACGGCATCGGGCATGGCGTCGCTTCGCGCCGTGCGAATGCGGCGCAGCAAGTCCTCTGCCACCAGGCCCTCCAGCGCGCGCGCGGAGATGCCCAGAACGCGAAGCAGCGCTCCGGCGAGCAGTGCCCGCGGCTCCGTGGAAGCGGTGGCGGCTTCCAGCGACCGGCGCCGGCGCAGGACCGCGAAAGTCGATTCGGCGATGAAGCCGCGCTCCTTCTGTCCGAGCTCACGCCGGCTGCGGAAATAACGCGAAAGCGTCTGGTCGGCCGGACCGTCGAGACGCAGGAGCTCCTTAAGCGCGGTCTCGGCGTGGCCGAGGAGCGCTCCGGTGATCCTCACGGCGAGATTCGAATCGCGACCTGGTCGTACCGGTTGCCGTCCTTCTCGACGACGAGCAGCCTCAGCGGGACGAAATTGCGCTGCACCGCGAGCCACAGCTCGGCCGTCTCGCGATCGTCGCCCTGCCGCGTGACCTTGATGGCCTCGAATTCGCCGACCGGAACGCTGATCCGCTCGCGCCCGCCGAGCTTGTACGTGTGGCGCGACAGGCCTTTACCGTCGGCGATGCTGTAGCTCACGGAATCGCCATTGCCGGGCAATAGCGTCAACGCGAACAGGAACGAAAGCCGGTCCTGCGCGTTTGGCGGGAGCGGCTCGCTTGCCCGATTACCCTTGTACTGCATGGTCAGCGTTTGCGCGGTCCAGTCGAACCAGGCGCGTGCCGTGTCGCGGCCCGAGCGCTCGTCGAAGAATTCGCGCGGACGCAGGACGCTCTTGACGATCGTGCCCTGGCTGACGCGGCGCGCGTTGCCGAGAAGGGCGTACATACCCTTTCCCTTCCACGTTTCGGTCAGCTGATAATTCCCCGCCGAGTATTCCAGGCGCTCGACCACCTCGGCCATGGCGGAGCCGTTGCGCGTGAGCAGATAAGCCACCTCCAGTCGGGGAGGGGGTTCTGCCCCGGCCACGCCGGCGACGCTAATCAGCAGCAGCCATAACCAGTTGCGCATCGTCTCCCTTAACTCTTACCACGCCGTTTTGGATGACCAGCCTGCCCTCGAGGAACCACTGGACCGCTCGGGGGTAAATCACATGCTCCTGCCGCAGCACGCGCTCGGCAAGCGCGTCGGGCGCTTCTCCGTGCCGCACCGGGATGGCAGCCTGGATGACGATCGGGCCGCCGTCGAGCTCCGCAGTGACGAAGTGCACCGTGCAGCCATGCAGCTTTACGCCGGCCGCGAGTGCGCGCTCGTGCGTGTGCAGCCCCGCAAAAGCCGGCAGCAGCGAAGGATGGATATTGAACATGCGCTCGCGGTAGCGCGCGACGAAGCCCGGCGTGAGGACGCGCATGAAACCGGCGAGCACCAGCAGGCGAGGCGAAAAGCCCTCGATCTCGCGCTCGAGCGCTTTCTCGAAAGCCTCGCGCGAGCTGAAATCGCGGTGCTCGACCACGCGCGCGGCAATGCCATGGGCGCGGGCGAAATCGAGCCCTTTCGCGTCGGCGCGGTTGCTCACCACGGCGGACACTGGCAGGCCGGCCTGCACGAGCGCCTGCATGTTGCTGCCACGGCCGGAAATGAGCACGACGATCAATCAGAACACCCGCGTGGCGCGATAGCCGTCCTGCTCGAGCAGCGCCAGGACGCCGCGCCGGCCATGGAGGTGCAATGCGCCGAGGGCCACGAAGGCCTCGCCCCTGCGCAGTTCGCGCTGCATGCGATACGCCATGACGACGCTGCGGTCGTGGAGCACGCGCTTCGTCATGACCGCCTGGTGCGGCGCGATTTCGGGATAGCGGGCGGCGAACTGCTCGCGCAATAGCCAGATCGCGGAAAGATCGCGCTCGAGATACGCATCGACAGTACGCCGAGCGAGATCGAGGATCTCGCTGCGATGCGCCAGGCTGTGGCGCAGGAGCGCGACCTGCGATTCGAGGGGGCACTCGTCGAACGTGAAGATCTGCTCTTCGACGCCTTCGATTTGGCCGATCAGCATGCGGCGCTGCCGGGCGAGCTCGACGAGCTGGCTGTCCACGGTGGTGGCATGCACGGGGCGCGGGGCGCGCAGGTTGAGAAGCACGCCCCACGGCTTGAGCTTGTTGACGAATTCGCGTGACAGGCCGATAGGCGCGAGCTCGTCCAGCACGCGGGCGAAATCAGCGGCGCCAACGTGCTGCTCGAGCGTCTGGCGATCGGAGAACAGGGCCGCTTCGAGGAAGCGCTCCTGCGCATAGGCATCGGGCAGGAACTCGACCATCAGGCTCTTCGAGCGCGCGAGCGCGCCGCGTACCGGGACCGGCAGCTCGGCGAGGCGCGGGTCCGGGTCGTGGATGGTGCCGAATACGTGGCTCGGCGCGCCCCCTTGTTTCGTCACCCGCCAAAGGAGCCCGCGCGTGAAAGGGTCCGCATTCGCTGCCGCCGGTAGTACAGCGAGCGCCGCCATGCCTGCGACGAAAGCGCGTCGGTTCATGCGGTGGGGCCGATCATCGCTTCGGGGCGAACCCAGCGATCGAAGTCCTCGGCGCTCACGTAGCCGAGAGCGAGCGCCGCTTCGCGCAATGTCGTGCCTTCGCGATGCGCCTTCTTGGCGATCTCGGCCGAACGGTCGTAGCCGATGTGCGGTGATAGCGCCGTGACCAGCATCAGCGAGCGCTTCAGCAGCTCGGCAATGCGGCCGGCATCGGCTTCGATGCCGCGAGCGCAATGCTCCTCGAAAGAGCGGCATCCGTCGCCGAGCAGCCGCGCGCTTTGCAGGAACGCATGGATGATGAGCGGCTTGTAGACGTTGAGCTCGAGGTGCCCGGATGCACCGCCGATATTCACCGCGACGTCGTTGGCCATGACCTGCGCGCACAGCATGGTGAGCGCTTCGGCCTGCGTCGGGTTGACCTTCCCCGGCATGATGGAGCTGCCGGGCTCGTTTTCGGGGATGCGCAGCTCGCCCAGCCCGGAACGCGGACCGGACGAGAGCAAGCGCACGTCGTTCGCGATCTTGAAAAGAGCGGTGGCGAGGGTCTTCATTGCGCCATGCGCGAACACGAGTGCCTCGTGGCCGGCGAGCGCGGCGAACTTGTTCGGCGCCTCGGTGAAGGCAAGCTGGGTCTGCGCGCCAATCCGCTCGCAAACCCGTCGGGCAAATTCGGGATGCGCGTTGAGCCCCGTGCCGACTGCCGTGCCGCCGATCGCCAGTCGGCAAAGGCCCGGGAGGACCGCGCGCAGCGCCGCCTGCGCCTGCTCCAGCTGATCGACATAGCCGGAGAATTCCTGTCCGAGCGACAGCGGCGTGGCGTCCTGCAGGTGCGTGCGACCGATCTTGATCACGGCGGCGAACGCGTCGCGCTTCTTCGCAAGGGTCGCGCGCAGCACTTCCGTCGCCGGCAGCAGATCGTCGTGCACGGCGCGCGCAGCGGCGATGTGCATCGCCGTCGGAAAAACATCATTCGACGACTGGCCCATGTTGACGTCGTCGTTGGGATGCACCAGGCGCTTCTCGCCGCGCTCACCTCCCAGCAGCTCGGAGGCGCGGTTAGCCAGCACCTCGTTCACGTTCATGTTGCTCTGGGTGCCGGAGCCGGTCTGCCACACGACAAGCGGGAATTCGTCGTCGTGCCGGCCGGCGAGAATCTCGTCGGCCGCACGCGCGATGGCGTCGGCCTTGCGTTTATCAAGCAGTCCGAGGGAGGCATTCACGTCCGCGGCGCCCTTCTTGGTGCGGGCGAGGGCATGGATGACGGCCAGCGGCATGCGCTCGCCCGAGATGCGGAAGAAGCGGCGGCTGCGCTCGGTCTGCGCGCCCCACAGCCGGTCGGCGGGGACCTCGATGGGGCCGAAGCTGTCTTTTTCGGTTCTGCTTTTTCCGATCGGTGTGCCGGCCATCCCGGCGCTATGTTACGGCAGGTCGAACAGCAGCACTTCCGCCTTGTCGCCGGCCGAGAAAGAGAGCGTGCGCTCATCGGTTTTCAGGGCGTCACCGGCTTCCAGGCGTTCGCCGTTCACGGTGAGGCCGCCCCGGGCCAAGTGCACATAGGCCCGGCGACCGGCTGGCAGCGTGTAGTCCGCGCTCTCGGCGCCATCGAACATCCCGGCATAAAGCCGCGCATCCTGGTGGATCTTCACCGAGCCCTGTGCCGCGTCCGGCGACGCGATGAGCCGCAGGCGCCCGCGCTTTTCGCTCTCGCCAAAGCGCTTCTGCTCGTACGAGGGCGCGATGCCGGCGACGTTCGGCTCGATCCAGATCTGCAGGAAGTGCGTAGTGCCGCTCTTGCTCTCGTTGTACTCGCTGTGCCGCACGCCGCTGCCGGCGCTCATGCGCTGCACGTCGCCCGGCACGATGGTGGAGCCGGTGCCCATCGAGTCCTTGTGAGCGAGGGCACCCTCGAGCACGTAGCTGATGATCTCCATGTCGCGATGGCCGTGTGTGCCGAAGCCGGCGCCCGCCTGCACCCGGTCTTCGTTGATCACGCGCAGGGGCCCGTAGCCCATGTGCCGCGGGTCGTGGAAATCCGCGAAAGAGAACGTGTGGAACGAGCGCAGCCAGCCGTGGTCGGCGTACCCGCGCTCGGCGGCGCGCCGCAGTTCCCTCATTTCTGCTGTTGTGCGGCGATCTCCGCGTGGACCTTGGCCATGTCCAACGCCTTCGCCTGCGCGATCACCTGCTCCAGCGCATTGCCGGGCAGCGCGCCGGCCTGCTGGAAAAGAATCACCTTGTCACGGAACACCATGAGCGTGGGAATCGAGCGGATACCGAACGAGCCGGCCAGCTCCTGCTGGTCGTCGGTGTTCACTTTCGCGAACACGACGTCGGTATGCGTCTCGGACGCTTTTTCGTAGACCGGCGCAAAGCCCTTGCACGGACCGCACCACGGCGCCCAGAAATCGACGATCACCATCGCATTGTCGTTGACGGTTTTTTCGAAGTTTTCCTGCGTGAGATCGACGGTCGCCACGAGCGCGTCCTTCCAAAAAAAGGGGGCAGTGTACTCTAGACAATCATGTACACCGGGCGGTTCGCGCCCTCCCCCACCGGGCCGCTCCACATGGGCTCGCTGGTCGCGGCACTGGCGAGCTGGCTCGATGCGCGCGCGGCCGGCGGACGCTGGCTCGTGCGCATCGAAGACCTTGATCGGCCGCGTTGCGTGCCCGGCGCCGCGCAGGCCATCCTCGACGGCCTCGAGCGGCTCGGGCTGCATTGGGATGGCGAAGTCGTGTACCAGAGCGCTCGGACCGATCTTTATCGCGCGGCCCTGGGTCAGCTACGGCGGCATACCTATTGGTGCGGCTGCACGCGGCGCGAGATCGCCGACTCGTCGCTGGGGCTGGCGAGCGACGGGGCCCGTATCTACCCGGGAACCTGCCGCGCCGGCACGGCACGCGCGGCGCGCGCCTTGCGGTTGCAGACATCCCCCGACGTGATCGCTTTCGAAGATCGCGTGCAGGGCCCGCAACAGCAGGTGCTTGAGCGCGACATCGGCGATTTCGTCCTGCATCGGGCCGACGGCCTGTTCGCCTATCAGCTCGCCGTGGTGGTCGACGACGCCGAGCAAGGCATTACCGACGTGGTGCGCGGCGCGGACCTCCTCGATTCGACGCCGCGTCAGATATATCTGCAGCGCCTTCTAAGCTTGCCGGTTCCGCATTACCTGCACGTGCCGGTCGCCGTCGACGCAAGCGGCGAGAAACTGTCGAAGCACAGCGGTGCGCCGCCGATCGAGTCGACCGTAGCTACGCTACGCAGAGCGCTGCGCTTTCTCGGCCAGCCGGATGCCACCACGCTGGCTCAGGCGGTGCGCAACTGGCAGCCGGCCCTCATTTCGCGCCGCCGCGCGCTGGCATTACCACCGTAGCGAGCGATCCCAGGACGAGGCCGAGCGCGGCCAGCTCGGCGACGCTCGGCCGCTCGCCGAGAAACAGGATGCCGCCCACCACCGCGACGGCGGGGATGATCAGCATGCTGAGAGAAAAAACGCTGACCGACACCGACGTGGCGAGCTTGATCCACGCCCAGTGCGCGAAGGCGAAGGCGATGAACACGTTGTAAGCGGTGCCGAAAAAGGCCCGCATGCCGATGTCGCCGAGGGCCCGCGGATCTTCGAGCAGCGCTGCCCCGATGAAGATCGGTACGCCGCCCAGAAGCATGATCCACGCAGTGTACGGTCCGGGCGCCATGGAGACCGGATACTTCTTTTGCAGGACGGCGCCGAGCGCCCAGCTCACCGCAGCGCCCAGCACGAGCAGCGAGCCGAGGGGCGCCGAGCCGATTGCCGCATAGCCGTCACCGATGAGAAGCGCGAGTCCCACGAGCCCCAAGGCCAGGCCGACTCCCTTGGCGAGCGTCAGTCGCTCCCCAAGCAGCCATACCGACAAAGGAATGGCGAGCGCGGGCATCGTATAGGCGAGGATCGACGCGCGGCCTGACGGGATCATGGTCAGGCCGTACGCCACGAGAATGTTCCAGCCCGTGATATTCAGCAGCGCCAGCATCGAAAGGCGCAGCCACTGCCCGCGCGGCCACGGAATCTTCTGACCGCCCAGGTGCAGCACGAGGAACAGGACTGCCGAGCCCAGTCCCAGGCACAGCGAGCGGAAAGTCCAGGGCGGCACCTCGGCGAGCGAGAGCTTCATCGCCGTCCAGTTGAACCCCCATGCCAGCGTAAGGGCGCCGAGCAGCCACCACAGCCGCACCGGCAGGTGATCGGCTTCCCGCTGGGTCAAGCGCGAACGCGGATCGGAAAGGCTGTCATGCCGCGCAACACCATCGAGTCCATCCATTCGAGGTGTCCGGGCGCGGGCTCGATCTCCCGCCAGCGCGCGAGCACTGCCGGCAGCGCGACCTGCCCTTCAAGACGCGCGAGCGGAAAACCCAGGCAGATATGCGGCCCGAAGCCGAAGGTCAGGTGCGGTACGCCGTGGCGCTCGAGGTCGAGGCGATCCGGGTCCGGATACGCGCGCGGATCGCGGTTCGCCGCATTCATCAGCACGAATACGCGGTCGCCGGGTTTGAATGTCCGGCCATGGAAAACCTGCTCCTCCTGCGCGATGCGCACCTGCGCGCCGATCGGGCCGTCGTAGCGCAGCAGCTCCTCGACGGCAGCGGGCGCGAGCGCGGGGTTGGCGCGCAGTTTCTCGAGCTCCGCCGGAAACCGCATCAACGCCGCGAGGCCGTTTGCAATGTGGTGGGTGGTGGTCTCATGGCCGGCGAACAGAAGAAGCACACAGGTCGCCACGAGCTCGTCGTCGCTGAGCCGGTCGCCGCCATCGTCGAGATGGACAAGCTCGCTTAGCAGGTCCGTCCTCGGCTGCGCCCGGCGCGCCGCAATCAGCGAACGGAAAAGCCCGGCCATCTCGTGCGTGGCGGCCTGGGCGCGGTCGTATTTCCCCGCGGTATCGCGCGCGCTGCCGATGAAGAGGGCCATCTCATCGGAAAGGTGCTTGAGCCGGGTGAGCTCGCTGCGCGGCACGCCGAGCATGTCCATGATCACCAGCTGCGGCAGGGGGCCGGCGAAATCGGCGATGAAATCGAAAGTGTCGCGCTCCCCGATGCGCCCGAGGAGCCAAGCCGTGAGCGCTTCCACGTTCGGGCGCAGTGCATTGATCGAGCGCACATGAAACACGCGGCTGGCGAGGCGCCTCAGGCGGGTGTGTTCTGGCGGATCGCGGAACACCATCCACAGCGTTAGCACGCGGATGAGGTCAACCATCCGCCCCGCTTCGGCGGGCGGCAGGCTGGCGAAAAAGGGGCGCAGGCGGTCCGAGGACATGCGACTGTCCAGGCATACGCGCCTGACGTCTTCGTAACGCGTCAGCACCCACGCTTTCAGGATCGGGCTCCAGTGCGCCGGATCCTCGTCCCGCAGGCGGGCGTAAACCGGGAACGGGTCGGCCAGGACGGCGGGATCAGTCGGGACGTAGTCCATGGCGCACTCTAGGCGATGCCGCGCTAACTCCCGGAAATTTCACAGCAAAGGCGCGCCTTTATGTTGCCCTGCACAAAGATGTTGACTTTGGGCGTAGTGAGCCTAAAATCACGTTTTGCTGCATCGCACAAATCACCGACCAGGAGCTAGCCAAATGTACGTTACCCCGGAACAAATCCAAGCGGCCCAAAAGGCCAACGTAGAGTCGCTCCTCGCCGTAGCGAATGCCCAGTTCGCCGCGTTCGAGAAGCTGGCGAATATCAGCGCAGGCGCATTCAAGAGCGCCTTCGAAGACTCGATCGCCAACACCCGCGCCCTCATCGGCGCGAAAGACGTGCAGGAGTTCGTGACGCTGCAAAACTCGTTCGCCCAGCCCGCAGTCGAGAAGGCGATTGCCTACTCCAAGAGCGTTTACGAAGTCGCCACGCAAGCCAACTCGGAGCTTGGCCGCGTCGCCGAGCGCCGCGTCGCCGAGTGGAACGAGAACTTCGTGACGCTGCTCGACAAGGTTTCGAAGAACGCCCCGGCCGGCTCCGATGTCGCCGTGGCCGCCGTCAAGTCGATGCTCGCCGCCGCCAACTCCGCCTACGACAACATGAACAAGGTCGCCCGGCAGGCCACCGAGATCGCGGAAGCCAACGTCGCGGCCGCCACCGAGAGCGTCAGGGGCCTGGCGAAAGCAAAAAAAGTCGCCTAAGCGCCCAACAGGCCCCGGCGCCGAAGTCGAAGGCGTCGAAGGCCCGATCCAGCGCGAAGCTGGCGAGCAGACGCAACACCAACAAGAAGAAACGCTAGACGAAAAGCCCCGGACTCCGGGGCTTTTCTATTTGTAGGGGAATCCTGCGCTGCGCACTTCGGCGCGCAACGCGTCCATGGCCTCGCGCACCTTCCCGGGGTCGCCTCGCACGCCGAGCTCGACGTGGATGCGGGAGCCGTCATTGCCCATCGAAGGCAGGCTGAAGACCTTGATGCCTGCGAAGGCGGCCTCGATCGCCTTCATGGCGGGAATGAGCTGGCTCTCGCCCGCTTCGAACACCAGCATCGAAGCCTCTGCCCATTTCTGGGCATCGAAGCGATCGCGGTAGCGTGAATCCAGCACCCACTCGACCATTGGCCACGCCATCTGCGGAAAGCCGGGCACGAAGTGGTGCTCGCGCACCGAGAAGCCCGGAATGCGGTTCACCGGGTTCGGGATGACCACCGCGCCTTTCGGAAACTCGCCCATCTGCAGGCGCTGCGGTGTCACCTCCGTGCCCGGAAACCGGGCGCGAATCTCGCGCTCCGCCTCGGGATGCAGCTCGAGCGCAACGCCAAGCGCCGCTGCCGCGCACTGGCGCGTGTGGTCGTCCGGTGTGGCGCCGATACCGCCAAAACTGAACACGACGTCGCTCGACGCGAGGCTGCGTTCGAGCGCCGCCGTCAGCCGCGCCGGCTCGTCACCGAGGTAATGCGCCCACGCGAGGCGCAGGCCGCGCCTCTTCAGCGCGCCGATCAGGAAGCCGAGGTGCTTGTCCTCGCGCTTGCCGACGAGAAGCTCGTCGCCGATGATCAGCGCGCCGAACAATTAGCGGCCTTGCCTTTCCCGCGGCTTCACGCGGCCTTCTTTGCCCAGCGCTCGAGCTCCTCGAGCCCGCCGATGTGTTGCCCGTTGATGAACACCTGCGGCACGGTGCCGCGTCCGGTAATGGCACCGACGACGCGCGAGCGGTCGCTGTGGTCGAGACGCACCTCGCTGTACTGGTAGCCGCGCTCTTTCAGGAGCTTCTTCGCCTTGGCGCAATAGCCGCAGCCTTCGCGGGTCAAAATCGCCACCTGGTCGGGCTTCTTCGCCTTGGGGTTGAGATGGGCAAGCATCGTATCGGCATCCGATACCTCGAACGGGTCGCCGGGCTTCTCCGGCTCGATGAACATCTTCTCGATGACGCCGTCCTTGACCAGCATGGAATAGCGCCACGAGCGCTTGCCGAAGCCGAGGTCGGTCTTGTCGACGAGCATGCCCATCTTCTCCGTGAACTCGCCGTTGCCATCGGGCAACATCAGGATGTTGCTGCATTCCTGCGTGCGCGCCCACTCGTTCATCACGAAGGCGTCGTTGACCGCGATGCAGACGATCCGGTCCACTCCGTTGGCGAGAAACGCCGGGGCGAGCTCGTTGTAGCGCGGCACGTGCGTGGATGAGCACGTCGGGGTGAAAGCGCCGGGGAGCGAGAAGACGGCGACCGTCTTGCCTTTGAAGATCTCGTCGGTGGTAATGGCCTTCCAGTCGCTCTCGCCGCGAGCGCGGAACGTAACTTGCGGGACCCGCTGTCCTTCACGATTCGCAAACACGGTGGTTCTCCAGTCAAAGAGGGAATGACCCAGTCTAGGGTGGCGCGTTCCCTCGATCCAATACTTTGTTTGGATGCCGGCGATAGGCGCCGCTTATGTGCCGGTGCGATGGCGCTCCAGCGCACCGAGCAGGTAGTGGATGAATGCCAGGCCGAAGACCACCGGCGCGAAAAACCCGAGCAGCGGCACGTATGCAGCAAGCCCCAGGAACAGTCCCATGACATACAGCGCGCCGCGCCGCGCGCGGAAAATCTGCTGCATCTCCTGGGCGTCGGCGTGATCGGCCAGCGCGTCGTACCGCAGCAGCCGCTGGTTCACCCAGCCGAGGATGACGAGCGGGATGATCGGCCAGAGCGGCGGGAACAGCCACAGCGGGATGCTGAGCGCGCCGAAGCCGATGAGGCCGATGAACGCCACCAGGCTGTTCCAGCCGGTGCCGGCGATGCCGCCGCCGCGACGGCGCTCCAAGGCGGGATAGGAGCGCTGCGCGACATAGTCGACCATCTGCTGCATGCCGAAAATGCCGAGGATGAAAAGCGCCGTCAGGTAGACGAGCGGGACGAAAGCTATGAACAGGAGCACATTCGCCGCGACCAGCGTCGCGGCGCCGAAATCGACCTGCGCCCACGACAGGGCGTAGTCCAGGCCCTGGCGCAGCCAATCGGCAAGGCCGAAGGCCAGCTTGCCCCACAGCACGAGCGCAGCCGTGCCCCAGATGGCGAGCGCGACCAGCATCGGCCACACCATCAGCCACAGCATGCGCGGATGCAGGACGTGCCCGGCGCCGTACAGGATGGAACGCGCAATGCTCATCGGCGCACACTTTGCCAGAGTTTCGCGAGGCGCTTGATCGATACCGGCACGGGCGTGCGCAGCTCTTGCGCGAAGAGCGATACGCGCAGCTCCTCGATCAGCCAGCCGAACTGCTCGAGCTCGGCGCTCACGCCGCCGCTGCGCCGTTGTGCGCCCAGCTCGCGCAGGAACGGCTGCTCGAGGGCCGCGATGTCCACCGCCAGGCGCTGGTCGCGCACCGGATCCACGCGCAGCTTGTCCAGGCGCAGCGACGCCGCCTTGAGATAGCGCGGCAGGTGCTGCAGCCGTTCCCACGCCGTCGCGGCGAGCCACCCGGGCGCGAGCAGGCGATCGAGCTGCCCGCGAATCTCCCCGGCGGGCCGCGGGAAGGCCTTGTCGGCGGCCGCGAGCTTTTTCTCGAGCGCGCCGCGCTCTGCCACGATTTGCGCGGCGGAGCGGCCGATCTCCTGCGCGATGAGGGTGAAGCGGCTGCGGCCCTCGTCGATGCGGCGCGCGAAATCGGCCTGCGCCATGGGCAGCGACTCGGCCAGAAATGTGCGGTCGAGCGCCGCGCGCAGGATGTCCGCCTTCAGCGGGGCGAGCGCGACGTCCTTGGCGAGCGCGCGTTCGAGGTCCCGGAGGCGGTCGCGGAAGGCAATCGCCAGCAGCCGGCGCACGCCCATGAGGTGGGCTTCGCGCGCTTTCTCGGGCGATTCGAACACCTGCAGCGTCACGGCATCGCCGCCATCGACGAGGGCCGGGTAGCCGACGAGGGTGCGCGCGCCGCGCTGGATCTCCATGATCTCGGGCAGATCGCCCATCGTCCAGCCGGTATAGCGCGTGCCTTCGTCGAGCGGCGCCTCCTCTTGCAGCAGCGCCTTGGCCTCCTCGCCAAGGGTGCGCTTGATCTGCGCCAGGTCGCGCCCCACCGCGCGCTGACGGCCCTCGTCGTCGAGCACGCGGAAGTTCATGCACAGGTGGGGGGGAGCGCTGTCCGCACGGAAGGCATCCAGCGGCACTTCGAGGTTGAACTCGGCGCGGATGTACCGCGCGAGCGCGGCCGCAAGCGGCGCGTCCGAAGGCGCCACCGTCTCGGTGAATGCATCGGCAAAGGCGTCGAGCGCGCCGAGCTTGTGCCGCAGCCGCTGCGGAATCCCCTTGGCAAGCGTGCGCACCTTCTCCTTGAGGAGGCCGGGGACCAGCCATTCGGTGCGATGCAGCGGCACCTGATTCAGCAGCGCGAGCGGCACGACCATCGTCACCCCGTCGCGCGCCGAGCCCGGCTCGAACTGATAGTCGAGCGCGAACCGGTTCGGCCCGAGCTCGAGCTGCGGCGGGAAGTTGTCGGTCGTGATGCCGGCGGCCTCGTGGCGCATGAGCTCCTCGCGCGCGAGGTACAGGAGGCGCTTGTCGTCGCGCTCGGCGCGCACGCGCCATTGCTCGAACGCCGCCGCGTTGTACAGGTTTGCCGGAATGCGCTCGGCATAGAAGGCATGGATCAGCTCCTCGTCGACGAGGATGTCCGGGCGCCGCGACTTGTGCTCGAGGCGCTCGATCTCGGCGACGAGGCGGCGGTTGTGCGCGAGGAACGGCGCGCGCGTCTCGAGCCCGCCGTGCACCAGTGCCGATCGTATGAATATCTCGCGCGCCGCCGCCGCGTCGATGGGCCCATAGGCGACGCGGCGGTTCGTATAGACGGGCAGCCCGTAAAGCGTGCCGCGCTCGAGCGCGACGACCTCGCCGCGGCGCGCATCCCATTGCGGCTCGTACTGCTCGCGCTTGAGCAGATGCCCGCCTACGTCTTCCAGCCAGCGCGGCTCGATCGCCGCGACGCTGCGGGCGTAAAGCCGCGTCGTCTCGACAAGCTCGCCGGCGGCTACCCACCGCCCGGCCTTTTTCGCCCACGATCGCGGATGGATCCAGAATCGGATGCCGCGCGCCCCGAGATAGCTCGCTTCGGCATCATCGCGCAAGCCGACGTTGCCGAGCAGGCCTGCCGTCAACGCGCGATGGATCGCCCGGTAGCCTTCCGGCGTGTCTGCGTTCACGGACGAGTCCGGCCAGTCGAGCTCGCGCAGCGTGCGCTCGAGCTGGCCGGCGACGTCGCGCCATTCGCGCATCCGCGGAATGGACAGGAAATTCTCGCGCGCCTGCTTTTCCATCTTGCTGTCGAACAGCGTGGAGATCTTCAGCAGGGTGAGGAAATCGGAACGCTCGTGCGCAAAAACTGCGTGGCGCTCGTCGGCCGCCGCGGCCTTGTCGGCCGGGCGCTCGCGCGGGTCCTGCACGGAGAGGGCAGCCGCGATGACCCGCACCTGAGTCAGGCATTTTTCCGCGCGCGCGGCGATGAGCATGCGTCCGACGCGCGGATCGAGCGGCAACCGCGCCAGTTCCTCGCCGATGCTCGTCAGATCGTTCTGCTCGTCTACGGCGCCGAGCTCCGCCAGCAGCGCGTAACCATCGGCGATCGCCCGCGGACTCGGCGGGTCGAGGAACGGGAATTCGGCGACCTCGCCCAGGCCGAGGCTCTTCGCGCGCAGGATCACTGCAGCAAGGGACGAACGCAGGAGCTCCGGGTCCGTGAACGCCGGACGCTTGAGGAACTCTTCCTCCGAATACAGGCGTATGCAGATGCCATTGGCGACGCGGCCGCAGCGTCCGGCGCGCTGCCGGGCGGCGGCCTGCGACACCGCCTCGACGCGCAGCATCTCGACCTTGTTGCGATAGCTGTAGCGCTTGACCCGTGCGTCGCCGGTATCGATCACGTACCGGACGCGCGGCACGGTCAGCGACGTCTCGGCGACGTTGGTGGCGAGGACCACGCGCCGGGCGCCGGCCGGCTTGAACACGCGATCCTGCTCGGCGGACGACAGGCGCGCGTAGAGCGGCAGGATCTCGACATTGCGCAACCCGTGGCGACGCAGCGTGTCCGCCGCATCGCGGATCTCGCGCTCGCCGGGAAGAAAAACCAGGATGTCCCCCGGACCTTCGCGAGACAGCTCCTCGACCGCGTCGACCAGCGCGGCCTCCTCCTCCTTGCGCGTGGTGTCCTCGGCATCGCCGCCCACCGGACGATAACGCACCTCGACCGGGTACAGGCGACCCGAGACCTCGATGACGGGAGCGCCGTCGAAATGCTTCGAGAACCGATCCGCGTCGATCGTCGCCGAGGTGATCACGACCTTCAGCTCCGGCCGGCGCGCGACCAGGCGCTTCAGGTAGCCGAGCAGGAAGTCTATGTTCAGGCTGCGCTCGTGCGCTTCGTCCAGGATGATGGAGTCGTACTCGCGCAGCTCGCGATCGCCCTGGCTCTCCGCGAGCAGGATGCCGTCGGTCATCAGCTTGATCGCGGTGCGCGGGCCGACCTGGTCGTGGAAGCGCACCTTGCAGCCGACGAGCGCACCCACGTCCGTGCCGAGCTCTTCGGCGACGCGGGCGGCGACCGATCGCGCTGCGATGCGCCGCGGCTGCGTATGAGCGATCCGCGCGCCCTGGCCGCGGCCCATGTCGAGCAGCATCTTCGGGAGCTGCGTCGTCTTGCCGGAGCCCGTTTCTCCGCAGATGATGACGACGGGGTGCTCCTCGATCGCGCGCCGGATGTCGTCGCGCCGCGCGTTGATCGGCAGCGCTTCGTCGAAAGCGATGCGACTCAAACTACCGGGATTCCGTCAGCAGGCGATCCACGTAACGGGCGATGAGGTCCACCTCGAGGTTTACGCGCTCGCCCGGCCGCAGGCGCGCGAGGGTGGTGACCTCCAGGGTGTGCGGGATGAGGAACACCTCGAACGCATCGCGCTCTACGCGATTCACTGTTAGGCTGACGCCATCGACGCAGATCGACCCCTTGCGCGCCACGTAGCGCGCGATTTCGCCCGGCGTGCGGATCCTGAGCACGCCGCCGGCAAAGCCGAGCACTTCGCCGACTCCGTCGATGTGACCCGTAACCAGATGGCCGCCGAGCCGCTCGCCCAGCGCCAGCGCTTTCTCGAGGTTGACGCCGGCGCCGGGCTGGTCGAGCCCGGCCGTCACGCTGCGCGTCTCGGCCGACACGTCGGCCGTAAACCCGTTGCTGGTGAGCGCGGTAACCGTAAGGCAGACGCCCTGGACCGCGATGGAATCGCCGATGGCGACATCGGAGCGCTCGAGCGCGGGGCAGTCGACCTCGAGCGGGGTCACGCGCACGATCCTGCCTACCGCCTCCACGATGCCCGTAAACATGGCGCCGGAGGGTAGCGCAAAAGCGCTGTCTAACGCTTAATGGCCCGCTATCAGCCTATGCCACAGCCTGCCGACCTCGCGATCGAGCTCCAGCGCCCAGGCGGAAAGGAGCGCGATGAAGGCGCCAACGACGACGGCATTGACCGCTGCGACATGGTTCGCTTCGAAGCCCAGGATGAACGGCGCGCTCAGGAGCCACAAGCCACCGACGATATTCAGCCACTCGCAGCTCAGGTGATCGCAGCTGAAGCCGAAGTGCGCGGTGAGCGCGAGGAACAAGCCAACGACCGCTGCATTGGTGGTGGCTGCGTCGTGGGCGGCATAGTCGGCCAGCCACGGCGACACGGCGAGCCACAGCGCGAGCGCGAAGCTCGCCCAGTCCTGCCACCGTCGCATTTCGCTCGTCGCCACCATTGGATTGGACAGGTAGCAAGGATCGTGCGTTCGGCCACCCTTTGTAGTGCGCGTCGGAGTTCGCTGTCGTAATGCAGCGACACGTCGAAGTCATCGGAGCGGCGTGGGGGCTGGGCGGACCGGAGCCGGGTTGCGCGGAGGCACCGAGCGTGCTCGCGCCACTGCTGGCCGAGCAGCTGCGCCGCTGCAGCGTGCCTATGCAGGCGGGCGCGATCCTCAGCCCGAACCGCACGGAGCGGAGGAAGCAGCTCGCGGTCAGCCGGCTTTGCGGCCTGCTCGCCTCGGCGGTCGCCGATTCCATCGGGAACGGTCGCCTGCCATGCGTGCTGGGCGGAGACCACAGCTGCGCCGGCGGCACCTGGACCGGCGTCGCCCGCGGCGTGCGGGGCTCGCTTGGCCTCGTGTGGATCGATGCGCACATGGATGCGCACACGCCGCACACCAGCCACACCGGGCGCCTGCACGGCATGCCGCTCGCGTGGCTTCTCGGCCAGGATGACGACCCGCTCTATGGCCTCGCCACCGGCGTCATCGAGCCCCAGCATGTGGCGCTCGTCGGCGTGCGCAGCTTCGAGCCGGAGGAGCGCGAGCGGCTGGAGCGCCTCGGCGTGCGCATTTTTTACATGGAAGAAGTCCGCCAGCGGGGAGTCGATGCGGTCCTCGCGGATGCGCTGGCCATCGCCACCCGTGGCACCGCCGCCTTCGGCATCAGCGTCGACCTCGACGTCGTCTCGCCGGACGAAGCACCCGGCGTCGGCACGCCCGTGCCCGACGGCGTCTCGGCCATCGACCTCACGCGCGCGCTGGAGGGAATCGGCGGCCGGGCCGACCTCGCCGCGGTGGAGCTTGTGGAATACAGCCCGCGCCTCGATCCGACGCGAGCGAGCGCGCGCGTTGCGATCGAGATCCTTCGAGCCGCTCTATGTGGAAGAAGCGGCGGGTCTTGCGAGCAATCTCAGGTCGCCGCCTAGCGGTGCCGTGGAAACGATCTGCAGCCGCAGGCGCCGATCGAGGCCCGCGGGCGCCGGCAAGTCGAGCATGCCCTGCGCGCTGTCGCCGAGGAAACTCGGATTGAGATAGAGCAGGAACTCGTCGACGCAGCCCTCGCGCACTAGCGACCCATTGAGGCGGAACCCGGCCTCCACATGCAGCTCATTGATGCCGCGCGCGGCAAGCACTTCGAGCATCCGCGGCAGCTCGACCTTGCCGTTCGGGTCCGGCAGCCGAACCACTTCGGCGTTCGGCACCTCGCCGTCGTGCGCGGCAAAGATCAGCACCCGCTCGCCTTGCAGGATGCGCGCGGCCGGCGGCGTCTCGAGCCGGCTGTCGATGATCACGCGCAGCGGCTGGCGCGGCGTTTCGACATCGCGCACGGTGAGCTGCGGATCGTCCGCCTTCACCGTGCCGATGCCCGTCAGGATGGCGCAGGCGCGCGCGCGCCAGCGGTGTCCGTCGCGCCGGGCTTCGGCGCCGGTGATCCATTGCGAGCGGCCGTCTTCGAGGGCTGTGCGGCCGTCGAGCGTCGCCGCGACCTTGAGGCGAACCCACGGACGCCGACGCGTGACGCGGGAGATGAAGCCGATGTTGAGCTCGCGTGCTTCGTCCTCCAGCAGACCATGCTCGAACGCGATGCCGGCGGCAGCGAGCCGCTCGGCGCCGCCGGCGGCCTGAGGATTCGGATCGCGCAGCGCGGCCACCACTCGCCGCACTTTTTTGCCGATGAGAAGATCTACGCAGGGCGGCGTGCGGCCGTGGTGGTTGCACGGCTCAAGGGTGACGTAGGCCGTGGCGCCCTCGGCGGCGGTATTTTCCAGCGCGCGCACCTCGGCGTGGGGGTTGCCGGCTTTCTCGTGCCAGCCCTCGCCGACGATCTCTTCGCCGCGGGTTACCACGCAGCCGACGCGCGGATTGGGCGTGGTCGTATAGAGGCCTCGGGCAGCCAGCTCGAGCGCGCGCCGCATCATCGCGTGGTCGAAGGCCGAGAAGCGCGTCACCGCGGGCGCTATTTTCTGCGCTTCTTGGCGGCCT
>DATLDY010000080.1:0-7203 GCA_035525655.1 Burkholderiales bacterium
AGCATCGCGGTCACGCTCGACGAGGGCGGCGTGCGCCGCGTGCAGGTCGAGGATGACGGCGACGGCATCGCGCACGCCGAGCTGCCCCTCGCGCTCGCGCGCCACGCCACCAGCAAGATCGCGAGCCTCGACGATCTCGAAGCGGTATCGACGATGGGATTTCGCGGCGAGGCGCTCGCCTCCATCGCCGCCGTGTCGCGCCTGTCCATTGCCAGCCGCGCGCGCGAGGCGGCGCATGGCAGCCTGATTCGCTGCGAAGGCGGTGACGTCAGCGAGATTGAGCCCGCGGCTCGCGCGGCCGGGACCACCGTCACGGTGTCGGATCTCTACTTCAACACCCCGGCGCGCCGCAAGTTCCTCAAGACCGAGCAGACGGAGTTCGGCCATTGCGACGAAGTGTTTCGCCGCATCGCCCTCGCCCGGCCGCAGGTTGCGTTCTCGCTGCGGCACAACGGACGCGCGACGCGGCAGGTCCGCGGCCATGCCCTCGCCGAGCGCGCCGGCGCCCTCCTCGGCCGCGAGCTTGCCGAGGCCGCCGTGCCCGTCGACGCCGGCGCCGGCAGCATGACTCTCGTCGGGCTCGCCGGTACGCCGCAGGCCGCGCAGGCGCGGGCCGACTCGCAATTCCTATACGTGAACGGACGCTACGTGCGCGATCGCATCCTCGCGCATGCCGTGCGCGAAGCCTACGCCCAGCTCCTGCATGGCGAGCGGCAGCCGGCGTACGTGCTCTTCCTGCAGGTCGACCCGCGCGCCGTCGACGTCAACGTGCATCCGGCCAAGATCGAGGTGCGTTTCCGCGATTCACGGGCGGTGCACCAGTTCGTGCGTCACGCAGTCGAGCGCGCGCTGTCGCCGAGCGCTGCGCATGCGCCGATCGCTTACGCGACGGTTTCGAGTCCTTCGCATGGGCCGGCGATCCAGGCGGCGTTTTCGCTGGCGCAGCCGGCGGCCGCCTACCGCCCGTTCACGTCCGCGGCTGCCGCGCCGCTGCCGTCCGCCGAGCAGGCTCCGCCGCTCGGGTTTGCGCTGGGCCAGGTGCATGGCGTGTACATCGTGGCGCAGAACGATGCCGGCCTCGTGCTCGTCGACATGCACGCCGCGCATGAGCGCATCCTGATGGAGCGCCTGAAGAAAGGCATCGACGACGGCACGGTCGCCCGCCAGCGCCTGCTCGTACCGGCGGTGTTCAGCGTCGACGCGCTCGATGCGGCGACGGCCGAAGAAAACGCGGACACCCTGGATCGCCTGGGACTCGAGATGGCGATGTCCGGCCCCAACGAGCTCACCGTGCGCGCAGCACCGGCGCTGCTCGCGAGCGGCGACATCGCAGCCCTCGCGAGGAACGTGCTGAAGGAAATCCGCGAGTACGGCGCGAGCGCGGTGCTCGCCGGGCGGCAGAACGAGCTCCTCGCCACCATGGCTTGCCATGGCGCCGTGCGCGCCCACCGCATGCTCACGCAGACGGAGATGAACGCGCTCCTTCGCGAGATGGAGGAAACCGAGCGCTCGGGCAGCTGCAACCATGGCCGCCCAACCTGGTACCAGCTCACGATGGCGGACCTAGACAAACTTTTCCTGAGGGGGCGTTGATGGCCGCAGTGATGCTCGTCACCGGCGGCAGCCGCGGCATCGGCGCCGCGACGGCGCGCCTCGCCGCGGCGCGCGGCTACAAGGTCTGCGTCAACTACGTGCGCGAGCGCGAGACCGCGGAAGCCCTGGCGCGCGAAATCGGCGGCGTGGCCGTCGCGGGCGACGTGTCTAAAGAGGAGGACGTGCTGCGCCTCTTCCGCGAAGCCGACCGGCTCGGCAAGCTGAGCGTCCTCGTCAACAATGCCGGCATAGTCGATGTCAGCGCGCGCGTGGACGAAATGTCGCTCGCCCGGCTGACGCGGATGTTCACCGTCAACATCACCGGCAGCTTTCTCTGCGCGCGCGAAGCGGTGAAGCGGATGTCCCGCAAGCATGGCGGCGCCGGCGGCTCGATCGTCAACATCTCGTCGATAGCAGCGCGCATCGGTGCGCCCAGCGCGTACGTGGATTACGCGGCCGCGAAGGCCGCTGTGGACACCCTGACCGTCGGCCTGTCGAAAGAGGTCGGCCCGGAGGGGATCCGCGTCAACGCGATCCGTCCCGGGGTGATCAAGACCGAGATCCATGCGTCCGGCGGTGACCCGGGCCGCGCCGAGCGTATCGGCGCCACGGCGCCGCTGCAGCGCGCCGGCGAGCCGGAGGAAATCGCGCGCGCGATCCTGTGGCTCGCCTCGGACGAAGCTTCCTACGTCAGCGGGGCGATCCTAGACGTCACGGGTGGCCGGTAAAGTTTTTGCGCTGCTCGGCCCCACGGCGAGCGGCAAATCCCGCCTTGCGCTCGAGTTGGCTGCCCGCTTTCCCGTCGAGATCGTTTCGATGGACTCCGCGCAGGTGTATCGCGGCCTCGATATCGGCACCGCCAAGCCCGGCCGGGAAGAGCGCCGGCGCGTAGCGCATCACCTGATCGACCTCGTCGATCCGGACGAGACCTATTCCGCGGGCCGCTGGCGCACCGACGCCATCGCCGCGGTCAACGCAATACATGAGCGCGGGAAGACACCGCTCATCGTCGGCGGCACGATGCTCTATTACCGCGCATTGGTTAAAGGGCTGGACGCGCTGCCGGCAGCGGATGCCGATATGCGAGCCGCGATCGATGCGGAGGCGGCTGAGCGCGGCTGGCCAGCGCTGCATGCGCAACTGCAACGCATCGATCCCGCCGCCGCAAGCCGCATCGCGCCGGGCGACTCGCAGCGCATCCAGCGCGCGCTCGAGGTGTGGCGGCTCACCGGACAGCCCCTGAGCGCCCTGCAGCGCGGCGCACGCCCAGAGCTGCCCTTCAAGCTGCAGGCTTTTGCGCTGGTTCCGGAGGATCGCGACGCGCTCCATCGCCGCATCGCCGAGCGCTTCGACGCGATGCTCGCCGGCGGCCTCGTCGACGAGGTGCGCGAGCTGCGCATCCGCCACCGCCTGAGCGCGGCGCTACCGAGCATGCGCGCCGTCGGCTACCGGCAGGCGTGGCAATGCCTTGAGGGGGAAATCCCGATGTCGGAGCTGCGCGCCAAAGGCGTCGCCGCCACCCGGCAGCTCGCCAAGCGCCAGCTCACGTGGTTGCGCAGCTTCCCGGAGATCGAGGCGATTGCGCCGGATGCCGGCGAGCTCGAGCGCCGCGTATCTTCCGTACCTTCCGCTTCTTCCTGACGGCTCACTCGTTCTTGTAGATGCCGCGCGCGTTCATCGCCGCGAGAAAGATCTGCAGGCCGATAAGGGCGTAGGCGTGGTCGTGCAGGCCCCAGACCACCCAGAGCACGTTGCTCGCGAGGAAGCACCAGAAGCCGATGGCGCGCTTGCGTGCCGCACGCGAGGCGACCAGCCACGCGGCGATCACCGTGATCACCATGGCGGGCCATTGCACGAGATCCAGGATATCCATCGTCCGATTGAGACCCTAGAATCGCCGGTCACGTTCAAAAGCGGTTCAGGAGAATTCATGCAGATTGGAATCGTCGGGCTGGGCAGGATGGGCTCGGGCATGGCCCGCCGCCTCGCCGAAGCCGGGATGAGTGTGCTGTGCTACGACCACGCCGAGGCGGCGCGCGGGGCCCTCGCCGGCCTGCAGAACCTCGAGTGCGTCGAGAGCCTGGCAGCCCTGTGCGCGAAGCTCGAAGGCGAGCGCATCGTGCTCCTCATGCTGCCCGCCGGCGGCACGGTGGAGGACGCGATCCGCGATCTGGTGCCGCTCATGTCTGCCGGCGACACGATCGTCGACGGCGGCAACAGCTACTACCGCGACTCGATGCGCCGGGCGCTCGATCTTTCACAGCAGGGAATGCGCTACATCGACGCCGGGGTCTCGGGCGGCGTCCATGGACGCGACCACGGCTACTGCCTGATGCTCGGCGGGACGCCGAAGTCGATCGAGATCTTCGAGCCGATCGCCAAGATCCTCGCGCCGCATGCCGAGAACGGCTGGCTGCATTGCGGGCCGAGCGGCGCCGGCCATTTCGCCAAGATGGTCCACAACGGCATCGAGTACGGAATGATGCAGGCGCTGGCCGAGGGCTTTTCGCTGCTCGCGGCGCGCTCGGACCTCGACATCGATCCGGCGCGGCTCGCCGAGACATGGCGACACGGCAGCGTGGTGCGCTCGTGGCTGCTCGACCTGTGCGCCGGCATCCTCAAGGACAACGAATCGCTGAGCGGCATCGCGCCTGTCGTGGCCGATTCCGGCGAAGGACGCTGGACCGCGCTCGAATCGATCGAGCTCGGCGTGCCCACGCCGGTGATGACGCTCGCGGTGATGAACCGCTTCTCGAGCCAGGGCGGCTCGGACTACATGCGACGGCTCCTTGCGATGATGCGCGCAAAGTTCGGAGGCCACGCCGTCAAGGGCGGATGATCCTCGTCGTGATGGGCGTCTCCGGCGCCGGCAAGAGCACGATCGGCCGGCCGGTCGCCAAGCGCCTGGGCTGGCGCTTCATCGACGCCGACGACCACCACCCGGCTGCCAACGTGGCGAAGATGGCCGCCGGAACTCCCCTTACCGACGCCGATCGCTGGCCGTGGCTGGACGAGCTGAACCGGCTGCTGCGCGCGGAGGCTAACGCCGTGGTCGCGTGCTCCGCGCTGAAGGAGTCGTACCGGCAGCGGCTCCTTGCCGGCATCGCCGAAAGCCGCATCGTGTACCTGTTCGCCCCCAAGGCGCTGCTCGCAGCGCGGATCCGGGAGCGGAAGCACAAGTTCATGCCGGCCTCGCTTCTCGACAGCCAGTTCGCCACGCTGGAGCCGCCCGTCAATGCGATCCGCATCGACGTGAGCGCCCCCGTGGAGCAGTGCGTGGATGCGATCATCGCTGCGTGCCGCTCTTGACAGCGGCGCCTGCCGCTCACGGATGATGCGTGCAAAGGTTTCTTTGAGATCGGTGTCGAAGCTCGGCCGGTAGCGGAACTCGGGATCCAGGATGCGTTTCATGGCATCTCCGACAGCCGCTGCGGCATCAGGTCGAGCTCATGTGCCCGCGTAACGGCATGGGCTGCGCTGCGCACGCCTAGCTTGCGGTAGCAGTTCTTCACGTGCGTGGCGACGGTATGGACGGAGATGCCGAGCCGCAGGGCGATCTCGGCATGGCTGCAGCCACCGCCCAGGAGCAGGAGCACATCTCCTTCGCGGCCGGTCAGCACCGGTCTAGTTCCCGACGTGGACTTGGTAGCGCGCGCCATCGGAGAAGTTGCACGTGCCCGCGCCGTGCGCCTGGGAGCTCATCTGGTATTCGCAGGTCATGAACGCGCCACTGGGCGCCCACGCCGTTGCGACGCCTTTGCGGTCGTCGCCGGACACCCGCGTCGCCTCGCCGATCAGGCTTTCGCCACGGTAGTTGAATTGCAGGCGCGCCTTCCCCTCGGAGAGGCTCGTGATCGTCCCAGCCACCATGCCAATCTCAGTCGCGACGTCATTTATCGGGTACAGGCGCGCCGGCAGGGAGGCGATGGTTCTGGGCTGTGTCGCCCCTTGGGCCGCAGGCGCTGGCGCTGGCGCGGGCGCGAGCGGCGGAGGCCTCATCCCCTGGGAAAACTGCGGGGTGCTCGGCGGGGCATTCAGGGCCGGCTGGGACTGCTCCATCAGGCGCACGAGCTTGTCGACATCCTTGGAGCCGATGGGCAGGACGTAGCAGCCGGAAACGGCCGCGGGCATTAGCGTGGCGGAAAGTGCAGCGCGGATCGTCGATGCGTTCATGGCTCCCTCTTGTTCGTTGGGCCGGAAGCGCTCTTCCGGCTGGAGCCATCATCGGGCCGCTCAATCCCCCCGGACAATCCCATCTTTACGGGAGTCGGCGCCGCCCCGCCAGCCGCCCGCCACGCGCTCGATGCCGTGCAGGCCGCTTTGCATGCCGGAGAACTGCACTTGGTGGCCGCGTGCCCGGAGCTCGGCCGCGAGGGCCTCGTAGCGCGACCCGGCCTCGATCTGCGTAGGCCCGTTACGGCTGCCGAAGTTGGGCAACTCGATCGCGCGCTGGACGTCGAGCTGCCAGTCGAGCACACCGACCAGCGTCTTCGCCACGTAGTTGATGATCTGGGACCCGCCGGGCGAGCCGACCACGAGCTGCAGCTGCCGGTCGCGATCGAACACCATCGTCGGCGCCATGCTCGAGCGCGGCCGCTTGCTGCCCGCGACGGCGTTCGCCGAGCCGGGAACGAAGTCGAAATCGGTGAGCTCGTTGTTCAGCAGGAAGCCGCGCACCATGATGCGGCTGCCGAAGATCGTCTCGATCGTCGTCGTCATCGCCACCGCGTCGCCGTTTTGCTCGACGATGGAGAAATGGCTGGTGCCGCCCTCCATGTCGCCCGGCAACGCAAGGCGCATCGAGCGCTCGCCGATGAGCGCCGCGCGCTTCTGCAGGTACGCAGGGCTCAGCAACCGCGCGACGGGCACCGGCACGAAATCCGGGTCGCCGAGATAGCGGCCGCGATCGGCGTAGGCGAGACGGCCGGCTTCGGCGAAGAAATGCACCGCGCTCGCGGACTGCGGCGGCGCGGATGCGAAGCGCGTGCGCTCCAGGATGCCGAGGATCTGCAGCACCGAGACCCCACCGGAACTGGGCGGACCCATCGAGCACAGCACCCACACCCGGTACGGCCCGCATAACGGCTCGCGCTCCACCACGCGATACGCCGCCATGTCGGCGAGGGTGAGATCGCCCGCCTTCGCATGGGAGCGCACCGCGCGCACGATGTCGGCGGCAATCTCGCCGTCGTAAAAGACGCGGGCACCGTTCGCCGCCACGAGGCGCAGCGTGGCGCCGTACTCGCGATTGACGATCGGCGCGGCGGGCTCCCTGGCGTAATACAGCGCGCGGGCGCGCGGGTCCTCGCGCAGGAAGCTTTCCGACTCGAGCAGCGCCTGGAGGCGCGGCGTCGGCACGAAACCTTTCTCGGCGATGTCGATCGCCGGCTGGAAGAGCTGCGCCCATGCGAGGCGCCCGTGCCGCTGATGCGCGAGCTCCAGCATGCGAAACACGCCCGGAACCCCGACCGAGCGCCCGCCGACCGCCGCGTCGTGAAAGCCAAGCGGGTTTCCATGTTGATCCTGGAACCGATCAGCGCGCGCAGCAGCGGGCGCGGTTTCGCGACCGTCGTAGCTCCTCAGCTTCTTGTCCGACTGCGACCAGTGCAG
>DATLDY010000085.1:0-7216 GCA_035525655.1 Burkholderiales bacterium
GGCCACCGGTTGCGCGCCGCGCTGCAGGCGATTGCCGAGCCCCACCTCCTGAACGACGTCGAGTCGGCGTATGTCGTTGCCGGAAAACGCCTGGGCAGCCGCGCCACGCTGGCGGTCCTCGACCGCGTGCTTTTGCAGCGCGCGCTCGAGCTGCTGCGCCGCTTGAAGCTGGCGCCGGAGAGCGCGACGCCCGAGCAGCTCACGCTTGCGTTGAACGAGAACCGCTGGCGCGTGCGCCTGGACGCGGGCTACGGATGCGTGCGCATGGGCGAATGGCGCGGCATGGCGTGCTCGCCGGTCACCGACGGCGAGCCGCCGGTGGAGCTGCGCCTGGCGCTCGAGCAGGCCGGTGAAGCGCGACCCCAGGCGATCGAAGTGGAAGGCATGTGCGATACCGAGGCGTGGAGCAAGGCACTCGGCGTACCGGTCATGGCGGCCGCCGCGGGCGAGGCGCGTGCCGACCCCGCGCAGCTGGAGCTCCTGCAATACGAATTCGCCCCGCACGTCGTCGACTGGCGCGCGTGGCGTGCACCGGTCGCCCTCGCCGTGCTGTGCGCCCTGACCTGGGTCGTCGGCCTGAACGTCGATGCCTGGCTCATGCTGCGCGAAGAGCGGGCGCTGCGCGCGCGGATGCAAGCGACCTTCCGCGACGCTTTTCCTCGCGTGCCGGTCGTGCTCGATCCGCTGCAGCAGATGCGCCGCGGCGTCGCCGACCTGAAAGCCGGCAGCGGCTCGGCCGATGCGCGCGACTTCCTGCCGCTCGCGGCCGCCCTTGCCCGTGCCCTGCCCGGCGAAGCCGAGGTGGTGCGATCGCTCGAGTTCCGTGATTACGTGTTGCGCGTCGACCTGGAACCCCGCGCGCTCGATTCGCCGAAGAAGCGCGAGGCGCTGCTCGAGCAGCTCGGCGCAGCCGGGCTCAATGCCGCGTTCGCGGAGAACATCCTCACCCTTCGCGCCAAGGGGGGAGCGGGCTCATGAATACCGCCCTGCGCGAATGGTGGACCGGCCTTTCCCGCCGCGAGCGCGTAGCGTCGGGCGTGGCGCTCGTCGGCGTCCTTCTCACGGCGCTCTACCTGCTCGCCATCGAGCCGGCGTGGCGCGCGCGAGCCCGCCTCGGGTCGGAGCTGCCGCGCCTTCGCTCGGAGGCCGCCGAGATCGAAGCCCTCGGCCAGGACGCGAAGAAACTGCGCACGCGATCGCTGGTGGTCGATTCCCCGGCTCAGGCGAAGGCAGGCGTGGTGAAGCTCCTCGCCGAAAAGAACCTGACGCCGACCAGCGTGCAGGAAACGGACGACCAAAGGCTCGTGGTTTCCGTGCGTCGCGCCGACGCCGCGAGCTATCTCGCGTGGTTGAGGGACACTTCGAGCGAGATGCCGCTCCGCATCAGCGCCGCGCGCGTCTCGCGCGCGGCTTCCGGCGTGGTGGACGCCGAAGTGACGTTGACGCCCGTGGGGCCGCGATGACGCGCTCCCGGCTGGCCGCGGGGGGATCGATAGCCCTCCTTCTCGTCGTCACCGCGGTGCTGATCCTCGCCATCCGCGCGCCGGCCGCCTGGCTCGGCGACTGGATCGAGGCGCGCACGCATACGCGGCTCGTCGATGCGCGCGGAACGATCTGGCATGGCTCCGCGCTCCTCGGATTCAGCAACGGCCGCGAGACGACGCTCGTCCCGGGGCGCCTGGAATGGCAAGTCGAGAGCGTCGCGGCGAGCGGCATTTCCGGACGCGTCTCGCACCCGTGGCTCACGGCCCCGCTGCAGCTTTCGCTCGGACGGCAGGCCGTCGGGTTCGCGAAGGGCAGCGCCCGCGTGCCGGCAGGCGTGCTCGCGACCGCTGGCGCGCCTTTCAATACGCTGCGCCCCGGCGGCACGCTGGAAGCGAGCTGGACCGACGGCATGCTGCTCGGCAACGCATTGAAGGGCGAGGTGCAGATCGACTGGCGCGACGCGCGCTCCGCGCTGTCGACCGTCGCGCCTTTGGGCAGCTATCGCCTTCGCATTACCGGAACCGGGGCTACGCCGGCCCTGGATCTGCAGACCCTGAGCGGCCCGCTTCAAATGCAGGGAAAGGGCAGAATCGAGGGTAGGCGGATCCGATTCAACGGCACCGCGAGCGCCGAGGCCGGCATGCAACCGGCCTTGAATGGACTTTTGGGAATCCTCGGCATGCGCTCGGGCGACAAGGTGCTGCTCGCGATTGATACGTAAAGCGGATACGTCCAAAAAAAGGAGGTCGCTATGCGCGACCGGTTGCAGGGAAAGCTGAAAAGAGCGGCACTGGCGGCTGTTCTGGCGGTGGCGGCGGCAGGCGCGATGGCGCAGCAACGCCTCACGCTCAATTTCGTCAACACCGAGATCGAGGCCGTGGCGCGCGCCATGGCCGACTTCACCGGGCGGTCGTTCATCGTCGATCCACGGGTGAAGGGCACCATCACGCTGAACATCGACCGGCCGCTCACGCCCGACCAGGCCGTCGCGGCGGTGAGCGCGGTGCTGCGCATGCAAAGCATCGCCCTGGTCGAATCCGGCGGCGTGATCCGCATCGTGCCCGAAGCGGACGCCAAGCTGCAGGGCGGCGCCGTGCAGTTCGGCGCTCCCGGTACGGCTGCGCGCGGCGACGAGATCATCACGCAGATCTTCCGTCTGAACTACGAGTCGGCAGTGAGCATCGCGCAGGTGCTGCGGCCGCTCATCGCGCCGAACAACACGATCAACGCCTACGCGGCGAACAACACCATCGTGGTGACCGACTACGCCGAGAACGTGCGGCGCATCGCCCGCATCATCGCCGCCATCGACACGCCCGCCGGAAGCGAGATCGATGTCGTGCGCCTGGAGAACACCATCGCGACCGACGTGGCGGTGATCCTCGGCCGCCTGCTAGAGACGCCAGGCCAGGCTGCCGACGCGCAACGCGTGAGCGTGCTCGCCGAGCCGTCGAGCAACTCGCTCCTCATCCGCGCGCCGACGCCTGCGCGCGCGAACCTCGTGCGCACGCTGATCCTGAAGCTCGACCAGCCTTCCACGACGCCGGGCAACATCCACGTCGTCTACCTCAAGAACGCCAACGCCGCGAGCCTCGCGCGCACCTTGCTCGGCATCGCGCCGGTCGAGGCGCCGAGCGCGCCGCCGGGCACGCCGCCCGCGCTCGCCAACCAGGCGGCCGGGCAGCCGCAACAGCGTCCGACGGCGGGCCAGCCGTTGCGCGCCGCTTCGACCTCGGGAGCGCAGACGCCGATCTCCGGGCAGGTGGGCGGCGCGCAGATCCAGGCCGATCCGGCAACGAATACGCTCATCGTGATCGCGCCGGATATCGTGTATCGCAACCTGCGCGGGGTCATCGACCAGCTCGACATGCGCCGCGCGCAGGTGTTCATCGAGAGCCTGATCGTCGAGGTCACCAGCGACCAGGCCGCCGAGTTCGGCATCCAGTGGCAGGGCGGCCTTGGTCATCTCCAGGGAAGCAGCAGCGGCTCGGGCATCTTCGGCGGCACCAACTTCGGCGGTGCCGGGCAGAACATCTTCGGCGTGGCGCAAAACCCCGGGACGGTGGGCGCGGGGCTGAACATCGGCATCGCGCGCGGCACGATCACGCTGCCGGGCATCGGCACGGTCGCCAACCTTCAATTCCTGGCGCGCGCCCTCGAGCGCAACTCGAAGGCCAACATCCTGTCGACGCCGAACATCCTGACGCTGGACAACGAAGAGGCGCGCATCACCGTCGGCCAGAACGTGCCTTTCATCACCGGGCAGTTCATCAGCCCCGCCTCCGCCGGCGCGGCCACCGTGAACCCCTTCCAGACCATCGAGCGGCGCGATGTCGGCCTCACCTTGCGCGTGCGTCCGCAGATCAGCGAGAGCGGCACCATCAAGATGGTGATCTACCAGGAAGTCTCGAGCGTTCAGGACAGCACCTCGGTCTCCGGCATCATCACCAACATGCGCGCCATCGAGACCAATGTGCTCGTCGACGACGGCGCGATCGTGGTGCTGGGCGGCCTGGTGCAGGACACCGTGACCAACAGCATGGACAAGGTTCCGCTGCTGGGCGACCTGCCCCTTGTCGGCGGTCTCTTTCGCTTCGAGACGCGCCGGCAGCAGAAGACGAACCTGATGGTGTTCCTGCGGCCGTTCATCGTGCGCGACGACAACGACATGCGCGGCGTCACGACCGATCGCTACGACCGCATGCGCCGCCTCGAGGAGGCGACGAAGGCGCCGGAGAGCGCTGCGCTGCCGAACTTCGAGCCTCCGGTGCTGCCGCCGCAGCAATAGGCATAGGCATGAGCGCCCGCCTGGTTCCATTTGCGTTCGCCAAGGCGAACTCCATCCTGCCGGCCACGGAGCGGGAGGGACGGCTCGTGCTGTGGGTCACCCCCACCACGCCGCCCATGGCGATCGGCGAGGTGCGCCGCGCGCTCGGGCGAGAGATCCAGCCGCACCTCGTGCCGCAGGAGGAATTCGACGCAGCGCTGCGCGCGGCCTACTCCGACCCCCAAAGCCAGGCCGCGAGCATCGTCGACGAGGTGCAGGACGAGGCCGACCTCGGCCGCCTGATGCAGGACCTGCCCGAGGTCGAGGACCTGCTCGAGGCGCGCCACGACGCGCCGATCATCCGCATGCTGAACGCGCTTTTTTCGCAGGCGGTGAACGAAGGCGCGTCCGACGTGCACGTCGAGCCTTTCGAGAGCTATTCCGTGGTGCGCTACCGGGTCGACGGCGTGCTGCGCGACATCGTGCGCCCGCGTCGCGCGCTGCACGCGGCGCTCGTGTCGCGCATCAAGATCATGGCGAACCTCGACATCGCCGAGAAGCGCCTGCCGCAGGACGGGCGCATCGTCCTGCGCCTGGGCGGCCGGCCGATCGACGTGCGCGTCTCCACGCTGCCCACCGGCCACGGCGAGCGCGCCGTGATGCGACTGCTCGACAAGGAGCGCGGCCGCCTGGAGCCCGAAAGCCTCGGCATGTCGCCCGCGGTCCTCGCCTCGTTCGACGAGCTCGTCAAGCAGCCCCACGGCATCGTGCTCGTCACCGGCCCGACCGGCAGCGGCAAGACCACCACGCTGTACGCGATGCTCTCGCGGCTCGACGCGGCGTCGACCAACGTGATGACGGTCGAGGACCCGATCGAATACGACCTGCCGGGGGTCGGCCAGACGCAGGTGAATCCGCGCATCGAGATGAGCTTCGCGCGCGCGCTGCGCGCGATCCTGCGCCAGGATCCGGACGTCATCATGATCGGCGAGATCCGCGACCAGGAGACCGCGCAGATCGCGGTCCAGGCTTCGCTCACCGGGCACCTCGTGCTCGCCACGCTGCACACCAACGACTCGGTCTCGGCGATCACGCGACTGCTCGACATGGGGATCGAGCCGTTCCTCCTGTCGTCCTCCATGCTCGGCATCCTCGCCCAGCGCCTCGTGCGCAAGCTCTGCCCCGAGTGCCGCAAGCAGGACGCGAGCGGCCAATGGCACCCCGTCGGCTGCCCGAAATGCTCGCAGCTCGGCTACCTTGGCCGCACGGGCGTGTACGAGCTTCTCGTCATCGACGAGCCGATGCGCGCCTCGATCCACGCACGCGAGAGCGAGCACAAGCTGCGCGAGCTGGCCCTCGCGCGCGGCTTCCGTCCGCTCAGCGAAGACGGCGAGCGCTGGGTGCGCTCGGGCGCCACCTCGGCAGAAGAGCTCCTGCGCGTCACGCGCGAGCGCTAAGGGAACGCAACCGGCATGGCGTCGTTCCGCTTTGAAGCTTCGGACAGCGCCGGGCACATCGAGAAAGGCCTGGTCGAGGCCGACAGCGTTGCGGCGGCACGCTCCGCCCTGCGCGCGCGCGGCCTGATTCCCCTCGCGGTCGCCGATCTCGGCGGCCGTCCGAATGCGCCGGGCAAGCGCCTGCGCCGCCGGCGCTTCGACGATGCCGAGCTCTCGCTCGTCACGCGGCAGCTGGCGAGCTTCCTGTCCGCCGGGCTGCCCGTTGCCCAGGCACTCGGCGCGACCATCGAGCAGGCAGAGGACCCGGCGGTCCGCGAGATATTCGCCGCGGTGCGAAGCGACGTCTTCGCGGGCCACCGCATGGCTGAAGCGCTGGCGCAGTTCCCGCGCGAGTTTCCCGACGTGTACCGCGCGACGGTCGCGGCCGGCGAGGACTCCGGCTCGCTCGGCGGCGTCATGGAGCGCCTGGCGAGCTATCTCGAGGAGCGGCAGGCATTGCGCAGCAAGGTCCTCGCGGCGTTCATCTATCCGGCGGTGGTGACCCTCGTCGCCTTCGTGATCGTGATCTTCCTGATGACCTACGTCGTGCCGCAGGTGGTCGAGGTCTTCCGGCAGAGCCGGCAGGCGCTGCCGTGGCCGACGCGCCTTCTCCTCCTGACGAGCGAAGGCGTGCGCGTGGCCGGCGTCTGGGTCGCCCTCGCCGCGGTCGGCGCCGTGTTCGCATTGCGCGCCTGGCTGCGCAACCCGGTGCGCAGGCTGGCGTGGGACGCGATGCTGCTGCGCCTGCCGGTGTTCGGCCGCATCCTGCGCGGCGTCGACACCGCGCGTTTCGCCTCCACGCTCGCCATCCTCGCGGGGGCCGGCGTTCCGCTCCTGCGAGCGCTCGAAGCGGCGCGGGCAACGCTCTCCAATACCGTGCTCGCCACGGCCGTCACCGGCATCATCGAGGCGGTACGCGAAGGCAACACCCTCTCAGGCTCCCTCGCCCGCGCGAAAGTGTTCCCGCCGGTGCTCGTGCACCTCGCCGCGAGCGGCGAATCGACCGGTCAGCTCTCCACCCAGCTCGAGCGCGCGGCCATCAACCTGTCGCGCGAAGCCGAGCGGCGCGCCCTCGCCCTCAGCACGCTGCTCGAGCCGCTCCTCATCCTCGCCATGGGGGCGGTCGTGCTGGGCATCGTGCTCGCGGTGCTGATGCCGATCATCGAAATCAACCAGCTCGTCCGCTGATCCGCTTTCTACTTTTGATGCTGTATGCCGGCGCGGCGTGCGCCGACGTCGGCATCAACCTCTACGGCGGCTCGTACCACTTCGACCGCGACAAGGCGCGCGCGATCGGCCTCACCAACGAACGCAATCCCGGCCTCGGCCTGCGCTGGCGCCAGCCGCGCAGCGAGACGCTGGACCTCTTCGCCGACGTCGGCGTCTACGACGACTCCGCGCGCAACACTGCGAAGCTGGTTGGCGGCGGCGCCCTCTGGCACGCAACCGAACGCCTGCGCTTCGGCGG
>DATLDY010000089.1:0-3454 GCA_035525655.1 Burkholderiales bacterium
ACGATGCGCTCGCGCCAGTCGTTGGAGTCGGTGAGCTTCTGGTGGACGCGCCGGCCGTACATCCACTCATCGCCATCCGCGCGGTAATGGTCGGCGAGCGGGAAGTGCGGTGCCTTGTAGCCGAGCGCCACGCGCGCCGCGATGCGTTCCGCGTCGAGCGCATCCGTCACGCGCCGGATCGAAGGCTGCGTGCCTTCCTTATGGATATCCCAGCGCTCGAAGTGCTCGAGCGGCCCGGCGTTCATCAGGATGAGCGGCGGGTGGATGACCGGTCCGGCATTCATCAGCGCGGCGGACAGCGCGTCCTCCACAGGTTCGATGGATGTGAACGCTTTCCTGATCACCGACAATGCGCGCTCCCGGTGGCGGGCGGGATAGACGCCGGTGGGCAGCCGCGTCGCCCGCGCGGTGATCGCAATCGTCGTCGGCCCATGCTTGCGCGTCAGCCAAGGCAGCGTGCCGGTTTCGGCGAAGGCAACGTCGGCCTTTACGCCCTGCGCCATCAGGTAGGAGCCAAACGTGCCGGGAGCGAGAAAGACCACTTGGCCATCCGACAGGTGCGGAGCGATGCGCTTGGCGTTGTCGGCCTGCGTGAAGGCCGGATCCGGCAGGAAGATGAGCTCGGCGCCGCGGATGGCGCTGGCAATGTCTTCGGAGACGGACGCAATGGTGACAGGCCGCTCGCCATCGGCATCCTTGAGCACGATGCTCTTCGATGCACGCAGCGCTTCGCCATTGCGGCGCCAAAGGCGCACCTCGTGCCCCTTGTGCGACAGATCGGCCGCGGCCGCATAGGCGCCGTTGCCGCCGCCTATGACAGCAATCTTCATTTGATGCCGATCCAGCCTTTGTGCGAAAGATCGAACACGATGCCATTCGGGTCGCGGAACTTGCGCTCGAAGTCGACGCCGCCACCGCCCTTCAGCTCGCGATGGAACTCGCCGCCGTTTTCCTTCACGCGCTCGGTGTACTTCTCGAGGTCGTCGACGATGAAGCCCATGTGGTGGATGCCGTGGAAGTCCTTGCCGCGCTCGTCGCCCGCCGCATCGTCGGTGTGGAACTTGAGGAGCGTGAGGTTGATGATCCCGTCGGTCAGCGACAAGCCGTCGCCGTAGGGGGTCTCGACGTAGTTCACCTCCTCGAGGCCGAAGGTCTTCTTGTAGAACTCGGCCGCGGGCCGCAGCTCGGGGACCGAGATGGCGATGTGTCTCAGCTTGGCAGTCATATGCTCTCCAGTACCGCAAAAAGGTTGGCCTTGCCCTCGTAGCCGACGCCCGGCCGGTCGGGGATTCTCACGCGGCCGTCGTCGACGCGCACGCTGTCCCAGTAGCCGCCGTAAACGAGCGCGGCATCGGGCGCCGCCTCGGCCATGCCGAGGCCAAACGCCGCGACGCAATGCGCCGCGAAAAGATGCCCCGCATGCGGCATGAACTGGCGGCGCGGCCACAGCTCGAGCATGCGCACGTATTCGGCGATGCCATAGGCGAGCAGCGGATCGACCTGCACGAAATCGCGATCGCCGCGCAGGCCGCCATAGCGCACCAGGTTGCGCGCGTCATCGTACGAGAACAGGTTCTCCCCCGTCGCAAGGGGCGCGGCGCTCATTTCGGCGCACTGGCGCAGGCGTTCGTAGTCGAGCGGCGGCGCAGGTTCCTCGATCCAGGCGAGGCGGAAATCGCCCGCGCGCCGGAACCAGTCGTCGCTCGCGTTTGCCCCGTTGAGATCGACGGCCAGCGTGGCTGTGCCCGAGACGCGTTCGAGACGGCGGAAATCGTCGTCGTTGCCAAGCGCCTTGATCTTGACCGTGCGATAGCCGAGGTCCACGGCCTTGCGCACATCGACGGCGATGGCGTTGTCTTCGCGGAAATGACCGCAGGAGGCATAGACCGGGATCGTCGCTCCGCCATCGCTACCGTAGTACGCAGCCAGCGATCGCCACAGCGGCAGACCCTGCGCCTTTGCGCGCAGGTCCCATGCGGCGGCCTCGATCAGCGCCACGGCACCGGAACGCTCACCGTGGCCGCCGGGCTTCTCGTTGGCCATCGCGGCGCGCGCGCACGCGGGTGGGTCGATGAGGCCGGAGCTGTCCACGAAGGATCGACCCACAAGGCGCGGGAAGAACCGCTCGCGCAGCAGCGCGCCTTTGCCGTAGCGGCCGATCGAATCGAAGGCGTAGCCGGTGATGCCGCGATCCGACACCATGGCCACGGCCGAGGCGGTCATCTCATCGAAGGCGATGGAGGCGTTGCGCATCGGTGCCGCGATGGACACCGTGCGCTCGCGCAGCTCAACGATCTGCAATTTGAAGCGCCTGCAGGATGCGCTGCGGGGTGTAAGGCTGCTGCAGGACCTCTGCGCCAAAGGCTGCGAGCGCGTCGTTGATCGCATTGCCGACCGCCGCGGCCGCGCCGATGGTGCCCGCCTCGCCGATGCCTTTCGCGCCGAGCGCAGTCCCCGCGACCGGCGTCTCGACGTGCGCGATCACGATGTCGGGCATCTCGCCCGCCATCGGCACCAGGTAATCGGCCATCGAGCCGTTGAGAAGCTGGGAATCGGCGTCGTACAGGCATTCCTCGTAGAGCGCGGCGCCGATGCCCTGCACCACGCCGCCGCGGATCTGCTCGTCGGCGAGCAGCGGATTGATGACCTGCCCGCAGTCTTCAACGACCCAGTGCTTCAGCAGCTTGACGATGCCGGTGTCCGCGTCCAGCTCGACCAGGCTCGCCTGGATGCCGTTGGCGAGGAGGAACGGCACGCGCATGGTGACGTGCGTCGTCACCGCCGGCCCGGCTTCCAGTCCCGGGGGCAGCGCGTGCTGCTTGTAATTCATGAGCGCCGAAACCTCGGCAAGCGGCGCGTCGCCAAGCTGCATCGCCTCGCGCACCGCATGCACACGCTCGGCGAGCTGCCGCGCGGCGGTGAGGACAGCCTCGCCGGCGATCACCAGGCCGCGCGAGGCGAACGTGCCGCCGCCGACGGCAGTCATCCCCGTATCGGCGCCGATCACGCGCACGTCGTTCACCGCGATGCCGAGCGTTTCGGCGACGAGCTGCGCGAGCGCGGTCTCGACGCCCTGCCCCTGGTCCTGGTTCGACGTGATGCACGTGACCGTGCCTGAAGGCTCCAGGCGCAGCGTGCAGCCCTCCTGCGCGGAGATCTTCACCCCGGCCGCGCCGTAAAAGGCCGGCCCCGGCGCGTTCTGCTCCACGAAGGTGGCGAAGCCGATGCCGAGGTAGCGGCCCTTGGCGCGCTCGCGCTTCTGCATCTCGCGCAATAACGGGTACTTCATCAGCTCGAGGAGGCGATCGAGGCACGCCTCGTGCGAAAGTCCGCCGGCCTGCACGCCGGTCGGCGTGGCGCCTTCGCGGCGGAAGTTGCGCCGGCGAAGCTCGGCCGGGTCGATGCCAAGCTCGCGCGCGCAGGCGTCGAGCAGCGTCTCGATCGCGCCGCACGC
>DATLDY010000090.1:0-25220 GCA_035525655.1 Burkholderiales bacterium
ACCACGCCGATGTCGGCGTTCTTCCCGGAAGTAATGAACTGCTTCACGCCGTTCAGGACGTACTCGCCGCCTTTGCGCTCAGCGCGGGTGGTGATCGCCGAAGCGTCGGAGCCGACGTGCGGCTCGGTCAAAAGGAAGGCGCCCATGATGTCGCCCCGGGCGAGCGGCTTGAGGTATTTCTCCTTCTGTGCCGCGTCGCCGTAACCGTTCAGGATGCCGGCCACCAGGTTGCAAACCGCGACGACCGTCGCGGTTGCGCAATCGCCGGCTGCAATCTCCTCGCACGCGATCGCCATGGCGCTGTAGTCGAGCCCGGCGCCGTCCCATTCCGGGGGGATCGCAATGCCATACAGGCCCATCGCCGCAAGGCCCTTCAGCGCCTCGCGCGGAAATTCGCTGTCGCGATCCCAGCGCGCGGCATTCGGCGCTAGCTGCTCGCGGGCATAGCGGCGCACCGCCTCCCGAATTTCGGCGTGCTCAGCTCGCCCGGACATACGTGAGCGTGTGATGCGTGAAGAGGCCGCCCTTCTTGCCGTGGCACTCGGCGACGCCATAAATGGTGCGGCGGCCGAACTTGAGGATGCGCGCGGTGCAGTAGACGTGCTCGCTTTTCGCCGGCGCAAGGAACGCCGTGTTGAGCTCGGAGGTGAGCGCGTCGCCTTCCACTCCGAGCTTGGCCTTGATCGCGAGCCACATGGCGCAGTCCGCCGCCGCCATCAGCGCGGGACCATTGATGATGCCGCCTGGGCGCTCGAGCGAAGGACGGTGCGGCAGCTCCAATGTGCATTCCCCTTGCTTGACCTTCACCACCCGAAATCCGTAGGGGCGCAGGAAGCGCGAGCGGTCGAGGAGCGCCTGGAGCTGTCGCTTCATCAGGCGAGTTCGATGGCCATCGCCGTGGCTTCGCCGCCGCCGATGCAAAGGCTCGCCACGCCGCGGCGCAGCCCGTACTTGCGCAGCGCGCCGACAAGCGTAACCAGGAGGCGCGCGCCGGAGGCGCCGATCGGATGGCCGAGGGCGCAGGCCCCGCCATGCACGTTCACTTTTTCGTGCGGCAGGCCGTGCTCTTTCATCGCCGCCATCGTGACCACGGCGAATGCTTCATTGATCTCGAACAAGTCGACGTTCCTCGCGCTCCAGCCTGTGCGCTCGAACAGCTTGGCGATGGCGCCCACCGGTGCCGTCGTGAACAAGCCCGGCTCCTGCGCATGCGTCGACTGCCCCATGATCACCGCCAGCGGCGTGAGGCCGCGCTTCTCGGCGACCGAGCGGCGCATGAGCACGAGCGCGGCGGCGCCATCCGAGATCGAGCTCGAGTTGGCGGCCGTCACCGTACCGTCCTTGCGGAAGGCGGGTTTCAGGGTTGGAATCTTCTCGAAGTTCGCCTTGAACGGCTGTTCATCGTTCTCGACGAACCGCTCATCCTTACCGGCCTTGACGGCCAGCGGCGTAAGCTCCCAGGCGAACCAGCCTTCCTTGTTGGCCTTCTGGGCGCGCTCGAGCGAGGTAATGGCGAACTGGTCCTGTGCTTCGCGCGAGAACGCGTACTTCTGCGCGCAGTCCTCGGCAAAGGTGCCCATCAGCCGGCCCTTGTCGTAAGCGTCCTCGAGGCCGTCATAGAACATGTGATCGATGACTTGCGCGTGACCCATGCGCAGGCCTGCGCGCGCTTTGGGCAGCAGATAGGGCGCGTTCGTCATCGACTCCATCCCGCCGGCGACGATCACGTCCGCATTGCCGGTGGCGAGGATATCGTGCGCGAGCATGGCGGTCTTCATCCCCGAGCCGCACATCTTGTTCACCGTCGTGCAGCCGGTGGCTAGCGGCAGTCCGGCGCCGAGCGAGGCCTGGCGCGCCGGTGCCTGTCCCTGACCGGCCGGCAGCACGCAGCCCATCAGGACCTCCTGCACCTCGTCGACGCCAATTTTCGCGCGCTCGACGGCGGCGCGGATGGCGGCGGCGCCGAGCTCGGGCGCGGTGAAGTTCTTCAGCTCACCCTGGAACGCACCCATCGGCGTGCGTGCGGCAGAAACGATGACGATCGGATCGGATTGCATGGCTACTCCTTTATCAGCGCCGCGCCCTGGCGAAGGGCGGCGATGGTTTCCTGCTCGAGGGTTCGGATCAGCTCGGCGGCTGGCACGCTGCGCGCAAGGGGCGCGGCCTGCCCGGACCACATCGCTACGCAATCGGCCTTGCCGGCTTTGGCCGACGCGGCGCGCAGCTTGGTAGTGAGGCTGTTCTGGATGGGGAAGGCAAGCTGCGGCGCCTTTGCCATCTCGCGCACGAACCGGTTCACCAAACCGCGGGCCGGCTTGCCCGAAAATTTCTCGGTAATGCGGGTGTCATCCTCCTTCGCCGCCAGGAGCGCGTCCTTGTGCACCTTGGATGCACCGCTTTCCGGGCAGGCGATGAATGCCGTGCCAAGCTGCGCGGCCTGAGCGCCGAGCGCCAGCACGGCCGCGATCCCGGCCCCGTCCATGATGCCGCCGGCTGCAACGACCGGCAGCCGCACTGCGCGCACGATCAGCCGGGTGAGCGCCAGCGTGCCGGTGAGCGAGTCGTAGGGATCGCGCAGCCATGTGCCGCGATGTCCGCCGGCTTCGCCGCCTTGCGCAATGACGAAGTCGACGCCCTGTGATTCGAGATGCTTCGCCTCGGCGATCGTCGTCGCCGCGCCGCCCACGGCGATGCCGACCGACTGGAATTTACGGATGCGCTCGATCGGCAGGTCGGCCAGGTGCGTGGTGAAGGCCCGCGGACGGATGCGCTCCACGGCTGCAAGCTGCGCTTCGAGGTCCGGTGCAAAGGGCGGCTGGACGGCTTGCGGGCTGCCCAATCCGAATTCGGCGTAAAGGTGGGCGACGGCATCCAGAGCAGCGCGCTGGTCGGAAATGGGCTCAGGTTGCGGCGCAGTGAAGAGGTTGACGACAAACGGCGCCTGCGTGCGTTCGCGGACCCACGCCGCCTGCTTTTCCATGTCGCCCGGCTGCGTGTACGCGAACCCGAAGCCGCCGAGCGCGCCGGCCGCCGAACATGCGGCGACGAGTTCCTGGCTGCTGGGTCCGCCGGCCATGGGTGCCTGGATGATGGGAACGCGAAGGCCGAGCTTCGCGCTGAGCGCTGTCGAGATCACGCCGACTCGGCGAAGAGCTCGCGGCCGATCAGCCAGCGGCGGATTTCGGAAGTGCCGGCCCCGATTTCGTAAAGCTTCGCGTCGCGCCAAAGGCGACCGGTCGGCGTCTCGTTGATATAGCCCATGCCGCCGAGGGACTGGATTGCCTCGCCGGCCATCCAGGTCGCCTTTTCGGCGGCGTAAAGAATCGCGCCCGCCGCATCCTTGCGAGTCGTCTCGCCGCGGTCCAGTGCCTGGCCGACGGCGTAGACGTACGCGCGGCACGCGGAGAAGGTGGTGTACATGTCGGCGAGCTTGCCCTGCATCAACTGGAATTCACCGATCGGCTGGCCGAACTGCTTGCGCTCGTGCACGTACGGCACGACGACATCGAGGCACGCGGCCATGATGCCGAGCGGACCGCCGGCCAGCACCGCGCGCTCGTAATCGAGCCCCGACATCAGCACCTTCACGCCTTTGTCCTGCTCCCCGAGCACGTTCTGCGCCGGAACCTCGCAGTCGCGGAACACGAGCTCGCAGGTATTCGAGCCGCGCATGCCGAGCTTGTCGAGCTTCTGCGCCGTGCTGAATCCCTTCATGCCTTTCTCGATCAGGAACGCGGTGATGCCCTGGTCGCTCGTCTTGCCGTAGACCACCAGCACGGACGCGTCCGGACCGTTGGTGATCCACATCTTGTTGCCATTGAGCACGTATCGATCGGCGCGGCGTTCAGCGCGCAATCGCATGCCGACGACGTCGGAGCCGGCGCCGGGTTCGGACATCGCGAGCGCGCCGACATGCTCGCCGGAAACCAGCTTCGGGAGGTACTTGCGCTTCTGCGCGTCGGTGCCGTTGCGGCGTATCTGGTTAACGCACAGATTGGAGTGCGCACCGTAGGAAAGCCCGATCGAGGCGGACGCTCGCGAGATCTCCTCCATTGCGATGACATGCGCGAGATAACCCATCGCGGTGCCGCCGTATTCTTCCTCGACCGTGATCCCCAGCAGGCCCAGATCGCCGAGCTTGCGCCACAGGTCAGGTGGAAATTCGTTGGAGCGGTCGATCCCGGCGGCGCGCGGCGCGATTTCCTTCGCGGCGAAATCGCGCACCGTGTCGCGCAGCATGGTGACCGTCTCGCCGTGATCAAAGCCAAGAAAACTCATTCTCGATCGTCCGGGACACCGGGAAGCATCATCAGGGTCTGCTGCATGGTAGCGACGTGCTTGCGGTCCTGAGCGTACACCTCCGCACGTGCCACCGTCAGCGTTCGGCCGGCCCTGACGACTTCGCCGCGCGCCACGAGCGACCTCGTCGCGGGCGCGAGGATGTTGATCTTGTACTCGACGGTCACGAGGGAACAGTCGGCCGGCATGAGCGAGAACGCCGCGTAGCCGCAGGCGCTGTCGGCGATCATGCCGATGATGCCGCCGTGGACGTAGCCCTTCTGCTGGGTCAGGTCGTCGCGGAAGGGCAGGGAGATCTCGACCGCTCCCGGCGCGATGTCGCCGAGGGCGGCACCGATGAGCACCATGGCTTTTTGCCGGCCGAAGCTGGAGCGGATACGGGCGGCGAAGTGGGGATCCGCAGGGGCGTTCATGGGACTGGAAAGGCTACTTTACGTTTACGTAAACGTCAACTTTGCTACCGTCGCTTGAGCTGCTTCTGGACGCGTTTCTCGAAGGTCTGGATTTCGGCGAGCTGGGCCTCGATATCGGCGCGCTGCTGCAGCAGGCTCTTGCGGTGCGTTTCGAGCACCTCGCGGAAGCGCGCGAGCTGCGCCCGGTCGTCGCGGCCAGGCTCGTACATGTCGATGAGCTCGCGGATCTCGGCGAGCGTGAGGCCGAGGCGCTTGCCGCGCAACGTGAGCTTGAGGCGCGTGCGATCGCGCGGCGTATAGATGCGGCGCTGGCCGTCGCGACGCGGGGCAAGGAGGCCCTGGTCCTCGTAGAAGCGGATCGCGCGCGGCGTGACGTCGAACTCGTCGGCGAGCTCGCTGATCGAAAATTCGGCGCGTTCGGTTTCCATGGTAGGGTTCACGCTGATTCTAGCGCCGGTCATTTTTCCTTGGCTTCACTTCAGTACCCTTGGCCGCAAACCCCGGAAGCCGCAACGACCATCGAGGTCGCGCCCGGCATCCACTGGCTCAGCATGCCGCTGCCGTTCGCGCTCGACCATATCAATCTCTGGATCGTGCAGGACGAGGGCGGCTGGACGATCGTCGATACCGGCATCGGCAACGAGCAGACGCGTGCCATCTGGGTGAAGCTGCTGGAGCGCTTCTCGCCCATCAGGCGCGTCGTGCTCACGCACTACCACCCCGACCATGCCGGCAACGCCGACTGGCTGTGCCGGCGCTTCGGCGTGGAGCTCTGGACGACGCAGGGCGAATATCTGACGGCGCATGCGGTGCGGGCAAGCGCCGCCGGCTACACGACCGAAGCGGTGCTAGGCGTGTTCCAGCGCAATGGACTCGACACCGCGAAGCACGCCGCTATGTCCGGCCGCGGTAACCGGTACGCCCAGCTGGTGCCGGATTTCCCGCATTCGTATCGCCGCATCATCGAGGGCGACAACGTACAGATCGGAAAGCATCGATGGCGGGCGATCATCGGCCACGGTCACGCGCCCGAGCACCTGTCGCTTTATTGCGAAGCGCTCAATGTGGTGATTGCCGGGGACATGCTGCTGTCCACCATTTCGACCAATGTGAGCGTGTGGTCGATCGACCCGGAAGGCGATCCGCTGCGCCTGTTCCTCGACTCCATCGGCCGCTATCGCGAGCTGCCGGCCGATGTGCTCGTCCTGCCGTCGCACGGCAAGCCGTTCCGCGGCGCGCACGACCGCGTGGGGCAGCTCGAGGCGCACCACCGCGGCCACTTCGCCAAGCTCAAGGAGGAGCTCGCAAAGGGCGAGCGCAGCGCCAGCGACTTGCTGCCGGTGCTCTTCCGCCGCCCGCTGGATGCGCACCAGATGTTCTTCGCCATGGGCGAAGCGATAGCCCACCTGCACTATCTTTACTACGGCGGCGAGGCGAAGCGTGCGGCCGGCCCCGATGGCATCATGCGTTATGCAGCCCGCTAACCCCAATGAGTCTGCCGAGCTGGCGAAGGTCTGCCAGCAGGTCGCCGAGCGCTCCTCCCGGATTTTGGCGGACTTCGCCCAGAAGCAGACGCAATCCATGTCCGCGGCGATGCGCGATGAGATGGGCATCGCCAAGGCCTTCATGGATCTCTATTCGCGCATGGCCGCGGATCCCGCGCTCGTCGCCAGTGTGACGATGAATCTCTGGATCGACCAGGTGCGGCTGTGGCAATCGAACTGGATGAAGCTCTTCGGCATGGACTCGCAGCCGGTCGCCGAGCCGGCGAAGGGCGACTACCGCTTCAAGGACGAGGACTGGTCGAAGAACTTCCTCTTCGACTACATCAAGCAGTCTTACCTCATCGCCGCGCGCCACACCCAGCAGGCGGTCGCCAGCGTGGAAGGGCTGTCGCCCGAGTCCGAGAAGAAAGTGGCTTTCTTCACGCGCCAGTACATGGACGCGCTGTCGCCGTCGAACTTCCTGATGACCAACCCGCAGGTATTGCGCGAGACGCTCGCGAGCGGCGGCCAGAACCTGGTGCGCGGATTGAACAACCTGCTGGCGGACATCGAGAAAGGCGGCGGCGAGCTGCGCATCTCGATGACCGACGAGACGGCCTTCCAGCTCGGCCGCAACGTCGCCACCTCGCCTGGCAAGGTCGTATATCAGACCGATCTGATGCAGCTCATCCAGTACCAGCCGTCGACCACCCAGGTGTACCGGCGGCCGCTGGTGATCATTCCGCCTTGGATCAACAAGTACTACATCCTCGACCTGCGCGAGAAGAACTCCTTCATCCGCTGGGCGGTGGAGCAGGGTCACACCGTGTTCGTCGTCTCATGGGTGAACCCCGGCGCCGCGCTGGGAGGAAAAGGGTTCGACGATTACATGACCGAAGGCTCCCTCGCCGCGATCGACGCGGTGCAGAAGGCGACCGGGGAGCGCGAAATAAACGTCATCGGCTATTGCCTCGGCGGCACGCTGCTTGGAGCGACGCTCGGTTACATGGCGGCGAAGAAGGACGAGCGGGTAAAGAGCGCCACGTTTTTCGTCAGCCTGCTCGATTTCTCACAGCCCGGCGAGCTCGGCGTATTCATCGACGAAGCGCAGGTCGCGAGCCTCGAGAAAAAGATGAACGAGCGCGGCTACCTCGAAGGCTCGGAGATGGCGAGCACCTTCAACATGCTGCGCTCGAACGACCTCGTCTGGTCGTTCGTCGTCAATAACTACCTCATGGGGAAGGACCCCTTCCCGTTCGATCTCCTGTACTGGAACGCCGATTCGACCCGCATGCCGGCGCGGATGCACAGCTACTACCTGCGCAACATGTACATCAAGAACCTGATGGGCGTGCCGGGTGGGCTCGAGCTTGCGGGCGAGCGCATCGATCTCTCCAAGGTCAAGCTGCCTAGCTACTTCATCTCCACGGTGGAGGACCACATCGCGCCCTGGAAGACGACGTACAAGGGCGCGCGCTACCTCGGCGGCCCGGTGCGGTTCGTCCTCGGCGGCTCGGGCCACATCGCCGGCATCGTGAATCCGCCCTCAGCCAAGAAGTACCAATACTGGACCAACGACGCTTCCGCCGCGACGGCCGATGAGTGGTTCGCGGGCGCAAAGCAGCACGCCGGCTCCTGGTGGGAAGACTGGCAGCGCTGGATGAACGAGCGCAACGGCGGCGAGAAGGTGCCGGCGCGCATTCCGGCCAACGCGATCGAAGACGCGCCCGGTAGCTACGCCTCTCTTCGCCTACAGCGGTAAGTCGCGGGGCTTGCGCGGCGCGCGCGAGGCTAGCCGGTCGTAAAGCCAGCCTGGCATCGCGCGCAGCAGGACCGATACCCACGCCATCTGCCACGGAATGACCGCCACGCGCCGCCGCAGGGCGATCGCACGTGCGATGCGGCGCGCGGCGTCGTCGGCGTCGATGATGAAGGGCATGCGGAAGCGATTGACCCGGGTCATCGGCGTATCGATGTACCCCGGACACACGCACACCACCGCGACACCGCTGCCGTAGAGCTCGGCGCGCAGGCTCTCAAGCCAAGCGAGCGCCGCAGCCTTGGAGGCGCAGTAGGCGCCATTGCCCGGAATGCCGCGGAAAGAGGCCACGCTCGCAATGCCGGCCAGTGTGCCGCGGCCGGCCTTGCGCATGGCCGGTGCAAAGGCGGCCAAGGTGGTGGCGAGCCCGGTTACGTTGACGTCGAGCACGCGGCGAAGCTTGGCGATATCGGCGATATCGTCGCCGTGCGTGCCGATTCCCACCCCGGCGTTGGCGATCACCAGATCCGGGGCGCCGAATCGGTCGATGAAGTCGCGCGCGGCATCCTGCATGGCTTGCACATCCGCGACATCCGCCTGGTACGAGACGATCGCGCCGGGGAGGGACGGGCTGACCGCGCGGCGCGCGATAAGTCCGAGGACACTGTCAGGGGACGCGTAATGCCGGGCGAGCGCTTCGCCGATGCCGGAGGACGCGCCGGTGATGACGACGCGCGTGGGGCGCGCTCCTACTTACCCTTTCGGACCTGCTCGACGAGGTAGTTCACGGTGTCCAGCAGCCCTTCGCGGCTGCGGCCCTGGTCGGCGCTCACGGTGTAGCGGCCCTGCACGGCCATGGCTGGCGTGCCGTCGATCTTGTACGCCGTGGTGAGCTGCACGGCGCGGCGCGCCTTGCTCTGCACGCCGAAGGATTTCATTGTCTCGATGAACTTCTTCGCGTCGACCCCGTTCTTCTGCAGCCAAGCCGAGAAAGCCGGCTCGTCCGCCGTGTTGAGGCGGTCGCGGTGGATCGCATCGAAGAGCGGGCGATGCAGCTTGTCGATGAGGCCCATCGCCTCGAGCGTGTAGTACACGGCGGCGTCGTGGCCCCAGCGCTGGTTGAACACCGCCGGAACGCGACGAAACTGCGTATCGGCCGGCAGCTTCTTGGACCAGGTCTCGATCAGCGGCTCGAGGTTGTAGCAGTGGATGCAGCCGTACCAGAAGAACTCGATGACCTCGACCTGCTTGCCCTGGGTCTCGACCGGCTGCGGCGGCTTGAGCTCGGTGAACTGGAAATTGCCCTGGGCCATCGCGGTCGGCGCGGCCACCAGCAGTGCAGCGAATACGGCGAACAGCTTGCTCATCTATTGCGGCTCCTTGATCTTGACCAGGCTCGCATCGATGCCATTCTGCGCGAGGGACTGGCGCACGCGGTTGATCTCTTCGACCTTGGTATAGGGCCCCAGCCGCACGCGGTACCAGGTGCCCTTGTCCGGCAGGTTCGCCGGCTCGACACTCGACTCGAATCCTAGGATCGCCAGCCGCGCCTTCTGGTTATCGGCGTCGGCCGGGTTCTGGAACGAGCCTGCCTGTATGAAATAAACGTCCTTGGCGGTTTCCTGTTGACTGCGCGCCACGCGCGAGCGTTCGCGCAGCTCCTTCTCGGTCACCGTCTCTTCCTGCCCCGGCAGGATCTTGTAGAAGTCGAACTTCGGCTTTTCGCCCGGGGGCGGTGCCGACGAGCCCTGCGGCAACCCGGAGATCGCGGGCGCCTTCGCGCCGGCCTGGCCGTCCTTCTCGGATTTAGGCTTCGCGGTGAGGAAAGGCATCGGCGCCTTGTTGAGATAAAAGGCGATGCCGAGCGCGACGGCGAGGCCCAATACCACGCCCACGAAAATGCCCAGCAGAAAGCCGCCCTCCGAGCGCTTGCGCGAGCTGGGGGCAGATCTTGATCTGGGCATTTACATCTTCTCCGGGGCGCTGACGCCGATCAGCGACAGCCCGTTGGCCAGCGTTTGGCGGACTGCCGCGCACAGCGCGAGGCGCGCGGCACGCAGCTCCCCGTCGTCGACGAGGATGCGCTCGGCATTATAGTAGCTGTGAAACTGCGCAGCGAGCTCGCGCAGGTAGAAGGCGATATCGTGCGGCGCCGCCTCGCGCGCTGCAGTGGCGACAACTTCGGGATATTCCTCCAGCCGCCGCGCGAGCGCCGCTTCGCGCTCGCCCGTCAGGCCATCGAGCGCGGCCTGTCCCACCACGGACGCATCGCCGCCAGATTGCGCGAACAGGCTGCACACGCGCGCGTGCGCGTACTGCACGTAGTACACCGGGTTCTCGTCGCTCTTCTGGCGGGCGAGGTCGACGTCGAAGACGAATTCCGAGTCAGCCTTGCGCGATACGAGGAAGAAGCGGACGGCGTCGCGTCCTACCCAGTCGATCAGGTCGCGCACCGTCACGTAGGAGCCCGCGCGCTTCGAGATCTTGACCTCCTCGCCGCCGCGCATGACCTTCACCAGGCTGTGCAGCACGTAGTCGGGGTAGTCCTTCGGGATCCCGAGGTCGAGCGCCTGCAGCCCTGCGCGCACGCGCGTGATGGTGCTGTGGTGATCGGTCCCCTGCACGTTGACCACGCGCTTGAAGCCGCGCTGCCACTTGGTCACGTGATAGGCGACGTCGGGCACGAAGTAGGTGTAGCCGCCGTCGGACTTGCGCACCACGCGATCCTTGTCGTCGCCGTAGTCGGTGGTGCGCAGCCACAGCGCGCCTTCCTTCTCGTAGGTCTTGCCGTTAGCTGCCAGGCCCTTGACCACTGCGTCGACCTTGCCGTCGGCGTAGAGGCTCGACTCGAGGTAGTAGACGTCGAACTTGACGCCGAATGCCTGCAGATCAACGTCCTGCTCGGCACGCAGGTAGTCCACTGCAAACCGTCTGATGCCATCGAGGTCGGCTGTGTCGCCGCCGCCCGCCTTGTATTCGCGAGCGATGTCTTCGATGTACTCGCCGGCATAACCTTCGGCCGGCCAGCCGGCGTCGCCCGGGCGGATCCCCTTGGCGCGCGCCTGCACCGACCAGGCGAGCTTGTCGATCTGCGCGCCGGCATCGTTGTAATAGAACTCGCGCGTCACCCGGTGGCCTTGCGCTTCGAGGAGCGCGGCGATAGCGTCGCCGAGCGCGGCCTGGCGGCCGTGGCCGACATGCAGCGGCCCGGTCGGATTGGCGGAGACGAATTCCACTTGCACTGCCTGGCCCTTGCCGGCGTCCGAGCGACCAAAGCGCCCCTTCTCATCGAGGATGCGCCGGATCACCGCCAGGCGAGCGCCGGCTTTGAGGCGGAAGTTGATGAAGCCGGGCCCGGCGATCTCGGGGCGCTCGAAACTGTCCCCGACGGTCAGCGCGGCGAGCTGTTGCGCAAGCTCGCGAGGATTGCGCTTCAGGTTCTTCGCGAGCTGCAGCGCGACGTTCGACGAAAAATCGCCGTGGCCGGCCTGCTTCGGCCGCTCGAGCACGATGGGCGTCTCCGCCTGGTCCGGAGCTACCTGCGCGAGGGCGCGGCGCAGCGCCGCTTCGATTTCGCTCTTCGCCACTAGTCGAACTCGATCGGGTCGACGTCAAGGTGCCAGCGAACGGCGCGCGGTGCGGTCTCGTACAGCACAGCCGAAAGCCGCGCGAGGTAATCCTGCAGCGCGAGCCGCGACGCCGATTGCATGACGAGCTGCGCGCGTTCGAATCCCGCGCGCCGGGTCATGACGTGCGGAACCGGATCGAACACCTTCACCTCGGGCGGGGCCTCGACGAGGGCGCGTGCCTCATTGAGGAAAGCGAGCGCGCGGCTGAGCTCCTCGGCCTCGGCGCGCAGGGCGGCTTCGAATACGCAAGGCGGAAAACCCGCGCTTTGGCGCGCGGCGAGCTCCGATTCGGCGAAGCCTGCGAAATCGTGCCGCGCGAGCGCCGCAAAAAGCGGGTGGTCCGGATAGCGCGTCTGCACCATGACTTCGCCCGGCTCGCTTCGCCTGCCCGCGCGGCCGGCGACCTGCGACAGCACGGAGAACAGGCGCTCCGAGGCACGGTAATCGGTCGACAGCAGCGCATGGTCGGCGTTCAGCACGGCGACGAATGTGAGGTTGGGGAAATCGTGCCCCTTGGCGAGGAGCTGCGTGCCGACAAGGATATCGCCCTCGCCGCGCCGGATTGCCTCCAGCGTCTGGGACAGTTCACCGCGGCGCCGCGCGCTGTCGCGGTCGATGCGCACGATGCGCGCGCCGGGAAAGCGCTCGATCAGCGTCTCTTCGACGCGCTGCGTGCCGCGCCCCATCGCCTTGAGATCGACGTTGCCGCAAGTCGGGCATTCGCGCGGAATGGCATGCTCGCCCCCGCAATGATGGCAGCGCAGCCGCCGGTCGGTAGCGTGCAGCACCAGCCGGCCGGTGCATCTCGCGCACGCCGCGCACCAGCCGCATGCCTCGCAGGCGAGGACTGGCGCGTAGCCGCGGCGGTTGATGAACACCAGGCTTTGCTCGCCGCGCGAAAGGCGCCGCGTGATGGCTTCGAGTACCGGTGCGGCGAAGCCGTGCTCGACCGGCTGATTGCGCAAGTCGACCATGCGCACCACGGGCAGCTGCGCGCCGGCCGAGGCGCGCTCGGTCAGCACGAGCCGCTCGTAACGACCCTGGCGGTAGTTGTACCAGCTCTCGAGGGAGGGGGTTGCGCTGCCGAGGATGACCGGGCAGCCGCTCAGCTTGGCGCGGTACACCGCCGCATCGCGCGCGGAATAGCGCAGCCCTTCCTGTTGCTTGAACGAGCTGTCGTGCTCCTCGTCAACCACGATGAGCCCGACCTTCGCCATCGGCGCCAGCACCGCGAGGCGCGTGCCGAGCACGATCGACGCCGTGCCGCGCGCAGCCTCCAGCCATGCGCTGGTGCGCGCCACATCCTCGAGCCCGCTGTGCATCATGACGATCCGTGCGTCTGGGAATGCCTCCCGGAAGCGGGCCTCGAGCTGCGGGGTCAGGCTGATTTCCGGGACCAGCACGAGCGCCTGGGCGCCGGACTCGATCACCTTGGCGATCAGGTTCAGGTACACCTCGGTCTTGCCGCTGCCGGTGATTCCATGAAGCAGCACGGGGCCAAACCGGCCCAGGTTTCCGGTGATGGTGTCGACGACACGCTGCTGGTCGGAGGTGAGCGCATGCGTGCGCACAAACGTTGTCGAGCCCGGTTCCTGCGCCGCCTGAACCGACTTGCGCGGCAGCGGCTTCAGCGAGCGCAGCCGCGGGGGCAAAGCGGCAACCACGGTTTCGCCGAGCGGCCGTTGGTAATACGAAGAAAGAAAGCGCATGAGCTCGAGCCAGTCCGGCGGCAACCGCGGCGCATCGCTGCGGATGTCGACGATGGATTTCAGCCGCTCGACGCCGAGCTCGCTGGCGACCTCGGCGTCGATGACAACCCCTGTGTGATTGCGGCGGCCAAGCTGCACCGTGACGCGATCGCCGCAAGCCGCGCTGGAGCCCGCGGGCAGCGTGTACTCGAACAACCGCGGCAGCGGCACTTCCAGGGCCACCCGGACGCAAGAAATTCCCCGCCCAGGCAAGGACTTAGAATTTGTGGATAAAACTGTGGGTAAGCGCTTCATACCCGCGTAACAGGGCTCTTTGGCGGCAGTTTCGCATAGCGACTGATCGGTTTATGGGTCGTTTTCAGGTTACGTATCAATGGCTTGGAGACGCGTAGCTAGGCGACGACGCGCCCGCCGGGAGCGCCCGGGCAAGGAGCCAAATTTGTGCATAAGTCAAGCCGGGCTGTTGCTTTTCGCCCGTGCGCGGCTGTAAGTGCGTACTTCGTCTACCAATGCAGCCACTGCCTCAAGGGGGGTCTTCGGAACGATGCCATGTCCCAAGTTGAAGATGTGGCCGGGATGCGGACCGAAGGCATCCAGAACGCGCCGCGCCGCTTCGCGCACCACTTTCTCCGGCGCGAAAAGCGCCAGCGGGTCGAGGTTACCTTGCAGCGCGACACGTCCGCTCGCAATTTCACGCGCGCGGCGCGGATCGGTGGTCCAGTCAAGGCCGATCGCGGATGCACCGCACGACGCGATTGCCGACAGCCAAGGGTTGCCACCCTTGGTGAAAAAGATCGTCGGCACCGCAAGCTCCGTGACGATTCGCTTAACGTAAGCAAGGGAAAAGGGTTCGTAGTCCTCGTAGGCCAGCACGCCGCCCCACGTGTCGAAGATCATCGCGACCTGGATACCGGCCTCGATTTGCGCTTTCAGGTACGCGATGACGGCCAGCGCGTTCACCTCGAGGATCTTGTGCAGCAGATCCGGGCGCGCGTGGCGCATGAGCTTGACGTTGCGCCAGTCGTCGCTGCCCGAGCCTTCGATCATGTAGCAGGCGAGGGTGAATGGGCTGCCCGAAAAACCGATGAGCGGCACGCGCTCGCGCAGATCGCGCCGGATCTGCCGCACGGCGTCCATCACATAGCGGAGCTCGGCCGTTGGATCCGGCACGCCAAGCGCCTGGATGTCGCGCTCTTCCCGCAGCGGTCGCGCGAAGCGCGGCCCCTCTCCGTCGGCAAAGTGCAGGCCGAGGCCCATGGCGTCGGGAATCGTCAGGATGTCGGAAAAAAGGATCGCGGCGTCCAGTGGAAACCGCTCGAGCGGCTGCAATGTCACTTCGGTGGCGAGCGCAGGCGTCTTCGCGAGCGTAAGAAAGCTCCCGGCGCGCGCGCGCGTGGCGTTGTATTCCGGAAGGTAGCGGCCGGCCTGGCGCATGAGCCAGATCGGCGTGTGATCGGTAGGCTGCCGCGCAAGCGCGCGCAGCAGCGTGTCGTTCTTCAAACCAGGCGGCCCGTGATGAAAGTCCATTCTGCTGGTGTCACCGGCGTGATGGACAGCCGGTTGCCCGGGCGCAGCGTGACCATTTTCGCCAGCGGCTTTTGCCGCCGGATCTCCTCGAGCGGAATGAGGCGTGTCTTGCGCACCGCGCGCACGTCGACGTTGATCCAGCGGGGCGCGTCCTTTTTCGATTTCGGATCGTAGTAGGGGCTCTTGCGATCGAACTGGCTGGCGTCCGGGTACGGCGTCGATGCGACCTCGGCAATGCCCGCGATGCCCGGTTCCGGACAGCTCGAGTGATAGAAGAGCACGCCATCGCCGATGCGCATCCTGTCGCGCATGAAGTTGCGCGCCTGGTAATTGCGCACGCCGCTCCATGCCGTCTTGCGCCCGGGCGCGGCGAGCACGTCATCGATCGAGCACTCGTCCGGCTCGCTTTTCATGAGCCAGTAATTCATTGTTGTAATGAGGGGGGAGCGTCCCCCGCTCGTGCCGGTAGGCTCGGCCTCCGAACCCTGGCTAAACAGGGTGGTCGCTTTCCGGTCACATCAGGTTCGTCCGGCACGCGCCGCAGTATGAACCTGCGGAGCGGGGACGATCACAACAGTGACACTAGGGCAGCAACCTGGGGAAGCTATCGGTTCGGAAAAATTGAGCCCTGTCGTACACAGCAGGGAACAGCAATCTTTTAGAACAAGTTTTCCTGTTTGGCAATCGCTTCGTCGAGTCGCGATTCGATGGCAGACAGTCGACGTTTCGCCTGCCCGAGGTCGAACCCGGAGCCGAGCTTGACGGTCAGCAATTCGTGCGCCACGTTCAGGGCCGCCATGACCGCGATGCGCTCGGCGCCCATTACTTTGCCGGCACGCCGGATCTCGTTCATCTTGCCGTCGAGGTAGGCGACCGCCTGCATCAGCGCCTCGCGCTCGTTGTCTTCGCAGGCGACACGGTACGTGCGGCCGAGGAGCTGGACTTCGACGGTCTTTGCTGCCTCAGGCATGAGATTCGGCCATCAGCCGGGCAACCGATTCAGCAGGCCTTCCAGTCGCGACTTGGCGCCGTCGATTTTTTCGTGCAGGCGCTTGGCGTCGGTTTGCGCGGCGGCGAGCTGCTGTCGCAGGTCGCTGTTTTCCGCGCGCAGCCTCTCGCAGAGCTCGACGAACTGCTCCACCTTGGACTCCAGCGAATTGAACTCTGCCTCCACCGACCGCGACTATGTTGCAAATTACAAATTGCGTCAAGCAGTAAGGCGAGCTTCTGCATGTAGTCCATGATCTTTACCCGCACATCCGGCCGCGCGGGTCGTTATATGATTCGCGCGCTTCCAGGTGCTCGGGAATGAGGTGCAAAGCCTCGACTGCCCCCGCAACGGTAAGCGAGAGAGACCTTTCAGCGCATGGCCACGGCCCTTTCATCGAAAGAGCCGGAAGGCCGAAGGGTTATGCCTCGCGAGTCCGGAGACCGGCCTGGAACCTTTCAACCACTGATCGGCGTCGGGGAAGACGCCAGGGAGGTTCACATGCTGCGCCCGCTGTTGCGACATGCGGCCGGCTTCCTCGCCGGCGCCTTCATCTGCATCTGTTACGCGCAGGACGATGTCGTAATCATCACCGCGCCGCGCTTTCCCGAAGAAGTGCGCCGCCTTCCGGCGAGCGTCACGGTCATCACTGAGGAAGACATCAGGCGCAGCGCCGCGCGCACGCTGCCGGAACTGCTCGCGGGTGAGGTGGGTTTCACCACCAAGGACCTGTACGGCAACAATGCCGCGTACACATCGACCGATCTGCGTGGATTCGGCGTGACCGGCCCGCAGAACACCCTGGTCCTGCTCGATGGACGGCGGCTCAACGACTTCGACCTCTCGGGGGTGCAATGGCCCGCCATTCCGCTGGCGTCGATCGAGCGGGTCGAAATAGTCCGCGGCAGCGGCGGGGTGCTGTACGGCGATGGCGCGGTGGCGGGCATCGTGAACATCGTGACGCGCTCGCCGCTCACGCCGGGGCGCAGTCTCGAGCTTGCCGGCCGCACGGCAAGTTATCAGACCCTTGAAGGCCAGCTCTATGGCAGCTACGGCGGCGGGGCCTTCGGCGCCAACGCTTCGATCCATGGCTACAGGTCGGAGGGCTACCGCAGGAACAACCGCAACGAGCAGCAGAACAACACGCTGAACCTCCGGTGGGCGGTAGGCAACGGCGCCGTCGACCTTCGCTTCGGTACCGACCAGCAGGACATCCGGCTTCCGGGCGGCAGGTTCGTGCAGCCTTCGATCGGTCTTGACGAATATTCGAGCGACCGGCGCGGTGCGGCCACGCCGCTCGATTACGCGAGCCGCGACGGGGCACGCGCGCGGCTGACGGTCCTGCAGCGCCTCGGTGCGGCGGAGCTATCGGTGAGTCTCGACACGCGCGACAAGGAGCAACGCTCGTACTTCGACCAGGGCGGCTTTCCCACCTACCGCGCCGACGATCTGGAGCTGAGGTCGCTCACGCCGCGCATGAAGCTGCCGGTCGGGAAGCACACGCTCGTCGCCGGGCTGGATCTTCACGAATGGCGCTATCGCTCGCGGCGCACGGATCGGCCGGAAAACCTGGCGCGAGCGACGAATCGCGTGTCCGTCGACCAGGAGACGCGGGGCTTGTACGTTCAGGACACCATTCAGCTGAGGCCGACGACCGTCGCCGTGGCCGGTCTGCGCAGCGAACGCGCAAAGTACGCGGGCGAAGACGTCGTCGACCCCGCGGCGCCCGCATGCTTCTTTTGCAGCGCGGCGCCCGCCGTTCACGAGACGCAAACTCAACGAGCCTGGGAGCTCGGCCTGCGCGAGGCTTTCACTCCGGCCTGGGCGGGGTTCGCGCGCACCGGCAGGGCGTTTCGCTTCGTGAACGCCGAAGAGGCCTACGAGAGCGATGTCAATTTCGCGCCGCAGTTTCAGATCCTGCGTCCGCAGAGCGCGCGCACGTATGAGGGCGGAGTTGAATGGCGCCAGGGCAGCCGCGCCGTACGCGCGACCCTCTTTCGCATCGACGTGTCCGACGAGATCCATCTCGATCCGTTCACCACGGGTGTCGGCAACACCAATTTGCCGCCATCGCGGCGCCAGGGAATGGAACTCGATGGCCGGTGGAGGGCGGGGCGCGCGATCACCCTGAATGCCGGCTATGCCTACACGCAAGCGAGATTCCGCGAAGGAACGCTTCCCGGCTCGCCTTTCGCCATCGGCACCAACATGCCGATCGAGGGCCGCACCGTACCCTTGGTCCCTCGCCACAAGCTGAACCTCGGCGCGGCATGGGATTTCGCGCCTCGCACGAGGCTCTCCGGCGCATTAACGGCGGTGAGCGAGCAGGTGATGGATAACGACGAGCCGAACACCTTCGGCCGACGCATCCCGTCGTACTACCTCGTCGACGTAAAGCTCGTGCAGACGCTCTCTTGGGGGCGGATCGGCGCCACGATCAACAACCTCTTCAACGAGCAGTACTACGACTACGCGGTGCGCAGCGCTTTCACGCCGGATCGGTACAGCGTGTACCCGCTGCCGGGACGCACCCTCAGTCTCACGGCGGAGGTCTTGCTCCGCTAGTAAACTCGCGGGATGGTGAAGGATGCCGTCCCGCTCGGGGAATGCGCGCGTGCGCTGGTCGTAAAACTCAGGCATCACGGCGACGTGCTGCTCGCCTCGCCGGTATTGAACGCGCTGAAAGCGCACGCACCCGGCATGGAAATCGATGCGCTGGTCTACGACGAGACCGCGCCGATGCTCGACGGCCATCCTGCGCTCACCCGGCTGCACACGATCGGCCGCAAATGGCGCAGGCTCGGCTTCGTGAGCCAGTTCGCGAAGGAGCGTGCGCTCTTCGCCAGCCTGCGCGCGCGGCGCTACGACCTCCTCGTGCACCTCACCGAACATCCGCGCGGCGCGTGGCTGTCGCGTCTGCTCGGCGTGCGCTACAGCGTGGCGCCCCTCGCGCCCGAAAGAGGCTCATGGTGGCGCAAGAGCTTCAGCCACTTTTATCCGCTGATCGCCAACCGCCACCGCGTCGAGGTGAACCTCGATGCGCTGCGCCGTATCGGCGTGCAGCCCGCACTCCACGAGCGCAGGCTGCACTTCGTGCCCGGTGCGCAGGCAGAAGAAAAGATCACATCGCTCGGGCTGCCGCGGGAATTCATCCACCTTCATCCCGCATCGCGCTGGCCGTTCAAATGCTGGCCGCCCGAGCGCAACGCGGAGCTGGCCGACCGCCTGGCGGCCGAAGGGCATCCGGTGGTGATCACTTCCGCCCCGGACGAGACGCCGTTCGTTGACCTGATCGTCGCGAAGATGACCAGCACGGCGCTCAACCTCGCCGGCAAGCTATCGCTGAAGGAGCTGGGTGCGCTGACGGCGCGCGCGCGCCTTTTCGTCGGCGTCGATTCCATGCCCATGCATCTCGCGGCAGCGATGGGTACGCGCACCATCGCACTTTTCGGTCCGAGCAGCGAAACCGAGTGGGCGCCGTGGAACGTCGAGCAGCGCATCGTCACCACCACGCATTCCTGCCGTCCGTGCGGCCTCGACGGTTGCGGTGGCGGCAAAGTCAGCGAATGCCTCACCCTGCTGCCGGTCGAAGCGGTACACACCGCTGCGCGGGAGCTGCTCGCGCAGCCGGCATGAAGCTGCGCCTTGCGATCGTGCGCCAGCGCTACAACGCATTCGGCGGCGCCGAGCGGTTCATCTCGCGAGCGCTGCCGGCCATCGAGCGCGCCGGGGCGCAAGTGACGCTGATTTCGCGGCGCGCCGAAGGGTGGGGCGCGCGGCGCGTGATGCGCGTCGATCCCTTCCACCTCGGCAAGGTGTGGCGCGACTGGTCGTTCGCGCGGGCGGCACGCGCCGCGTGGCGGCGCGAAGGCTTCGACCTCGTCCAGTCGCACGAGCGCATACCCGGCTGCGACGTCTATCGTGCCGGCGACGGGGTGCACCGGCGGTGGCTCGAGCTGCGCGCGCTGGTTGCAAGGCCTTTCGAGCGACTGGGCATCGTGCTCAACCCTTATCACCGCTACGTCTGCTACGCGGAGCGCGGCCTCTTCGAGCATGCGCGCCTGCGCGCCGTGATCTGCAACTCGCGCATGGTGAGCGACGAAATCCGGCGCGCCTTTCGCATCGCACCGGAAAAGCTCCACGTGATCTACAGCGGCGTCGATCTCGAGTATTTCCACCCCAGGCTCAGGGACCAGCTGCGGGGCGCCACGCGCGCGCAACTCGGTTGCCAGCCGCGCGACACCGTCTTTCTATTCGTCGGCTCCGGCTTCGCCCGCAAGGGCCTGGCCGCGGCCATCGACGCGCTCAAGCTCGCGAACAACCCATCGTTCCGGCTTGTCGTGGTCGGCACCGACCGGGAGCGAGATCGTTTCGCCGCCGAGGCTGAGTCGCTCGGCGATCGCGTGCGCTTCCTGGGCGGCAAGGAAGACGTGCGGCCGCTCTATGCGGCGGCGGACTGCCTTATCCTTCCGAGCCGCTACGATCCTTTCCCAAATACGGTGCTCGAATCCTTTGCCATGGGCCTGCCCGCCATCGTCAGCGCGCGCTGCGGCGCCGCCGAGATCGTCGAACGCGGCGTCAACGGCTGGGTCTGCGAGCCGGACGACGCGGGGACCCTTGCGGCCCTCATGAAACAAGCCGACGAAGCGATCCGCCTCGGCCGGATGCCGCAGGCCGCGCGCGCCACGGCCGAGCGCTACGGCATGGACGAGATGGCGGGGCGCCTCGCCGGCCTGTACGAAAAGCTGCTGCGCGAGGCGGCATGAGCGCGTCGACCGACCTGTATTTCCGGCTGCTGACCCACGTCCGGCCGTATACGAAGGTTTTCTCGCTGGCGGTCGTCGGGATGGTGCTGGCGGCGGCCACCGAGCCGTTGTTCCCCGCCTTGATCAAGCCGCTGCTCGACAGCGGGTTCGGCGCGAAGGAGCATAACGTGCCGCCGCTCGCCTTTGCCGGCGCCATCGTGGCGATCTTCCTGGTTCGCGGCCTGCTCACGTTCACCTCGTCTTACCTGATGAACTGGGTGTCGAGCCGCGTCGTGCTCGACTTGCGGGCAGCGATGTTCGACCGCCTTCTGCGCCTGCCGTCGAGCTTCTATAACGACCATACGTCGGGATCGCTTCTGTCCAAGGTCGCCTACGACGTCTCGAATGTCAGCGGCGCTGCCACGTTCGTGCTCACCGTGCTGGTGCGCGATTCGATCGCCGTGCTGGGCCTTCTCGCGTGGCTCTTCTATCTCAACTGGAAGCTCACGCTGATCACGCTCCTCATCGCGCCGCCGATCGGATTCACCGTGCGCACCATTGCCGGGCGCCTGCGCAAGATGGCGCGCGGCGCGCAGCGCACGATGGGCGACATGGTGCACGTGCTGCAGGAGACCATCGAATGCCACAAGGTGGTGAAGGTATTCGGCGGCGAGGCCTACGAGGCGAAGCGCTTCCTGAAGACCGCCCAGACCCTGCGTGGCTTCCTGATACGCGAGCAGATCGCCGCGGCGCTGACCACGCCGATCACGCACGTCCTTGCGGCCACGGCAGTGGCCGTGATCGTCTACATTGCCATGCAGGACACCGTCGGCACGCGCGCGACGGTGGGCGAATTCGCGTCGTTCATGACGGCGATGATGATGTTGCTCGCCCCCATCAAGCACCTTACCGAGCTCAATCCGCACATCCAGCGCGGCCTCGCGGCGTCCGAGAGCGTGTTCGGCCTCATCGACACACCGCCGGAGGCAGATCGCGGGCAGATCAATATCGGCCGCGCGCGCGGCGAGCTCGCCTTCGAGAATGTTGGCTTCCTCTATCCCACGCGCGTCGAGCCGGCGCTAGCGGGCATCGACCTGCGCATCCGGCCCGGCGAGACGCTCGCGCTCGCCGGCCCCTCGGGCGGCGGCAAGACCACGCTCGTCAATATGCTGCCGCGTTTTTATTCGCCGACGAGCGGACGCATCCTCCTCGACGGCAACGACCTGCAATCGCTCACGCTCGACAGCCTGCGCGCCAACATCGCGCTCGTCAGCCAGGAAGTCGTGCTCTTCAACGACACCATTTACGCCAACATCGCTTACGGCCGCATGGCCGGCGCCCCGGAGAAGGATGTGATCGCGGCGGCCGAAGCGGCGCATGCAATGGGGTTCATCCGCGAGACGCCCGAAGGCCTGAACACCATGATCGGCGAGAACGGCCTGCGCCTCTCCGGCGGTCAGCGCCAGCGCCTGGCGATTGCGCGGGCGCTTCTCAAGAATGCGCCGGTCCTGATCCTCGATGAGGCGACATCGGCGCTCGATTCGGAGTCGGAGCGCCAGGTCCAGGCGGCGCTCGACACGCTGATGCGCGGCCGCACGACGATCGTCATCGCCCACCGCCTTTCGACCATCGAGCGCGCCGATCGCATCGCGGTCCTCGAGCGGGGGCACATCGCGGAGCTCGGCACCCACGCCGAGCTCCTCGCCAAGGAGGGCACCTACGCGCGCCTCTATCGGATCCAGTACGCCGCCGAGCGCGCGGCGGCATGAACATCGTGCATACCGAGTCCTCGCTCGGCTGGGGCGGGCAGGAGCTGCGCATCCTGTCGGAGGCGCAGGGGCTCGCGCGTCGCGGACATCAGCTGACGCTGCTTTGCCCGCCGGAAGCGCGTATTTTCGGCGAGGCGCCGAACTGGGGGCTGCGCGCAGTCGCCGTGCCGATTGCGCGCAAGCGGCCCGCCGGCTTGATGGCGTTGAGAAGCTGGTTCGCCGCGAACCGCGCCGACGTCGTGAGCACGCACAGCTCGACCGATTCGTGGCTGAGCGCCCTCGCCCTGGCGAGCCTGGGCAAGCGCATACCGATGGTGCGCACGCGGCACATATCGGCGCCCGTGCCGCGCAACGCATTCAGCCGCTGGCTCTACGCGCGACCTGCGCGAATCGTGACGACCGGTGTGGCGCTAAGGCGCGATCTCATCGCGAGCACAGGCGTCCCGCCCGAGCGCGTCGACTCGGTGCCGACCGGCGCCGATCCGGCGCGGTACAAGCCGGGTGATCGCTCCGCCGCGCGGGCGAGCGTGGGCCTGCCGGCGGACAAGATGCTGATCGGCATCGTCGCTACGCTGCGCAGCTGGAAAGGCCACCGCTACCTAGTCGAAGCGCTGCCCGAAAATGCCACGCTCGTCGTCGTCGGCGACGGTCCGCAGCGCGAAGCGCTGCAGGGGCGGGCTGCCGAGCTCGGCGTCCTGCCCCGCGTGATATTCGCGGGCAACCAGCGCGACGTCGTGCCCTGGCTCCAGGCGCTCGACGTCTTTGCGCTGCCGTCCTACGCGAACGAAGGGGTGCCGCAGGCGCTTTTGCAGGCGATGCTCACCGGCTTGCCGTGCGTCACCACGGAGGTGGGCAGCATTGCGGAGCTGGCGATCAACGAGCGCACGGCGCTGTTGGTGCCGCCGAAAGACGTGGCGGCGCTGCGCAGTGCGCTCGAGCGCCTCCTCGCGGATGAGCCGCTGCGCCGGACGCTGGGAGACGCGGCGCGAACGCACTGCGCCGAGAGCATGTCCGCCGAGCGGATGCTCGACCGCATGGAAGCGATCTATAGCGAAGCGAGCGCGGCTATTTAGACCGGTAGGTTTTCGGCGCGGTGGCGACGTCGGCGCGCTCGCGGATGAGATCGAGCACCGCTTCGTCCTGCGCCTGCTCCCCATGCGGCGCGAAGAGCGCCTTGCCGCGCGCCGCGGCGTCTTCCCGAACCGGCGTCAGGTAGTAGACCGCGATGCTCTTGCGGTAGACGCCTTCGGGGCATGCGATGGGGTCGGGCAGGCCGTGCCACGAGTGGGTCGTATCGAAAATCACCGCGCGGTTGAACCGGCAGTCGATCGATTTGACGAGGTCCTTCGGGCTCGTGTTGTCCGCATCGTGGCTCCACAGGCCGAGCGCGCCGCCCCAGGCGGGGTCCCAGCCGCTCGCGAGGTACACGATCAGGTTCAGGCGGCGCTCGAGCGCCAGCTTGGGATGCACGGAGTAATCGAGGTGCACGTTCAATTTGCCGCCGCGGCCGTGCAGGTGCCAACCGCCGCCATGCAGGCCGACATCGGCGCGCAGGTCATCGATCCCGGTCAGCTCGGCAACATCGGCGAGGAAGCCGGAGTTGAGATAGGAGAAAACGCGGTACGTCGTGGCCGGGAAGCGGTCCCAGTGATTCAGCGCGCGCTTTTCCTCGATGGGATTGCTGTATTCCCACCACGAGGGGTCATCGAACGCGGGGATGTCGCGCTCGAGCACTGCCGCGACGTCGGGATGGAAAAAATCATCGATCACCAAGTGCGGAAAGGGCGCGCCGCGCTCGAATTCGGCGCGCAAGCCGCGCCAGTCGATGTCTTTCCTGATCATGCTCTTTCGCTCGAAGCGCGATTGTAATATCGCCGGATGCCTGTTTCCTGGACACACCGGGCCGAGTTCGGCTTCCTGCTCGCGCTGTGTGTCTTTTTGCCGCTTTACGAGGCGCCGAAGAACCTCGCCTGGCTGGGGTACGCGATTGCGTGGATGGCCAATCGTGCTGCCGCACGCAATTTCGGCGGACGCTGGGATAGGTGGGACACGCTCGTCGCCGCGTGGATCGCCTCGGGATTCGTGGTCGCCGCGTTCGCCGGCCTGCACGGCAGCGAATGGCACGCGGCGCTGGATATCGTGCGCTACGCCGGCGCGCTGTGGATGGTGAAGCGCAGCCGGTTCGGCGAGCGCGAGATCGAGCTGGTGGTCATCGCGCTCGTCGCTTCGGTCTCGATCGCGCTCATCATGGCCTACGCGCAACTGTCAGCGCATCCGGACATGAGGCTTGAGCTCAATTCCGTGGGCCACGTGAACCACTCGGCGATCTACCTGGCGCTGATGCTTGCGCTGTGCGCCTCCTGGCTCTACACGGGTCGCCGTCGCGTGCTGGCGGCCGCGGTGAGCGCGCTGGTCGTCGTCTCGCTTTTCGTCGCGGCGAGTCGAGCGGGCGTCGCCGTCGGTCTCCTCACGCTCGTCATACTTGCCGCGGCATGGTGGCCGCGTTGGCGGGTGCCCATGGCGGAGGCGGTCGCTGTGCTCGTCGTCGCCGGCGTGGTCTTCGCGCTCGGCGGCGCCGAGGTGTTCGAGCGGCACGAGGCCGTTACCCATGCCGGAAACACGCTCGCATACCGGGACCGTGCATGGAGCCTGGCGATCGCGACGTGGGCGCAGCACCCCTTCTTCGGGGTCGGAATGGATAACTTCTCCATCGTCGCGCGCGAGCAGACGACAGACGCTTACCGCTCGCTCTTTCCTCATGCGCACAACCTCTATCTCAATGCGCTCGCCGAACGCGGCGTCATCGGTGCCGCGCCCCTTGCGGTCGTCCTGGTCGCCTGGCCGCTATGCCTCATTCGCCGCCGTCCGTGTCCGGCCGACAGCGATCACGAATGGCTG
>DATLDY010000094.1:0-12630 GCA_035525655.1 Burkholderiales bacterium
ATCCTGCTCGTCGATCAGATGGCCGGGCTTGCGCTCGCGCTCGCCGACCGCGCGTACGTGATCGAAGGCGGGCGCATCGTCGCCTCCGGCGCGGCCAGCGAAATCGCCGCCACCGGCGCCTTGGAGAAGGCTTACCTCGCCGTAAACTAGGGTGTGGAAGAGATTCTCATCATCGGCGCAGGAATCGGCGGCCTCACTCTCGCGCTCGAGCTTCATCACCGGCGCATCGCGTGCCGCGTGTTCGAATCGACGCCGACGATCAAGGCCGTCGGCGTTGGCATCAACCTGCTGCCGCATGCGACCCGGGTGCTGGACGAGCTGGGACTGGTGCCGGCGCTGCAGAAGGTGGCCATCGAGACCGCCGACGCGACTTTCTTCAACCGCTTCGGTCAACTCATCTACCGCGAGCCGCTCGGTCGTCGCGCCGGCTACGAGTGGCCGCAGTTCTCCATTCATCGCGGCGACCTGCAGTCGATCCTGCTGGAAGCAGTGAAAGCGCGGCTCGGGGCCGAGCGCCTGCACCTCGGGTTCCACTGCGTGGGCTTCGACGATGCGCCGGGCGGCGTGACGGCCCGGTTCCGCGACCAGCCGCCGGTCACCGGTCCCGCGCTCATCGCCTGTGACGGCATTCATTCCGTGGTGCGCTCGCAGCTCTATCCGGGAGAAGGCGAGCCGCGCTATTCGGGCATCAACATGTGGCGCGGCGTGACGCGCTGGAAGCCGATCCTCTCAGGCGCATCCATGACGCGTGCCGGCTGGCTCAAGGGCGGCAAGCTCGTGCACTATCCGATCCGCAACAGTATCGATGAACAAGGCCGCCAGCTGGTGAACTGGCTTTGGGAGATCGAGACGCCGAACTACAAGCGCTGGGACTGGAACAGGCCGGCGCGCTTAGAGGACTTCATCGGCGATGCCGAGAGCTGGCGGTTCGACTGGCTCGACGTGCCGGCCTTTTTCCGCGCCGCCGACGTGGTGCTCGAATACCCGATGGTCGACAAGGATCCGCTGCCCGCCTGGACGTTCGGACGCGTGACGCTGCTCGGCGATGCCGCGCACCCGATGTATCCGCGCGGCTCGAACGGCGCCGGGCAGGCGATCCTCGACGCGCAGGCGCTGGCCGAGTGCCTCGCCGATGGAAGCACTGCCGAGATGGCATTGCGGGAATACGAGCGGCGCAGGCTCGCGCCGACCTCCAACGTAGTGCTGGAAAACCGGCGCAATCCGCCCGACGCCATCTTGCGCGAGATCTACGAGCGCACGGGAGACCGCCCCTTCAGCAGCATCGACTCGGTGATCAGTCCCGCCGAGCTGCAACGCCTGTCCGACCGTTACAAGCAAATTGCCGGCTACGATAAGCAAACCCTAGAGGAGAAGACCCGATGACCGTCACCCGCCATGACCAGAGCAGCATCCTTTCGCAGGCCGTCGAGCACGGCGACACCGTCTACCTGGCCGGCATAGTGGCCAAGGACCTGGCGAAGGACGTGAAGGGCCAGACGAAGGAGATCCTAGACGACATCGACCGCCTGCTCGGCAAGTGCGGCTCGAGCAAGTCCAAGGTGCTGCAGGCGCATATCTGGGTCACCGATATCCGCAACCGTGCGCCGATGAACGAGGTCTGGACGGCGTGGGTCGACCCCAAGAACCTGCCGGCGCGCGCCTGCGTCGAGGCGAAGCTCGCCGACCCGCGCGCGCTCGTCGAGATCATGGTAATCGCGGCGAAGTAGCGACTTCAGCCGAAGCGCAGCTTCATCCCCAGGATCGCCAGGCCGAGGACCAGCGATATCGCGTTCCAGAGGATCATGGGCAGCTCGCCTTTCAGGATCCCGTAGAGGAGCCACAGCGCCACCCCGGTGGAAAAGGCGATGAACATCTTGCGCGAGACGTCCTTGGCCGAGCGTGTCTTCCAGATCTTCATCACCTGCGGCACGAGCGAGATCGTGGTCAGCAGGCCGGCCGCGAGGCCGATGGGCAGGGTCAGGTCCATGCGGCGTGCCGTAATTCGGCAACGTCCCGATAAACGGCCACCGCGCCTGCTTCCAGCAGGCAGTCGCGGCTGAAGCCGCCGGCTTCGACTCCGATGGTGCGCATTCCGGCACGCGCTGCAGCGATGACGTCGTACGGCGAGTCGCCGACCACGATGGCCTCCTCGGGGGTCACGCCGGGCAATCGCTCGAGCGCGGCCTGGAAAATATCGGGGCAGGGCTTCGAATGCTCGGCATCTTCGGCCGAGGTCGCGCCATCGATGAGCGGCGAAATGCCGAGTAGCTTTACGTGATGATCGAGCTCGGCTTTCTTCGCCGAGGAGGCGAGCACCACGCGCACACCATTGGCGCGCAGCTCCTCCATGAATTCCCGCACGCCGGGAAAGGGCTTTGCGCGCGGCAGATAGTCGCGCATGAAGATGTCGACCCGCATTTGCTGCATTTCCTCGCCGATGCGCGCGAGCTCGTCCTCCGACCAGAACTCCGGCATCAGCTGGTCGCCGCCCTTGCCCATCTGGGCACGCACCGCGTCAGGCGCAACCTCACGGCCGTAGTGGCGGAAGGTGTCGCACCAGGCGGCAACGTGCAGGTCGTTGGTATCGACGAGCGTGCCGTCCACATCGAAAACCACTGCTTTCGTTTGGGTCATGGCTGCGCTGCAGCACGCGCCATGCCCGCCGCCTTGGCTCCGAATGGACCTACTCGAAGAGGTTCAGCACCGCGTCGAGGCCACCCCAGGTAATCGCGCAGCTCGCCTGTGCGCGCACCACCGGCTTGGCGTGGAAGGCGACCGACACGCCGGCCTCCGCCATCATCTTCAGGTCGTTCGCTCCGTCGCCGATGGCGACGGTCTGCTCGCGCGTTGCGCCGAGCTCCTTCATGACCGCGCGGAACTTCGTAGCCTTCGCTTGCGCATCTACGATATCGCCGAGCACCTGCCCGGTGAGCTTGCCACCTTGCGCCTCGAGTCGGTTGGAGATCGTGTAGTCGATGTCCAGGCGGTCCTTGAGCTTGTCCGTGAAGAACGTGAAGCCGCCGGAAACCAGAAGCAGCTTGACGCCATGCTCCTTGCAGGCGGCGATCAGGGCTTCGGCGCCCGGCGTGAGCTTCAGCCGCTCGTCATAGACCCGGGCCAGCGCCGATTCATCGAGGTCCCTCAATAATGAAACCCGCTTGCGCAGGCTTTGCGGATAGTCGAGCTCCCCGCGCATTGCCTGCGCGGTGATGGCGGCGATCTCGGTCTTGAGGCCGGCGAGGTCCCCGAGCTCGTCGATGCACTCGATGGTGATCAGCGTCGAGTCCATGTCCATCGCGAGCAGCTTCAAATCTCTGAAGCGTCGACCTTCGGGCATGAAAGCAAAATCGATGCGGGCCTTTTCGCAGTACGGGGCGATGGAATCGGGCGTGCCCGCTCGCTCGATACGCCATGCGTGATCGCCGACCTTATATACGCGTGTCGAGCCGGCCAGCCGCGCAAGGTCATTCGCCTGGTCGGCGGTCATCGACGCGCCCTGTACAACCAGGTTCATTAAATGGTGACTGTCACCATTTAAGCGGAGAGCTGCAGGAGGATGTCCCTCACTGCCTGGGCGCGCTCCTGCCATTCGGGGAGCTTCACATCGATGCGAAGGCGATCCGGGCCGGCGAGGCGAGCGGCGCGGCCCTTCTTCTGGATGAAGGCGATGATCTTGGCTCCCTCGAGGGGCGGGTTTTTCACGAACTGGAGCTGCACCGCCTCGTGCGTGGCATCGACGCGGGAGACGCCGAGCGGCCGCGCGGCGAGGCGCACTTCATGGCATTGGATGAGCGCGCGCGCGGCATCGGGGAGATTGCCGAAGCGGTCGACGAGCTCCTCGCGCAGCGCGTCTAGCTCTTCGCGCGCCTGCGCGTCGGCCAGGCGCTTGTAGATCGAGAGCCGCTCGTGCACGTCGTTGCAATAGGTGTCGGGGAGAAGGGCGGGGACATGCAGGTTCACCTCCGTGGAGATGTCGACCGCGTCGTCGATGTCCGCCGCCTTGCCCGCCTTCAGCCTGCGCACCGCGCGGTCGAGCATCCGCGTGTAGAGAGAGAAGCCGATCTCCTGGATCTCGCCCGACTGCGATTCGCCGAGCATCTCGCCGGCGCCGCGGATCTCGAGGTCGTGCATGGCGAGGTAAAAGCCGGAGCCGAGCTCCTCCATCATCTGGATCGCCTCCAGCCTCTTCAGGGCGTTCTTGCTCAGAGCATCATCCGGCGGCGTGAGGAGATAGGCGTAGGCCTGGTGGTGCGAGCGTCCCACGCGGCCGCGCAGCTGGTGGAGCTGGGCGAGGCCAAACTTGTCCGCGCGATTGATGACGATGGTGTTCGCGTGCGGATTGTCGATGCCGGTCTCGATGATGGTTGAGCAAAGGAGCACGTTGGCGCGCTGCGCGGTGAAGTCGCGCATCACCCTCTCGAGCTCGCGCTCGGGCATCTGGCCGTGCGCTACCGCGATGCGCGCCTCGGGCAGGAGGCGCGCGAGGCGCTCCTGCATGCGCTCGATCGAGTCGACTTCGTTATGCAGGAAGTACACCTGGCCGCCGCGCTTGAGCTCGCGCATCACGGCCTCGCGGATCAGGCCTTCGGAGAAGGGCGCGACGAAGGTCTTGATGGCGAGGCGCTTTTCCGGAGCGGTGGCGATGACGGAAAAGTCGCGTATGCCCTCGAGCGACATGGCGAGGGTGCGCGGGATGGGCGTCGCGGTGAGCGTCAGCACGTCGACCTCGGCGCGAAGGCGCTTGAGCGCCTCTTTCTGCCGCACGCCGAAGCGATGCTCCTCGTCGATGATGACGAGGCCCACGCGCGGCAGCTTGACGTCGCGCCCGAGGAGCTTGTGCGTGCCGATGACGATGTCGATCTCGCCGGTGCCGAGCTTCTCCAGGATTTCGTTCGACTGCTTGGCGGACTTGAACCGGGAGAGCTCCGCGATGCGCACCGGCCAGTCGGCGAAGCGGTCGTTGAAGGTATGGAAATGCTGCTCGGCAAGGAGCGTGGTCGGGCAGAGGACCACCACCTGCTTGGCATCGGCAACGGCGATGAACGCCGCACGAAGCGCGACTTCCGTCTTGCCAAAGCCGACGTCCCCGCACACCAGGCGGTCCATCGGCTTGCCGGAGGCCATGTCGGCGGTGACCGCTTCGATGGCGCCTTGCTGGTCCACCGTCTCCTCGAAGCCGAATCCCTCGGCAAACGCCTCCAGGTCGTGCTGGCGGATGCCGAAGGCGTGGCCGGTGCGCGAGGCCCGCTTGGCGTACAGGGCAAGGAGCTCCGCCGCGGTATCGCGCACCTGCTTGGCCGCGCGCGCCTTGGCCTTGTCCCATTGGCCGCTGCCCAGCTTATGTAGCGGTGCTTCTTCCGGCTGCGCGCCGCTATAGCGGCCGATGACACCGAGCTGGGACACCGGTACATAGAGCTTGTCGCCGCCTTCGTAGTGCAGGAGGAGGAACTCGGCTTTGCCCTCGTCGACATCGAGCGTGACCAGGCCCTGGTACCGACCGATGCCGTGGTCTTCGTGCACCACCGGGTCGCCGATCTTCAGCTCGGAAAGGTCGCGCAGCATGCCCTCGACCGAGCTGCGCTTCTCGGCCGTGCGCGTGCGCCGGCGCACGACGCCGGCGTAGAGCTCGGCCTCGGTGATCACGGCCCAGCCTTCTGCAGGGACCGAGAAGCCGTGCGCAAGCGGTGCAATGCCAAGGACGAAGGACGCGGGGTCAGCGAGGAACTGCTCGAAGCTCGCGGCCGTTGCCGGCTTCAGGCCGTACTCGCCGAAATAGGTCGCCATCGTCTCCCGGCGGCCGGCAGACTCGGCCGCGATCATCACCTTCAGGTTCGAGCTGCCGAGGAATGCCTTCAGCGACGCGAGCGGGTCCTGCGCGCGCCGATCGACCGCAACCGACGGCAGGCCCGCGCTGGCGAGGGGGCCTTCGCCGTCCTCATCGGCTTCCGAGACGTCGACGCGCGGGTGGTCCTTCGCGCGCAGATAGAACTCCTCGGCCGGCACGAACATTTCCGGCGGCGCGAGGAGCGGCCGGTCGGGATCGCCGCCCTGCATGCGGTAGCGCGAGTTGATATCGCGCCAGAAGTCGGTGACGGCCGTGGAGACGTCATGGTGCAGCGCCAGCGTGCAACGCTGCGGCAAGTAATCGAAGATCGTCGCGGTCGATTCGAAGAAAAGCGGCAGGTAGTACTCGACGCCGGCGGCGGGCACGCCGTTCGAGACGTCGCGATACAGGCGCTTCTTCGATGGATCGCCTTCGAAGATCTCGCGCCAGCGGCTGCGAAAGCGCGCGCGGCCGGCATCGTCGAGCGGGAATTCGCGCGCCGGAAGCAGGCGGATTTCCTTCACCGCGTACACCGTCCGCTGCGTGTCGACGTCGAAAGTCTTGATCGAGTCGATCTCCTCGTCATCCAGGTCGAGGCGATAGGGCAGCGCGCTTCCCATCGGAAAGAGGTCGATCAGGCCGCCGCGCACGCAGAACTCCCCCGGTGCGACGACCTGCGTCACGTGCTGGTAGCCGGCGGTTGCGAGCTGGGCTTTCAGCTGATCGACGTCGAGCTCGGTCCCGGAGCGCAGGAAGAACGTGTGTCCGGCAATATAGGAAGGCGGGCACATGCGCATGAGCGCGGTCGAGGCGGGAACGACGGCGATATCGAATTCGGCGCGCTGGATGCGGTACAGCGTGGCGAGGCGTTCCGACACCAGGTCGTGGTGCGGAGAGAATTGGTCGTACGGCAGCGTCTCCCAATCGGGCAACATGCAGGCGCGCAGCTGCGGCGAGAACCAGCAGATCTCGTCGAGCAGGCGTTGCGCGTCGAGCGCAGTAGCGGTGACGACGGCCACCGGATGCTCCTCCTGCGCCAGGCGTGCGAGCGCCAGGGCATCAGCGGAACCGGTGAGCCGGGTATAACGCCTACGGGAGGGAAGCGAGTCGCGCTGCATCAAGAAGCAACGTGTGTAATTATATCGTCCTGAATTAAAACAACTTTGCCCACATTCGCCCTGATTCCCGCCGCCGGCAGCGGATCCCGCATGGCGGCGAGCTCGCCCAAGCAATATTCATTGCTCGCCGGCAAGCCCATGCTTTGGCACGCGGTGCGTGCAGTTTGCGTGCCGCAGGTTGCAGCCGTGTTCGTCGTACTCGCCGGCAATGACGCGCAGTTCGCGCAATTCGACTGGAGCGCTTACGCAGGCAAGCTTTATCCGTTGTACTGCGGCGGCGCGACGCGCCGCGATTCCGTCTATAACGGCCTCGTCGCCGCGCGCGACACGGTGAACGCGGATGACTGGGTACTCGTCCATGATGCCGCAAGGCCGTGCCTGCCGGGCGCGGACTTGCACCGGCTGATGGATGAAGGCGCACGCGACGTAGTCGGCGCGATCCTTGCGCTGCCCGTCGCGGACACGGTGAAGACGGCCGCCAAGGACGACGCCGGCGTGGTGCGCATCGTCGCGACGCAGGATCGCTCGCAACTATGGCTCGCGCAGACTCCGCAGATGTTCCGGGCCGGTCTCTTGCTCCAGGCTTTACCGCAAGCACGCGACGCGACGGATGAGGCGGCGGCGGTAGAGCGGCTCGGACTGAAGCCGCGCCTCGTCGCCGGAAGTCGCGAAAATTTGAAAGTGACCTACGCTGAAGACCTTGCCATCGCCGAGTCGATCCTGGAGCGCCGTCCATGAGGATCGGCCAGGGATTCGATGTCCATCCGCTCGTTTTGGGCCGCAGGCTGATCATCGGCGGCGTCGACATCCCCTACGAAAAGGGCCTCGACGGCCATTCGGACGCCGACGTGCTGCTCCACGCTATCTGCGATGCGCTGCTCGGTGCCGCGGGCCTGGGCGACATCGGCCAGCACTATCCCGACACCAACATCGAGTTCCGTGGCGTCGACAGCCGCAAGCTCCTGCGCGACGTGGCGAAGAAGCTCGCCGCGCTCAAGCTGAGGGTGGTGAACATCGATGCCACCATCATTGCGCAGGCGCCGCGGATGGCGCCGCATGCGGCGCGCATGATAGGCAATATCGCTGCGGACCTCGGCGTGACGCCGGCATGTGTCAATATCAAGGCCACCACCACCGAGCACCTTGGCTTCCTCGGCCGCATGGAAGGCATTGCAGCGCAGGCCGTGGCGCTCCTCGAATAATGTACTCGCCCGCCTACAACCGCATCGAAGATCGCGCAGAGCTCCTGGCGTTCATGAACGCCAATAACTTTCCGGTCCTGGTGACCGGGCTCAACGGCGTCCTGCATGCGTCGCACCTGCCGTCGTTGGCGCACGAGGAGGGCGGGAAGTTTGTCATCGACATGCACATGGCGGCCGCGAATCCGCAGTGGAGCGAGTTCCTCGACGAGGAGGTGCTGGCCATCTTCACCGGGCCGCACGGCTATGTCTCGCCGCGATGGTACGAGGACAAGGAGCGCGTGCCGACCTGGAACTACACCGCCGTCCACGCCTACGGCGTTCCGCAGAAAGTCGACGGCCGCGAAGCCAAGCACGCCTCGCAAAGGCGCCTCATCGCCGCGATGGATCCGCAGTGGCTGCCGAAGTTCGACGCGCTGAGCGAGAAGTACGTCAGCATGATGCTCGAAGGCATCGTCAACTTCCGCATCCCCGTCACGCGGATCGAAACGCGCTGGAAGCTCTCGCAGAACCGCGGCCGCCGCGAAATGGAGCTCATTGCTGCCGCGCTCGACAAGCAGGGCGACGACGCGCTCGCAGCCGTGATGCGCAAGCACCTCGCGACGTAGTGCGACTCTTCTTCGCTCTTTGGCCGCCGGCCAAGACCGCCCATTCTCTGAACCGTTGGGCCAACGCGGTGATGCACGAGGTCGGCGGCACGTTGACGCCGACCGCGAATATCCACCTCACTCTGGCGTTCCTCGGCGACGCCGACCCGGCGCTCGCCCGGAAGGCCGCGCAGGCGGTGAGCGCTCCGCGCCATGACCTGCACGTCGATGACGGGCAGTACTGGTCGCACAACAAGATCGTGTGGGTGGGTCCCCGGTCGGCCCCGGCGGCGCTGACGGACCTCGTCAAGCAGCTGCAGGGCGCGCTACGCGAAGCCGGGTTCAAGCTCGAAGAGCGCGCATTCGCGCCGCACATCACCGTGCTTCGAAAGACGAGCTCGCCGCGCGCGCTGCCGCTTCTGCCGCAGGTCGAATGGCCGGTGACCGAGTTCCTGCTGGTTCGCTCGCGCAACACCGCCAACGGCTCGGCGTACGAGCCGGTCGAGCGCTTTCCGCTCACCTAGTCAGAGAACCTCGTTGAAGAGGTACAGCGCGCTGTCCTTCGCACGGTGGAGGAGACCGCGCTTCTTCCAATCGGCGGCGTTCAGCTCCGTGCAGTGCTTGAGATCCTCCTGGAAGATTTCCTCCAGCTGCGCGGCGAGCTTGCGGTCGAGGAAGCCAACGGTGATCTCATCGTTCGTCTCGAACGAGCGGTCGTCGAAGTTGCTGGACCCCACCGCGCACCAGGCGCCGTCCACAGTCATCACTTTCAGGTGCAGCAGCGTGCGCTGGTATTCGAACAGGCGGACGCCCGCATCGAGCAGCTCCTGGAAGTTGCGATGCGCCGCGTGCTGGACGATCGGCATGTCGGATGCGTCGGCGGAGGGCACCATGACCTGCACGTCCACGCCGCGCTTCACCGCCTTGGCGAGGGCATGCACCGCGTCGGGCTCGGGAATGAAGTAGGGGTTCTGGATCCAGAGGCGCTTGCGGGCGCAGCAGATCACCGAGTGGTGCAGGATTTTCACCGCGGGCGCCGACCCCTCGGGCTTCATGCTCGCTATGTGCGCGGTGACCTCTCCGGCGGGCTCGACGGGCGGGAAGACGTGCTCACCGACGAAAAGCTTGCCGGTGACTTCGACCCAGTTCTCGCCGAAGACCGATTGCACGGCGTGGACGATCGGACCGCGCAGGCGCACCGAGAGGTCGCGCACGTGCTGCCGGTCCTGCGCTTCCCCGAGCCACTCGTCGACGATGCAGTGGCCGCCCACCCAGGCGACGCGGCCGTCGAGGATGGCGAGCTTGCGATGGTCGCGCTCGAGCACCACGCCGATGTTCTTCAGGGTGCGCGGGTGGTAGAGCGCGAGCCGGCAGCCGGCCTCGCGCATCTGCCGCTGCACGTCCTTGCCCATCGTCTTGCAGCCGGTGGCGTCGAGCACGAGGCGCACCGTGACGCCTTCGCGTGCCTTGGCGGAAAAGGCGTCGGCCATGCGCTGCCCGAGCTTGCCTTCCTTCCAGAGAAAGGTCTCGAAGTGCACGGTGTGGCGCGCCGCCTTGATGTCCTCGAGCAGTGCGTCGAAGAACGCGCCGTTCTGGAATATTTCCGCGGTGTTGCCGCGGATCGGCATGCCGAGCGCCATGCCCGAGATCGACGTGATGAGATCCTCGAGCGGCAGGTCGCTCTCGAGCTCCAGGTGCGGATCCTTGTGGCGCTTGATCGACCAGATCGCGATGCCGAGGAGAACGACGGTGCCCACGAGGGCGGCAACGATCCAGCTCATTGCTGGACTGTATACACTGGCGCTCGTGAAAAGACGCGCGCTGGTCGTCGGCTTGTTGGCGCTCCCGCTCGGCACCCTCGCACAGACGCGCGAGAAGCTGGCGAAGATCGGGGTGCTCAGCTGGACCGCACCGACGCCTGGCTTTCAGCAGGCATTGCGGCGCGGCCTCCAGCAATACGGCTACACCGAGGGCAAGAACCTGCTCATCGACTGGCGCAGTGCCGACGCGAGCGTGTCGCGCGCCGAAAGCCTGGCGGCAGAACTGGTGGCATCCAAGGTCGACGTGCTGGTGGCGGCTCTGACGCCAGCCGTGCAAGCGGCGAAGAAGGCTACGCGGACCGTGCCTATCGTCATGGCCTATGCGGGCGATCCCGTCGCCGCCGGGCTGGTGAAGAGCCTCGCCCGCCCGGAGGCCAACGTGACCGGCATTTCGGCAACGTCCGCCGAAATATCCGGCAAGCGCATCGAGCTGCTGCGCGAGCTCATGCCCCATATGGCCCGGCTCGGCTTGCTCATCAACGGCGCCGATGCCTTCGCAAAGCCTTTCGTCGAGGAGAATCGCGCCGCGTGCAGGACGGCGGGCGTTGCCCTGGACGTCATCGATGTGCGCTCGCGCCAGGACTTCGACGGCGCGCTAGCCCGGCTCAAGAAGGCCCACGTCAGAGCGGTGATCGTGCAGGGATCGGTTCCGGTCCCCGGCTGGCCCCCGCTCGCGCTCGAGCAGGGGCTCGCCGGCGTCGGCATGCAGAAGTCCCATGTCGACGCCGGAGCGCTCCTTTTCTTTGGCGCGGACACCGACGCTCTCACCGTGCGCGCCGCCGGCTATATCGATCGCATCCTCAAAGGCGCGAAGCCCGGCGATTTGCCGATAGAGCAGCCGACGCGGATGGAGCTGATCATCAACCGCCGCACCGCCAAGGCCTTGGGCGTGCCATTGCCACCGGCCTTCGTGGTGCGCGCCGATTCGGTTATCGACTAGGGGCGGAGGAGGGTGCCATGCCCGGCGAGTCGGGCTCGGCGAGCCAGCGTACCGCACTCGCCTCGTCGCCGAAGCTGCGCAGTTTCGCCCGCTTGAAGCGCGCCAACGCTTCCACGTACTGGTGGAGAATGCGAACTTCGAAGTGGACCGACACGAGGGCGACGCGCCAGTCGGGTCGCTCGGCCAGCTCCGCCAGGAAGCGCGAGGCGTGGTACTTCTCGATGCGGAAGAACGCGTGCGGGGCGTGCACAAAGATGAGAAGGCGGTTACGCGGATGCTTCAGGCCGACCTCTCGGATGGCCTCGAGGAAGGTTTCGGTCTCTTCGGCGTTGTCGCGCTCGAGGAGATCGGCGCGCAGGTAATCCTGTTTGTCGACGATCGTGTATTTCATCGCGCCGCCAAGATACTCGCCTTATATGCACCGTATTCGCGGGGCGTCAGCGTGAACTATTTCCTCCCGCCGTGCCCGCCGAGACGCTGGTAATCAACGGCCGCAAGGTCGCGGTAAGCAATCCGGGCAAGGTGCTCTTTCCCGGGCCGGGCTACACGAAGCTGGACCTGGTGCGCTATTACGTCGCCGTTGCGGACGGAGCGCTGCGCGGCGCGGGCGGCAGGCCGAACATGCTGGTCCGCTATCCGAACGGAGTGGACGGCGAATTTTTCTACCAGAAGCGCGCGCCCGAGAGCCGGCCGGACTGGATCGACGTCGTGGAGCTCAAGTTTCCTTCCGGGCGTAGCGCGGAAGAGGTGGTGCCGCGAGACGCCGCCGGGCTGGCCTGGATGGCAAACCTCGGCTGCCTCGAGCTGCATCCGCACCCGGTACGGGCGGAGGACCTGGATCATCCGGACGAGCTGCGCGTCGACCTGGATCCCGTGCCCGGGGTGAAGTGGCCGCAGGTGCGGGAGGTCGCGCAGGTTGCCAGGACAGTGCTCGAGGATTTCGGCCTCGCCGGATGGCCGAAGACTTCCGGCAAGCGCGGCCTGCATGTTTACGTGCGCATACAGCGCAAATGGTCATTCGACGAGGTGAGGCGGGCCGCGCTCGCGCTTGCGCGCGAAGTCGAGCGCCGTGCGCCCGGGATCGCGACGAGCAAATGGTGGAAAGAGGAACGCCACGGTGTGTTCGTCGATTACAACCAGAA
>DATLDY010000102.1:0-48714 GCA_035525655.1 Burkholderiales bacterium
GGGCCGCAACGTCGTGCTCGAGCGCTCGTTCGGCGCCCCCACCGTCACCAAGGACGGCGTGTCGGTCGCGAAGGAGATCGAGCTCAAGGACAAATTCGAGAACATGGGCGCGCAGATGGTGAAGGAAGTGGCGTCCAAGACCTCCGACGTGGCCGGTGATGGCACCACGACGGCCACCGTTCTCGCCCAGGCGATCGTGCGCGAGGGGATGAAGTTCGTCGCCTCCGGCATGAACCCGATGGACCTGAAGCGCGGTATCGACAAGGCGGTCGTCGCGGTCACCGAGGAGCTGAAGAAAGTCTCCAAGCCGTGCTCGAGCTCGAAAGAGATCGCGCAGGTCGGCTCGATCTCGGCCAACTCGGATGCGGACATCGGCAAGATCATCGCCGACGCGATGGACAAGGTCGGCAAGGAAGGCGTGATCACGGTCGAGGACGGCAAGTCGCTCGAGAACGAGCTCGACTTGGTCGAGGGCATGCAGTTCGATCGCGGCTACCTGTCGCCGTACTTCATCAACAACCCCGAGAAGCAGATCGCCGTGCTCGAGGACCCGTACATCCTCCTGTACGACAAGAAGATCTCGTCGATCCGCGAGCTGCTGCCGATCCTGGAGCAGGTCGCCAAGGCCGGCAAGCCGCTGCTCATCATCGCCGAGGAAGTGGAAGGCGAAGCGCTCGCCACCCTGGTGGTGAACAACATCCTCGGGATCCTCAAGACCGTTGCCGTCAAGGCGCCGGGCTTCGGCGACCGCCGCAAGGCGATGCTGGAAGACATGGCCATCCTCACCGGCGGCACCGTGATCTCCGAAGAGCTCGGCCTGAAGCTCGAGAACGCGACGCTGAAGGACCTGGGCCGCGCGAAGAAGGTCGAGGCTGCGAAAGAGAACACGACCATCATCGACGGCGCCGGCGACAAGAAGCAGATCGAAGGCCGTGTGAAGCAGATCCGCGTGCAGATCGACGAGGCGACCAGCGATTACGACAAGGAGAAGCTGCAGGAGCGCGTGGCGAAGCTCGCCGGCGGCGTGGCCGTGATCAAGGTCGGCGCTGCGACCGAAGTCGAGATGAAGGAGAAAAAGGCCCGCGTGGAAGACGCATTGCACGCGACGCGCGCGGCAGTCGAGGAAGGCATCGTCCCGGGCGGCGGCGTGGCGTTCATCCGCGCGAAGCAGGCGCTCGAAGGCAAGCTCAAGGGTGACAACCACGACCAGGATGCCGGCATCAAGATCGTGATGAAGGCGCTCGAAGAGCCGCTGCGCATCATCGTCGACAACGCGGGTGCGGAGCCGTCGGTGGTGTTGAACAAGGTGCTCGAGAGCAAGGGCAACCAGGGCTTCAACGCGCAGACCGAAGAGTTCGGCGACATGGTGCAGATGGGCGTTATCGACCCGACCAAGGTCAGCCGCACCGCGCTGCAGAACGCAGCCTCGGTCGCCGGCCTGATGCTCACCACCGACGCGATGGTTGCGGAGCTGGTGGAAGAGAAGAAGGGCGGCGGCGGTGGCGGCCATGACCACGGCGGCATGGGTGGCATGGGCGGCATGGGCGGCATGGACATGTAAAGCAGCAAGTACACGAAGCAAAGACGAGGGCCCGCGAGGGCCCTTTTCTTTGGGCGCTATAATCCGCGCCTTCCCGGCAGGCCAAGTAGCTCAGTTGGTAGAGCAGCGGACTGAAAATCCGTGTGTCGCTGGTTCGATTCCGGCCTTGGCCACCAAAATCCTGTAGTAGATCAGCGACAGGCCGCGCCGCTCATTCGCGGATATAGTCGGCCTTTCGCACGGAGAGGCATGCCCGAGTCCGACAAACCCGTCGTCAAGCTGCCCGGCATAGACGATCCATTCCGCAGCATTGTCGAAAGCGCGCGGGACTACGCGATCTTCCTGCTCGACCGCGAAGGCCACATCCTCAGCTGGAACCGCGGCGCCCAGAGCATCAAGGGCTACGAGCCGCGCGAGATCATCGGCCGGCACTTCTCGGCGTTCTATACGCGCGAGGCGAACGACCGGCGCTGGCCGCAGCAGGAGCTGGAGATCGCCGCGCGCGACGGACGCCTGGAGGACGAGGGCTGGCGCGTGCGCAAGGACGGCAGCCTGTTCTGGGCGAACGTCATCATCACCGCCCTGCGCGACCCGGCGGGCGAGCTGCGCGGGTTCAGCAAGATCACGCGCGATCTCACGGAGCGCCGGCGCCAGGAGCGGATGCTGCGCGAAAGCGAGGAGCGCTTCCGGCTGATGATCGAGTCGGTGAAGGACTACGCGATCTTCATGCTCGATACGCAAGGCCGCGTGGCGAGCTGGAACGCGGGGGCGGAGCGGATCAAGGGGTATCGCGCCGACGAGATCATCGGCGAGCACTTCCGCCTCTTCTACACCGACGAGGCAAGGCACCGGCGATGGCCGGAGGAAGAGCTGCGCCGCGCGCGCGACGATGGGCGCTACGAGGAAGAAGGTACGCGCGTGCGCCGCGACGGCACCACGTTCTGGGCCAACGTCGTCATCACGCCGGTGCGCGATTCGACCGGCGAGCTGCGCGGCTATGCCAAGGTCACGCGCGACCTGAGCGATCGCAAGCGCATCGAGTCGCTCGAAACGCAGGACCGGCAAATGCAGGAGTTTCTGGCCGTGCTGGCGCACGAGCTGCGCAACCCCCTCGCGCCGATCAGCAATGCGCTCAGCCTGCTCGCGCGCAAGCCGACGGCCGATCCAGCGGAAATCTGGGTGCGCGACGTGTTGCAGCGCCAGACCACCCAGCTCGCCCGTCTGGTCGACGACCTGCTCGACGTCAGCCGCATTACCCGCGCCGCACTGGTGCTCGACCGCAAGCCGATCGATCTGCGTACGGTGGTGCGCCACGCCGCCGATGCTTCGATGCAATGGTACGAGCAGCGGCGCCATACCCTGGATGTGAACGTCTCGGACGAGCGCGTCGTCGTCGACGGCGACGAAGTGCGCTTGAGCCAGGTGGTGCAAAACCTGCTGCATAACGCGGCGAAGTACACGCCGGAAGGCGGACGCATCGACGTGCGCGTGCGCCGCGATGGGGCGCACGCGGTGATCGTGGTCCGCGACAACGGCATTGGCATGGCGCCGGAGACGCTGAACACGGCGTTCGAGCTCTTCAAGCAGGCGCACCAGGGCCTCGATCGCACACAGGGCGGTCTCGGCGTCGGCCTTACGCTGGTGCAGCGGCTGGTGAGGATGCACGGCGGCAGCGTCGAGGCGCGCAGCGAAGGCCCCGGCCGTGGCAGCGAGTTCATCGTGCGGCTCGCGCTTCGCGAGGAGCCGGCGATCGTTCGCCAGGCTGGCGAAGGGCGGCCCGGCATGCCAGCGGCGAAGCCTGCGCGACGGCGAATCCTGGTGGTCGACGACAACCGGGACGCGGCCCAGGCGCTGCGACTCCTCCTGGAAAGCGACGGCCATGAAGTGCGCGTCGCCTCCGATGGCCCCGGCGGACTGTCTCTCGCCCAGCAGTACCCGCCCGACGTCGCCCTGCTCGATATCGGCTTGCCGCAAATGGATGGGTATGAGCTTGCACGCAGGATGCGCCAGGACCCGGCGCTCGCCGGCGCACTGCTGGTTGCGGTTACGGGCTACGGACAGATGCACGACCGCGCGCGCGCATCGGCATCCGGCTTCAACCACCATCTCGTGAAGCCGGTCGAATTCAGCGCGCTGCAGCGCTTGCTACAGGAAACCGTCTAGGCGCGCTGCGCCACCAGCGCGACGTTCGAGCCGCCGAAGGCGAACGAGTTCGACATCACCGCGCGCGGCGGCGTCACGCGCTGCGCCTCGCCGGGCACATGGCGCAGCTTGCACGCCGGGTCTGCCTGGGCGAGATAGGCAGTCGGCGGCAGGACGCCGCGCAGCAGGGGCATCAGCGCGGCGGCAAATTCGAGCGCACCCGCGCCGCCCAGCAGATGGCCGTGCATCGATTTGGTCGAGCTCACGGGGATCGCCGCGGCGGCGGCGCCGAATGCGATATTGATGGCCTCGGCCTCGACGACGTCGCCGACGGCTGTGGCGGTGCCGTGCGCATTGATATACCCGATGGCATCGGGTGGCAGCGCCGCCTGCACGAGCGCCTGCCGCATCGCGCGAATCTGGCCTTCCCGATCCGGCCTCGACATGTGCGTTGCGTCGCAGGAGTTTCCGTATCCGGTGAGCAGCGCAAGGATGGTGGCGCCGCGTGCGCGCGCAAGGGATTCGTCCTCGAGAACGAAGGCCGCCGCGCCTTCGCCGAGCACGAGGCCGGTCCTTCGTTTGTCGAACGGCTTGCAGCTTGCCGCGGCGTCGGCGCCGTCCGCCGGGGCGAGCGTGCGCAGGGCCTGCCACGCGGCAAGCGTGCCCGGCGTCAGCAGCGCTTCCGAGCCGCCCACCACCATCGCGTCGGCGCGTCCGGCCATGATCGCTTGCATGGCTTCTCCGAGCGCCATGGCTGAGGAAGAACACGCGGTCGCGAAGTTGGCGAAAGGTCCGCGCAGCCCGTGGCGCACCGCGATGTTGGAGCCGGCGGCATTGTTCATCGCCATGACCACGGTCAGCGGCCGCAGCCGCCATTCGCCGGCGCCGTAGACCTGCTTGTACGCACCCTCGAGCGTGGTCGCGCCGCCCATCCCGGTACCCCAATAGACGCCGACGCGCTCGCGACGGTCGGCGACATCGAGTCCGCTCGACGCCATGGCCTGGCCGGCGGCCCCGAGGGCGAATTGCGACGCCCGATCGAGGTTGGCCGCCTCGGCCTCCTTGAAGAGCGCAGCCGGATCCCAATCGACCAAGGCGCCGACCTGCACGCCCGAAGATTGCGTCACCTCGGCGGGGAGCTTGCCGATGCCCGAGCGGGCATCGCACAGGGCGGCATGGAATGCATCGAGGGAAGTGCCCACGGGTGATACCACTCCCGCCCCGGTGACCGCGACGCGGCGCTCCCCCATCCGGCGGTTCAGCCCTTGCCGGCGGTGGCGAGGGCGGAGGCCACGTGGCGCTCGAGGTCGGCGAGCGTCTTGATGCCTTTCAAGTCCTCGTCCGACACGCTGACCCCGAACTCCTCCTCGACCTTGAACATGAACTCGATGAAGCTCAGCGAGTCGATGCCCAGCGTATCGAGCGGCGCGGCCGGGTCGAGTGCCGAGGCGTCGAGCGAGAACTCCTTGCTGGCGAGATCCTTGATGCGGGCGAGCGTGTCCACCGAGGCGGCATTATAGACTTCGGTTCATGGGGACGGAACGGTCGCGCAAGGGAACCGACAAGTCCGCGCCGCGCATGTCCGCGGTGCTGGGACTGCAGAAGGTCGAGCTCTTCAAGGGACTCGACAGCGTGACCCTGCGCGAGATCGCCGTGCAGTGCAAGTGGACCCGGTGCAAGCGCAACGAATATGTCATCCACCGCGACGGCACCGACCGCGATGTCTACTTCGTCATCGCCGGCATGGTGCGCGTCGCCGCGGCCGCCGGACGCGGCCGGCGCATCATCTTTCGGGACGTCCTCGCGGGCGACATGTTCGGCGAGCATTCGGCGATCGACGGGCGCAGCCGCTTCGCCGACGTGCTGGCGGTGCGCGAGTCGTTTCTCGCGTCGATGCCGCCGGAGGTGTTCCGCGCGATCCTCGCCAATCACGCGTCGGTGCGCGAGCGGCTGCTGCGTCGTCTCAGCGGGTCGGTGCGCGAGCTCGCCAACCGGCTGATGGAGCTCGGCGCGCAGCGCGTGCAGAGCCGCGTCTGGACCGAGCTCGTGCGCCTGGCGCGCGCCGCGGGCGTAGTGGACAACTCGGCGCGCATGGAGCGCGCGCCGACCCACAATGAGATTGCAAGCCGGGTCGGCACCTCGCGCGAGGAGGTGACGAGAGAGTTCTCGCGGCTGGCCAAGCAGGGGCTCCTCGAACGCCAGGGGCGCGCGCTCGTGCTGCGCGACGTGGCGGCCTTGCAGGAGCTCGCCGCGGACGCGCGGCCGGAAGAGGCGGAGGCGTTGCCGCCCCTGGCGGCGGCCGACGAATGGCGACACTTCAGCGGGCTCGGCGTGCAGCGCCAGCGACGCGCCGTGCTCGTGGCCGACGCGCTCGACTCGGCCGAGCTCATGGAGCGCGACGAGGAGCGCACGCTCGAGCGCTGGCGAAGTTTCTTCGCGCACGCCACGGCCGAGCTGATTCCCACGCACTCCGGACGCAGCCTCTCGCGCACGTTGAGCAACGGCTTCCTGGCGGAATTTCCCGACGGCGTGCATGCCGTGCAATGCGCCTTCGAGCTGCAGCAGGACCTGGCACGCTTCAATGCCGCGGCAAGCGCGCCTCCGCTGGGCCTGCGAATCGGTATCCACGTCGCCGAAGTCATCGTCGAGACGTTCAACGTGCTCGGCGACGGCGTGAACGTCGCGGCGCGGCTCGCGGAGCTCGCCAACGCGGGAGAGACGATCGTGTCGGCTGCGGTCCGCGACCAGCTCACGAGCGGCGTCGAGGCTTCGGTCGAGGACCTCGGTGAGCAGCGCCTGCGCAATCGCGAACGGCCGATTCGCGCTTTCCGCCTGTGGCCGGCGGCGCACGAGGTGGCGGGCGGTGCAAGCGCCGCGAACGCGGCGAGCGCCGTGCGCGCGCATGGCCGCCCTTCAGTCGCCGTCATCCCGTTCCAGCTGCGCACCGATGATCCGCGCTTCGCCTTCATCGGCGACGGCCTCGCCGACGAGACCATCGCCGCGCTTTCGCGAATGGCGGACTTTTTCGTCACGTCGCGCCTCTCGTCGATGGCGTTCCGGCGCGCGCCGCTCGGCGTGCGCAGCATCGGCGAGATGCTCGGCGTCCAATACGTGCTGTCGGGAAGCGTGCAGACCGCGCATCCGCGCGCGCTGTTCGTGGCCGAGCTCGCCGATACGCGCGATGGCCGCATCGTGTGGAGCGAGCGTTTCGAGGGCGACCTGGTCGATGTATTCGCCATGCAGGGCGAGCTCGCGCGCCGCGTGGCGCAGAGCATGACGCCGATCGTGCGCTCGATCGAGCTGCGCCGCGCGCGCATCACCAGCTTCGACGATCTCGACGCCTACGGCATGACGCTGCGCGGGGTGGAGCTCATGCACCGGCTGTCCCCCGAGGACTTCATGCTGGCCCGCAAAGCCTTCGAGACCGCGATCGAGCGCAATCCCGTGTCACCGGCGCCGCACGCCTGGCTCGCAAAATGGCACGTCATCCGCGTGGCGCTCGGCATGAGCCCGAATCCGGCGCAGGATAGCGCGGAGGCGACTGCATCCGCCGAGCGGGCGCTCGCGTGCGACGCCGACGATGCACTCGCGCTCGCGGTGGATGCGTTGGTGGCCGCGTGGTCGCGGCACGATCTCGAAGCCGCGGAACGCGACCTCGCGCATGCGCTGTCGGCCAATCCGAACGAGCCGCTCGCCTGGCTGCATAGCGGGATCACGCACGCCTGGCGCGGGCGTGGCAGCGAGGCGGTGCACTGCACCGACCGCGCGCTGTCGCTCTCGCCGCTCGATCCGATGATGTACTACTTCAATTCGCTGGCAGGGACGGCAAACTTCATTGCCGAGCACTACGAGCGCGCAATCGAGCTGTCCACCCGATCCCTGGTCGAGAACCGCCTGCATACGCCAACCTTGCGCACGCTGGCCGCGGCGCTCGTGCTGGCGGGCCGTGTCGACGAGGCACGTGAGACGATGGCGAGATTGCGCGAGCTCGAGCCGGGGCTGACCGCCGCTGGCTTTCTCTCCCGCTATCCCGGCCGCGATAGCCCGCAGGCCACGCGATTCATCGGCGCACTGCTGGAAGCGGGCTTGCCGGCATAGCGCGCAGGGCGCCGATGGACACGCCGGCGCAGATCGCCAGGATGGCGACGATCTCGACCGATGTGGGCCTTTCGCCGAGGAACACCATCGCGAGGATTGAGCTCACTACCGGCACGAAAGCCACTATGGAGCTCAGCCGCTCAGCGCCAAGGCGCGAGATGGCGTGATTCAGCGCCACGAGCGCAACGCATCCAATGAGGACGCCTTGCCACAGCGCCTGCCAGAGCAATTCGAACGGTGCGACGTCCCAGACGGGCGGCATCTGCGAGCAGAAATACCAGGGCAAGACCACCAGAGCGGAATAGACCGATACGATCGCCGCGGACTGGATCGCGCCTAGGCCCCAGTTGCGCAGCTGCAGCACGTACAACGCACCGAGCGCCGAAGCGGCGAGAAACATCGCGTCGCCGGCAAGGACCGCCGCGTTTTCGCTCACCGCGCCCGCCCAAGTCAGCACCATGACGCCGACAGCGCAAAGGAACGCGCCGAAGACGGCCGCGGGCGATGGCCGCTTGGCGAAGACGACGAAGCCGAGCAGGGCGACCCACGCCGGCGAGACACCGGGCCCGAGCGCCGCCTGGTGGCTGGCGGGTGCGAACTGCAGGCCGCAGATCACGAGCGCACCCATGCCGGCGCCCTGAAATAGCGTGAGCGGCAAGCCGCGCAACCACACCGCGCGCCCGATGCCGCGGAAGTGGACCAGCAGATACGGCAGGAACAGAAGCCCGCCCAGCCCGAAGCGCAGCGCGACCAGGTCCAGCGCACCGAACGACCCGGTGACGGCAGCGCGCGTCGCGACCGGGTATGACGCCCAGATGATCACCGCGATGGCGGCGGCGAGGTAACCGTTCACGCGGCGCCGCTACCCCGTGTGGACCGGACAGACTCCGCGCCGGCGCTTGCGCACCTCGGCCGCATAAGTCCCGACCGGGCGCGCGGGCTCGAGATTTGGCTTGACGATGTTTTCCTCGTAGCGCGTCCAGGTCTCTGCGGAAAATTCGCCAAGGCTGCGAACCAGGCCGACGCGGTTCGACACCTCCTCGGCGTAGGTTGCCCGGTGCAGCGGTTGCACCTGCACGAGCGGGGTCTCCGTATCGAAGTGGATCGGGACGTCGGTTTTGATGAGCCGCAGGTTGGTGAAGAGCGGGCCGAACCAGCGGTCGCTCTCGACGATCCCCTCGTACAGATCGTAGGCGAGGCTGCGCGGCAAATTTGCCGGCGGACGCACCAGGACACTCCAGTCTTCAGCGCTTTCCACGAACAGGCCGGTCCATACCTGCACGATGCCGGGTTCGGGCACCGTGGTGAGGAAGGGCGGTGCATAACCGCGTAGGTGCTCCGGCGCCTTGCGGTCGAACACCGCCTGGAAGCCAGGGAACTGGGCCGACACCAAGGGGTACCAGCCCTTGGCGCCGCGGTAGGTCCAGATGATCTCGGACCCATCCCACTGCAGCGTGAAATCGATCGGAGGAAACACGTACCAGCCGAAGGACGAGGCCGCGCGCAGAGCCTCGCAATACTGAAAGCCGCGCGAGGGCAGCGTCCCCAGCACCGATGCATCCGCGCGGATCGGCGCACGGCAGTCCGGTACCGCCCTGTAAAAGGTGACCGCAGGGTTCGGCTGGTGTGTCTGGCTCATGTGCTTACTTCCTGAGGCTCGCGGGCGCGCAGCCGGCGCCGAAACGGATCGCGCGCACATCCTGGGTGGCGGCGTCCGCTGCGCGGACGACGCGGGGGGCACAGCCGGCGCCGTAGCGCACTTGGCGCGAATCGGCGATTTTCTTGGCAGGCTTGCGAACGAGCGGCTTTTGCTTCTTGGACATGGGGTCTCTCCTCGGTTGTCTGGTTTGCACCGCGCTGCGAATGCAGCGCGCACGCCATTTGCGCAAAAACGCGAGGGCTTCATCAAACGGCCCGCCCGCGGAAAGAATGGAAGGTTTGCCTGCGGCCGTCGCTACCGGCGGACATGCCTGCGGCATAGGGACTCCCGCAAGCGTCTGAATGCGCGTGTCTCGGCTTCGTTATGCCCATTCGTCGCTTTGTGAGGGAAGCTGTGCGCAAGCGCACCGGCGCTCGGCGATTGCGTTCGTGTGGTTCCGATCGAAAAAAAGCCGAGCAATTGGTGCGTTGCGCACCGTCCGCGGCAAGTATTCGGCGAGAGCGCGAAAACCCTTATAATCTCGGGCCTTAGCTCGCATGTCGCTCTACGCCCTCGGATTGAATCACCAGACCGCGCCGCTCGCGGTGCGAGAGCGGGTGGTGTTCCACGTCGAGCGGTTGCGCGACGCGTTGGGCGAGCTGAGGAGCAGCCTCGCACGCGAGGCGGCCATCCTGTCGACGTGCAATCGCACGGAGCTCTACGTCGCGGGCGAAGAGCCCGCCGCCATCGTGCAGTGGCTTGCGCGCTATCACCAGCTCGAACCCGACGGGTTGAGCCCCTACCTCTACACGCTGCCGCGCGAGCAGGCGGTGCGCCACGCGTTCCGCGTGGCCTCGGGCCTCGACTCCATGGTGCTCGGCGAGCCGCAGATCCTCGGCCAGATGAAGGAGGCGGTGCGCACCGCGGAATCGGCCGGCACGCTCGGCACGGTGCTGCACAAGCTTTTCCAACGCTCTTTTGCCGTGGCGAAGGAGGTGCGCTCGACGACCCAGGTCGGCGCGGCCAGCGTCTCCATGGCGGCGGCTGCCGTCAAGCTAGCCGGCCGGATCTTTCCGAGCCTGAAGGACCAGAGCGTGCTCTTCATCGGCGCGGGCGAGATGATCGAGCTCTGCGCGACGCACTTCGCGGCGCAAGGCCCCGCGCGCATCACCGTCGCCAACCGCACCCTCGAGCGTGGGCAGAAGCTCGCGCATCGCTTCAACGGGCGTGCGATCGAGCTCAAATCGCTCGCCGAGCATCTGCACGAATACGACATCATCGTGTCGTCGACCGCATCGTCGCTGCCGATTCTCGGCAAGGGGCTCGTCGAACGGGCATTGCGCGCGCGGCGGCGCCGGCCGATGTTCATGGTCGACCTCGCCGTGCCGCGGGACATCGAGCCCGAGGCGGGCGAGCTCGATGATGTCTTCCTCTACGCGGTGGATGACCTTGCCCAGATCGTGAGCGCCAACGTGGATGCGCGCCGCTCCGCCGTGGCGCAGGCCGAGGTCATCATCGAGACGCAGGTCGGCCAGTTCATGCACTGGATGCAATCGCGCGAGAGCGTCCCGCTTATCCGGACGCTGCGCGGCCGCGCCGACGAGGTGCGCCGCGAGGAGCTCGAGCGCGCGCGCAAGATGCTCGCGCGCGGCGAGGATCCGGCCAAGGTGCTAGAGGCGCTGTCGCAGGGCCTCGTCAACAAGTTGATGCATCCGCCCACGCGGGCCCTGAACGAGACCTCCGGCGAGGAGCGGCAGACGCTCGCCCGGACGCTCGCGCGCCTCTTCCGCATCGAGTGAAGCCGACGCTGCGCGCCAAGCTCGACCGCCTGGTCGCGCGGCGCGCCGACCTGGAGCGCCTGCTCTCGTCCGAGGACGCGACCCGCGATCTCGAGAAATTCCGCAACCATTCGCGCGAGCACGCCGACGCATCTGCGGTGGTCGCGCTCTATGACGACTTTCGTCGCGCGGAGCGCGATGCCGAGGCGGCGCGCGACATGGTGGGCGATGCCGAGATGAAGGCTTTCGCCGACGAGGAGATGAAGCGCTCACGCGCAGACATGGAGCGCCTCGAGGCCGAGCTGCAGAAGGCGCTCTTGCCGAAGGACCCGAACGACGAGCGCAATGTATTCCTGGAGGTGCGTGCCGGCACCGGGGGAGACGAGTCGGGCCTGTTCGCCGGCGACCTTTTTCGCATGTACACGCGCTACGCGGAGCGCCAGCGCTGGCAGGTGGAAATCATCTCGGAAAGCCCCTCCGAGCTCGGCGGCTACAAGGAAGTCATCGCCCGCCTCGTCGGGCAGGGCGTCTACTCGAAGCTGAAGTTCGAGTCCGGCGGCCACCGCGTCCAGCGGGTTCCGGCGACCGAGTCGCAGGGGCGCATTCATACCTCCGCGTGCACCGTGGCCATTCTCCCGGAGGCTGACGCGGTCGACGACGTCGTTTTGAATCCGGCCGAGCTTCGCATCGACACCTTTCGTGCCTCGGGCGCCGGGGGCCAGCACGTGAACAAGACGGACTCGGCGATCCGCGTTACGCACCTGCCCACGGGGATCGTCGTGGAATGCCAGGACTCGCGATCGCAGCACAAGAACCGCGAGAAGGCGCTCGGCGTGCTCGCGGCGCGCATCCGCGACAAGCAAATGAGCGAGCAGCAGGCGAAGACGGCCGCGACGCGCAAATCCCTCATCGGGTCGGGCGATCGCTCGCAGCGCATCCGTACCTACAACTTCCCGCAGGGGCGGGTCACCGACCACCGGATCAACCTCACGCTGTACAAGATCGAGCGCATCATGGACGGCGAGCTCGAGGAGATCGTGAACGCGCTTGCCGCCGAGCACCAGACGGAGCAGCTCACGGCGCTCGCCGAAGAAGCCGCTTGACCCTCGCTTGACCATCGGCGACGCGCTGCGCACGAGCGGCCTCGACGCGCGAGAGGCGCGCCTGTTGCTCGCACAAGCCACGGGATTCAGCGAGGCGAGCGTGCTCGCCTTTCCCGAACGCGCTATTCCGGGCGAGCAAGAAGCCACGTTCATGGATTTCGCGGCGCGCCGGCGCCGCGGCGAGCCGGTGGCCTACATCGTCGGCCACAAGGAGTTCTACGGCTTGCGCCTGGCGGTGAATCCCGCTGTCCTCATCCCGCGGCCGGAAACGGAGCTGCTCGTGGAGCTCGCATTGCGCCGCCAACCGGCGAGCGTGGCCGATCTGGGCACGGGTAGCGGCGCCATCGCGCTCGCAATCAAGCGCAACCGCCCCTCGATGCATGTGGTGGGCGTCGATGCGAGCGCCGCCGCGCTTCAGGTGGCGCGGCGCAATGGCGTCGCGCTCGGTCTCGACGTCGAGTGGCGCCACGGCCGCTGGTGCGCGCCGCTCGCGGGCGAGCGCTTCGAGCTCATCGCGAGCAATCCGCCCTACGTGGCAAGCGGCGACCCGCACCTCGCGCACCTCGCCTTCGAGCCGGTCAACGCGTTGGTATCGGGCGCTGACGGTTTCGATGCCATCCGGGAAATCGCATCCCACGCGCCGGCGCACCTGGCCCGCGGCGGGTGGTTGCTGCTCGAGCACGGGCGCGGGCAGGACGCCGAAGTGCGGCGCCTATTCGAGCGCCAAGGGCTTGAAGAGGTGCAAAGCTGGCCCGATCTGGCCGGAATAGCCCGGGTGACCGGAGGAAGGCGGTAAAATCGCAATATGGATACCAAACAACGCATCAAGGAGCAGGTGACGGGCGCGCCCGTCGTGCTCTACATGAAAGGCACCCCCCAGGCCCCGCAATGCGGCTTCTCGGCGCTCGCCATCCAGGTGCTGAACGCGTGCGGCGTGCACGAGTTCCAGACCTTCAACGTGCTCGCCGACGCGGAGATCCGCCAGGGGATCAAGGAATACGCCAACTGGCCGACGATCCCGCAGCTCTATATCAACGGCGAATTCGTCGGCGGCTCCGACATCATGCGCGAGATGTACCAGTCGGGCGAGCTGCAGAAGCTCCTAGAGACCGCGAGCCAGAAGGCCTAGCGTCGAGTTCACCTGCGCCAGATAGCCGCCGCCGAAGAGGTTCAGGTGGTTGAGCAGGTGGTAGAGGTTGTAGAGGTGCTTGCGCGTTTCATAGCCGGGCGGCAGCGGCCAGGCGGCCTCGTAGGCTGAATAGAACTCGCGCGGGAAGCCGCCGAAGAGCTCCGTCATCGCGAGATCGACCTCGCGATCGCCGTAGTACACCGCCGGGTCGAAGAGCACCGGCGCCGCAGTTCTCCCTGTGGCGAGAAACCCGACGTTGCCGCTCCACAGATCCCCGTGCACGAGCGACGGCTGCGGCGCGTGCGCATCGAGGAGGTCGCATACGCGCGCAGCGTCGATGGCGAAGCCCTTGCGGCGGGCAATTGCGAGCTGCGGCCCCAGGCGCCGCTCGCGCCAGAACTGCGCCCAGCTCTCGCACCAGCCGTTCTGCTGCGCGGTAGCGCCGATATAGTTGTCGCGCGCCCAACCAAAGCGCTCGCCGCGCGCTTGGTGCAAGGCGGCCAATAGCTTTCCCAGCGCGGAGAAGTCGCCACCTGGGCCGAGATCCAGAAATTCCATCAGCAGATAGGCCTCGCCGTCCTTGACGCCATGAGCCAGCGGCTCTGGCGCGCGGCAACCGGCGGCGCGCAAGGCGCTCAGCCCATCGGCCTCGGCCGCAAAGGCGTCGCTCATGCGTGCATCGTTCATCTTGAGGAAGCGCGTGCGGCCGTCGACCAGGGCGCGATAGCTGCGGTGGATGCACCCGCCGCTCACCGGTTCCAGCCGGTCGAACCTCACCCCGACGTTAGCCGGGTGTTCGCGAGGTTCAGGCGCTCGACGAGAATGCCGATGAACGCGCGGTCGAATTTGCTGCGGCAAGAGATGCTCGACTGCTCGAGCGCAGCCACGCGCACGCGTAGCACGTGGGAATCGGCGCTCGCTGTCACGGTGGCGCCCCGGATCGCGCTGCCGAGCGAGAGGTACGCCATCTCGCCGAAGCACTCGCCCGGTCCTAGGACCGAGAGAAGCTTCTTGTTCTTGGTAACCCGGACTTCGCCCTCCAGGACGACACAGAAGAAATCGCCCGCCTCGCCCTCGCGCATGAGCACGGTGCCATCTATCGCTTTTTCCCAAACGGCGAGCTCGACGACTTCCCACAGCTCGGCGTCGGGGAAGGAAGTGAAAAAACGCAATGCGCGCAACGCGGCGAACTTGTCGGCGTCGCCGAACACCTCCTCCGCCTGGCCGAGGCCGCCGCGCAGTGCGTCGAGCAGGTCCTCGGCGAACTCGTCTGCGCTGTGATAGCGCTTCGACGCCTCCTTCTGCATCGCACGGCGCACGATGCGGTCGAGCGAGGGCGGCACTTCGCGCCGCGCAGCCGAAGGCGGCGGCGGCTCCAACGTGGTGACCTGGTAGATCATGCTGAACTTGTTGGTCGCCTGAAAGGGCAGCTTGCCGGCGAGCAGCTGGTACATCACCACGCCCAGGGAGTAGACATCGGTGCGGTGATCGACGACTTCCTCTCGGATCTGCTCCGGAGACATGTAGGCAGGGGAGCCAACACCGGTGAGCTGCGTGGACTCGGCGCCAAAATTGAGCGCGAGGCCGAAGTCGCCGATGCGCACGTCGGTCGGCGTCGCTGCATAGAGGATGTTGCCCGGCTTGATGTCGCGATGCGCGACGCCCTGCATATGCGCGTAAGCGAGCGCGCGCGTGCACTTGAACACCACGTCCACCACCTGCTCGATGGGAAGCAGGCTGGCGGGCGCGCAGAACCGCTCCATCGTGCCGCCGGGAACGTACTCCATGACGATGTACCCCGAGTCCTCTCCCATGCCGGCGTCGTAGATCTGCGCGATATGGGGATGCTCGAGCTTGCCCGCGAGCGACGCTTCGGTGAAGAAGACCTTGCGGAACAGGCGCCCGCGGACCGGGTCGCGCAACGCTTCCGGAAAAATGCGCTTTACCGCGACTTCGCGATTACGGAAGGGATCCTGGCAAAGGAACACCTCGGAGGTCGCGCCCTCGCCGAGCTTGCGCACAATCGGATAGTTCGCAACGTGGTCCAAGGCATCTAAGGCGCGCGGCGCCCGAGCCGTTTGCGCGCGCGTGCCGCTGCCTTGCGCACCTGCGCCGGGGCCGTGCCGCCGGTGTGGTTGCGCGCCGCCAGCGAGCCTTCGACGGTGAGGACGCCTTTCACGTCGGCGCCAATCTTCGGCGAGAAGCGCCGCAGCGTGGCGAGCGGCAGCTGCGCGAGGTCGGTATGCAGGCGCTCGGCTTCACGCACGGCGCGCGCCACCACCTCGTGCGCGTCGCGAAACGGCACGCCTTTGCGTACCAGGTAGTCGGCCAGATCCGTCGCGGTGGCGTGTCCCTCGCTCAGCGCCGCGCGCATCGCCGCCGGCACGGGCGCCAGGCTGCCCACCATGCCGGCGAACACGGCGAGCGAGTCCTTGAGCGTATCGACCGCGTCGAACAGCGGCTCCTTGTCTTCCTGGTTGTCCTTGTTATAGGCGAGCGGCTGCGCCTTCATCAGCGTGAGCAGGCTCACCAGCGAGCCGATCACCCGCGCGCTCTTGCCGCGCACGAGCTCGGCGACATCCGGATTTTTCTTCTGCGGCATGATCGACGAGCCGGTGCAATAGGCGTCGGCCAGGCGCACGAAGCCGAAACGCGGGCTCGCCCACAGGACGATCTCCTCCGACAGGCGCGACAGATGCACCATCGCGAGCGCGGCGCAGCTGCAGAATTCGACCGCGAAGTCGCGGTCGGATACGGCATCCAGCGAATTCTCGCAAACGCCCGCGAAGCCGAGCTCCTTCGCTACCCGCTCGCGCTGGATCGGAAAGCTGGTGCCCGCGAGCGCCGCCGAGCCGAGCGGCGACTGGTTGACGCGCGCGCGGCACTCGGCGAGGCGTTGGCGATCGCGCTCCAGCATCGCCACGTAAGCGAGCAGGTGATGGCCGAACGTGACCGGCTGCGCGACTTGCAGGTGCGTGAAGCCGGGCATGGGCAGCGCCGCGTGGCGCTCGGCCTGCGCAATCAGCGCGCGCATCAGCGCCACGAGCAGCTTGTCGATTTCGTCGATCTCATCGCGCAGCCAAAGGCGCAGGTCGGTGGCGACCTGGTCATTGCGCGAGCGTGCCGTGTGCAGCCGCTTGCCGGCTTCGCCGACCAGCGCCGTCAGCCGCCGCTCTATGTTGAGGTGGACGTCCTCGGCATCGAGCGACCACTCGAAGCGGCCCTGCTCGATCTCGCGGCGGATGCGCGCGAGGCCACGCTCGATGGCCGTAAGATCGCGCCTCGCCAGGATGCCCGCCGCCGCCAGCATGCGGGCATGGGCGAGCGATCCAGCGATGTCCTGGCGGGCGAGCCGGCGGTCGAAGCCAACCGAAGCGCCAAAGCGCTTGACTCGTTCGTCGACGGGCTGCGTGAAGCGGCCAGACCAGGGTTGCGGCTTAGTCGCCATGCTCGCACAATGAACTTTGAATACGGTTTAAGAGTTGGTCGTAACTATGTCGAGTATAAGGCAAAGCGCTTACCCAGACCTTTTGCCGGATTTCCGCAACGTGGCGGTGATGGCGCGCGTGCTGGTGGCGGTGAACGCGCTCGCGCTCTTCGGCACGGTGTACTCTGCGCCCGGCGTGGCGTCGGGCATCGAGCGTTTCGTGCAGGCGGCTGCGTTCCTCGAGCCGCTACTCTTCGTCGAGTTGCTGACGCTTTTTCTCCTCTCGCCTGCGCTGGGCAAGCTGCCGTACTGGGCAGGGTGCACGGCCATCTTCGCGCTGGTCATGTCGGTTGCCGGCGCGTATCACAGCGCGGTGCGCTCGATCGCAACCGACCCGATCCCCGCGCTGCCGCGCACGCTTCTCCTCTGTGCCTTCGGCGCCGCGTTTCTGCTCAGCTATTTCCGGCTGCACACCAAGGCGTTCTCTCCGGCCCTCGCCGAAGCGCGCCTGCAGGCGCTGCAGGCGCGCATCCGTCCGCACTTCCTGTTCAACAGCCTGAACGCGGTGCTCGCGCTCATTCGCCGCGACCCCAAGCGCGCGGAGCGGGCTCTCGAGGACCTGGCCGATCTGTTTCGCACGTTGATGGCGGATGCCCGGCAGTTCGTGCGCCTTGCCGACGAGATCGAGCTTCTCGAGCGCTACGCGGACATCGAGCAGCTCAGGCTCGGCGATCGCCTGTGCATCAGCTGGGAAGTCGATGCTGCGCCGATGGATGCGCTGCTGCCGCCGATGGTGCTGCAGCCGCTGCTCGAGAATGCCGTCTATCACGGCGTCGAGCCGGGCACCGGGCGGGGTGATGTGCGCGTGCGCATCGAGCGCCGCGGCGAGCGGGTGCACGCGTCGATCGAGAACCCGCTCCTCGAGGCCGGCAACCAGCGTGCCGGCAATCGCATGGCCCTCGAGAACATTCGCGAGCGCCTGGCGCTTTTCTTCGACGCGGAGGCGCGCATCGAGGTGCGCACCACTGACGGGCGCTATCGCGTCGATATCGAGATACCCTACAGGCGCGCATGATCCGCGTTTTCATCGCCGATGACGAAGAGCCGGCTCGCGAACGACTGAAGGAGCTGTTGAGCGATATCGCCGCCGAGCTGCCGACCGTCGTGGCCGGCGAGGCGCGCAACGGGTTAGAGGCGCTCGAGCGCCTGCCCTCGAGCGGCGCCCAGGTGCTGCTGCTCGATATCCGCATGCCGGGCATGGACGGCCTCGAGCTCGCCCGCCACCTCGCCGGGCTCGAGCAGGCGCCGGCCGTGGTGTTCGTCACGGCGCACGACAAGCACGCGCTCGAGGCCTTCGAGCTGAATGCCCTCGACTATCTGCTGAAGCCGGTGCGGGCTGCGCGCCTGGCGGCTGCGCTGAAGAAAGCCGCGACGGCCGGCGCCCCGCGCCGCGAGCAGCTCGCGCGCGCCGCCGGCGGGCCGCGCGAATACCTGTCGGTCGCCGAGCGCCAGCGCATCGTTCTCGTGCCGGTGCGCGACATCGTGTTCCTGCGCGCCGAGCAGAAATACGTGACGGTGCGCACGCGGGAGCGCGAGCACCTGATCGAGGAATCGCTCATCGCCCTCGAGAAGGAGTTCTGCGCGCCGGAGGCGATCCCTGGATTCGTGCGCATCCACCGCAACTGCCTGGTCGCGCGCACCGCCATCCGCGGCTTCGAGCGCACCGGCGGGGGCGAGGAGGAGGCGCACTGGCAGGTGGTGCTGGATGGCATCGCCGAAAAGCTGCCGGTCAGCCGACGGCAGTGGCCCACCGTTCGCGAGCTCGTCGCCGAGCGTCCATGAGACGCATGGTGATCGCGACGCGGCGCAGCCGCCTCGCGCTCTGGCAGGCCGGGCACATCAAGGCGCGCCTCGAGGCGACGCACCCGGGGCTCGAGGTCGAGCTCCTGCCGCTGAGCACGCGCGGCGATGAGCTCGTCGACCAGCGCCTCGACAAGGTCGGCGGCAAGGGGCTCTTCGTCAAGGAGCTCGAGACCGCGATGGCAGACGGTCGCGCCGACCTCGCCGTCCATTCCATGAAGGACGTTCCGGCCGACCTGCCGCCGGGATTCGTGCTCGCCGCAGTGACCGCGCGCGAGGATGCGCGCGACGCGCTCGTGTCCAACCGTTATGCCACGCTCGCCGAAATGCCGGCGGGCGCGGTGCTCGGCACATCCAGCCTGCGCCGCGCCGCGCAGATCAGCGAGCGCTATCCGTCGCTGGAAATGAAGCTCCTGCGCGGCAACGTGGAGACGCGGATCTCGAAGCTCGACCGCGGCGAATACGACGCCATCGTGCTTGCGGTGGCCGGGCTCGTGCGCCTTGGCCTCGCTGGGCGCATACGCGTGCGCCTGTCCGTGGAGGACAGCCTTCCGGCGCCGGGCCAGGGCGCGCTCGGCATAGAGTGCCTGAGCGATCGAGCCGATGTAATGCAGATGCTCGGAGCGCTTGCCGATCCCGACACGGCGGCATGCGTGCGCGCGGAGCGCGCCGTGAGCCGCGCTCTGGGCGGCAGCTGCACCCTGCCGCTTGGCGCGTACGCAGTGATGGAGGGCGGCACCCTAAGCATGACCGCGCTCGTCGCCACCGCCGACGGGCGCCGTATCGTGCGGGCAAAGACGCGCGGCAAAGATCCGGAAGCGGTGGGCGCTGCCGCTGCCCAGGCATTGCGTGACCAGGGCGCCGACGCCATCCTCCAGTCGTTACGATGAGCCTGGCCCGGCGCGGCATCGTGGTCACGCGCCCACGCGAGCTCGCCGAGCCGCTCGCCGACGCGCTGTCGCGCCGCGGCGCGCGCCCGATCGTGTTTCCGGCAATCGAAATCGAGCCGCTGCCGCCGCCGCCGGCATTGCAGCGCATCGCCGAGTACGACATTCTCGTATTCGTCAGTCCTTCGGCCGTGCACGTGGGCTTACGTGCGGTGCCGCAATGGCCGCGGGGCGTCACCGCGGCGGCCATCGGTTCGGGCACGCGCCGTGAGCTGCAGAGCGCGGGGGTCTCGCCGGTCATTGCGCCTGCCGCGGGCGCGGACAGTGAGTCGCTGCTCGCCGCTCCCCAGATGCACGACGTGGCGGGGAAGCGCGTGCTCATCGTGCGCGGCGAGAACGGCAGGCCAACGCTCGGGGATGCGCTCCGGGCACGCGGGGCGCATGTCGAATACGCCGATTGCTACCGCCGCCGCCGCCCGATCGCGGACGAACAGCCGCTGCTGGAGGCGTGGCGGCGGGGCGACGTGGATGCGCTCACCGTGTCCTCCTCGGAAGGCCTGGACAATTTTCTGGTGATGACGGGCGCGGAAGGCCGCGCGCTCCTGGCGAAGACACCGCTTTTCGTGCCGCACCCGCGCGTAGCGAGCCATGCCACCTTCCGCCTGAAGTCCCAGATCGTCGTCGCCGGCCCAGGGGACGACGAGCTGATCGAGCGGCTGGTAGCATATTTTGATGAGCGACGCTGAATCTCCCCCTGTGGTTGCCTCGTCGACGAGGCTGCCGCTCCTCGCCCTCATCGCCGTCCTCCTCGCCGCCGGGCTCTCCGTGCTGTCGTGGGTCGATTCGCGCCAGCGCATCGGCGCGACGCAGGAAGAGCTCGCCCGGCGACTGCGCGAGATCGAGTCCGACGCGCGCGAAGCGCGCTCCGTGTCGCGCCAGGCGCAGGACACCTTGCGCGACGCGCACGGCAGGATCGTGCAGCTGGAAGCCCGCCTCGCCGAATCGCAGAGCCAGCAGCTCGCGCTCGAGGCCTTGTATCAGGACCTGTCGCGCAATCGCGACGAATGGCAGCTTGCCGAGATCGAGCAGGTGCTCGCCATAGCGTCGCAGCAGCTGCAGCTTGCGCGCAACGTGCGCGCGGCGCTCCTTGCCCTGCAGCTCGCCGAGGCGCGGCTCAGCCGCTCGGACCGGCCGCAGTTCGCGCCAATCCGGCGCGCGCTAACGCGCGACATCGAGCGGCTCAAGTCCGCGCCGGTGGTCGACTTCGCCGCGGTCACCGTGCGCATCGACAATCTCCTCGCCTCGGTCGATGCGCTGCCGCTCGCCTTCGAGGAGCGCAGCGAGCGGCCGGCGGCGCCGAAGGAAGTCGCGGGCGCGCCGGAGCGCAGTTTCCTTTCGCGCCTGGGCGCCGAGGTCTGGAGCGAGCTCTCGCAACTCGTCATCGTACGGCGCATGGGCGCCACCGAGCCGCCGCTCCTTCCGCCTTCGCAGGCGTACTTCGTGCGCGAGAACCTTCGCCTGCGCCTGCTTAATGCGCGGGCTTCGCTCCTGGTACGCGACGAGGGCGGATACCGCGAGGATCTGCGAGCGTCGCTCGCCTGGGTGCAGCGCTACTTCGACGGCCGATCCAAGCACACCTCGGATGCGGTGGCGCAGCTGAAGCAGCTCGGCAGCGTGTCCATCACCTTCGAGATGCCGACGATCTCGGAGAGCCTGGAAGCCGTGCGCGGCTACAAGTCGCGCCGCGACAGAACCTCGGGATGAGATCCCTGTTTTGGCTGCTCGCGGTATTCGCAGCCGCTGTCGCCGCGGTGATCCTTGGGCGCGTGGACGCGGGCTACGTGCTGTTCGTCTATCCGCCCTACCGGGTCGAGATGTCGATGCTGTTCTTCGCGCTGGCGGCGCTCGCGTCTTTTTTGCTGCTCTACGCCGTCCTGCGGCTGCTCGGCCACGCGGTTTCGCTGCCCGCGATCGTGCGGGCCTACCGTGCGCGCCGCCGCCGTGACCGGGCGCATGCCGCCCTCGCCGGCGCGCTGCAGGCGTATTACGAGGGGCGCTATGCACGCGCGGAGAAAGAGGCGACGCTCGCCTTCGAAACCGGCCCGACGCCGGGTCTTGCCGCGCTCCTCGCCGCCCGGGCTGCCCACCAGATGCGCGACTTCGAGCGCCGCGACCGCTGGCTCGAGCGCGCGGACAGCGCGGGCGCGGCGCTGCAGACCGCCCGGCTCGTGAGCCGCGCCGAGCTCGCCCTCGAGGAGCGCGATTTCGGCGCCGCGCGCGATGCGCTGCGCAAGCTGCAGAGCGCCGGCCCGCGGCACATCGCGACTGCGCGGATGCTCCTGCGCGCGGAGCGCGGCGCGGGCGCCTGGGACGAGGTGCTCCGGCTCGCCGGCCAGCTCGTGAAGCGCGACGCGATCGCCCCGGCGCTCGCCGAGGACTACAAGGTGCAGGCGAACGTCGAGCTCCTGCAGCGCTCGGCCGATGACGCCGGGGCCTTCGAGCGCCGCTGGCGCGCCATCCCGGCGCGCGACCAGATCCATCCGCGCGTCGCCGCCGCCGCGGCGCGCCACGCGACCTCGCTGGGAAGGGCGAGCCTCGCGCGCGAGATCCTTGAAAAGGCGCTCGCCGCCGAATGGATTTCCAAGCTCGTCACGCTATACGGCGAGCTGCCGCCCGACTCCGACGGCTTCGAGCGCACCCAGGAGGCCCGCCTTCGCATCGAGCGCGCCGAGCGATGGCTGCCGACGCGCAATCGCGACCCCGAGCTCCTTGCCACCCTCGGCCGCCTTTGCGCGCATGCCGAGCTCTGGGGAAAGGCGAAAAGCTTTTTCGAGGCGAGCCTGTCGTTCGAGGAGAGCCGCGCCGCGCACCTGGAGCTCGCGCGCCTCGCGGAGCGGCTCGGGCAATCGACGGATGCCCAAAGCCACTTCCGGCGCGCAGCCGAGCTGGCCTAGACCCACTCCTTCACGACCAGGAAGTTCTTGTACAGCGCTTCCTCCGGCGATCCTGGCTGCGGCTTCCAGTCATAGCGCCAGGCGGCGCGCGGTGGCATGGACATCAGGATCGACTCGGTACGACCGCCCGACTGAAGGCCAAAGAGCGTGCCGCGATCGTAGACCAGGTTGAACTCGACGTACCGGCCACGCCGATAGGCCTGGAAGTCGCGCTCGCGCTCGGTGAATGGCATGGCCTTGCGGCGCTCGACGATCGGCAGGTAGGCCGGCAGAAGATGTTCGCCCACGGATCGCATCAGCGCGAAGCACGAATCGAAGTCCGGCTCGGCCAGATCGTCGAAGAAGATGCCGCCGACGCCGCGCGGCTCTGCGCGATGGCGCAGATGGAAGTACTCATCGCACCAGCGCTTGTAGCGCGGATAGTAGTCGGCGCCGAAAGGCGCGAGCGCGTCTCGGCACGCGGCATGGAAATGGCGCGCGTCCTCGGCAAAACCGTAATAGGGGGTGAGGTCCATGCCGCCGCCGAACCACCATGTGTCTGCCGCGCTGAAAAAGCGCACGTTCATGTGGACCGTCGGGCAATACGGATTGCGCGGATGCAGCACGAGCGACAGGCCCATCGCGTCGTAGCCTTTGCCGGCGAGCTGCGGACGGGCAGCCGTGGCGGAGGGCGGCAGCGCGCGCCCCTGGACCCGCGACACGTTCACGCCGCCGCGCTCGAAGACGCCGCCTTCTTCCAGCACCCGCGTTAGCCCGCCGCCGCCTTCCGCGCGCTGCCAGGCATCGCTGCGAAAACGCTGGCCGTCCACGGCCTCCAGCGCGCTTACGATGCGCTCCTGCAGGCCGGTGATGAACTCATAAACCACTAACGGCTCTTCTTGAGCGCGCGGTGGCCGATATCCGTGCGGTATTGCATGCCGTCGAAGCGGATGCGATCGATCGCCTCGTACGCCCGCGTGCGCGCCATGCGCAGCGAATCGCCGAGCGCGGTGACGCAGAGGACGCGCCCGCCGTTGGTGACGATCGCTCCCTTCTCGAGCCGGGTGCCGGCGTGGAACACGCGGCAGTCCGGCGTCGGCGCGGGCAGGCCGTCTATGCGGTCGTCCTTGCGCGGCTCCTCGGGATAGTTCGCTGCCGCGAGGACGACGCCGAGCGCGCAGCGCCGGTCCCATTCGGCTTCGACCTTGTCGAGCGTGCCGTCTAGCGCGCGCTCGATGAGCTCGAGCAGGTCCGACTTGAGGCGGATGAGGATCGGCTGGGTCTCCGGGTCGCCGAGCCGGCAGTTGAATTCGAGCGTCTTCGGATTGCCGGCCGCGTCGATCATCAGGCCTGCGTACAGGAAGCCGACGTACGGATGGCCGTCCTGCGCCATGCCCTGCACCGCGGGCAGGATGATCTCGCGCATCACGCGCGCATGGATCTTCGGCGTGACGATCGGCGCGGGCGAGTAGGCGCCCATGCCGCCGGTGTTGGGGCCTTCGTCGCCGTCGCGCAGGCGCTTGTGGTCCTGGCTCGTCGCGAGCGCGAGGACATGCGTGCCGTCGCACATCACGATGAAGCTCGCCTCCTCGCCTTCGAGAAAGTCCTCCACCACGACGCGATTACCCGCCACGCCGAATCGGTGATCGGTGAGCATGCTGTCGATCGCCGCGCTCGCCTCTTCGCGCGTCGCCGCGACCACCACGCCTTTGCCCGAGGCAAGGCCATCGGCCTTGACAACGATCGGCGCCGGCCGCGCGGCGATGTACGCCTTGGCTTCAGCGGCATTCTCGAAGCTGCGATGCGCCGCCGTGGGAAGCCCGTGGCGCAGCATGAAGGTCTTGGCGTAGTGCTTGGACGATTCCAGCTGCGCAGCCGCGCGCGTCGGCCCGAAGATCTTGAGCCCCGCGTCGCGGAAGGCGTCGACGATACCCGCCGCCAGCGGCGCCTCGGGACCCACCACCGTGAGATGGATGTGCTCGCGACGGCAGAAGTCGATGAGCTCGCCGATCTCGGTGAGCGCGACGTTCTCGACGCCGGTTTCCGTGGCGGTGCCGCCATTGCCGGGGGCGACGAAAACCTTCTGCACGCGGGGGCTGTGGGCGAGCTTCCACGCGAGCGCGTGCTCGCGGCCGCCCGAGCCGACGACGAGGATTTTCATGAGTGCTTGAAGTGGCGCACGCCGGTGAACACCATGGCGAGGCCCCGTTCATTGGCCGCCGCGATCACTTCTTCGTCGCGCACGCTGCCGCCGGGCTGGATCACGGCTGCCGCGCCCGCGTCGGCCAGCACCTCGACGCCATCGCGGAACGGGAAGAAGGCGTCGGAGGCGACCACCGAGCCGGCGAGCGAAAGCTTGGCTGTCGTGGCCTTCAACGCGGCGATGCGCACGCTGTCGACGCGGCTCATCTGTCCCGCGCCGACGCCGAGCGTCATGCCGCCGCCGCAGAAGACGATCGCATTGGATTTCACGAACTTCGCCACTCGCCAGGCGAACAGCAGGTCGGCCCACTGGCTGTCGTCCGGCGGACGCTTGGTCACCACGCGCACGTCGCTACGCTCGATGGTTTTCGAATCGGTGCCCTGGACGAGCAAGCCGCCGCCGACGCGCTTGAAGTCGTGCGCCTGCGCGCCCGGCGCGAGCGGCACTTCGAGGATGCGCAGGTTGGCCTTGCTCGCCAGCACCTTGAGGGCATCCGCCTCGATGCGCGGAGCGATGACCACCTCTGCGAACTGCTTGCCCAGCGCCTCGGCCGCCGCGCGTTCGAGCGGGCGGTTAAAGGCGAGGATGCCGCCGAACGCGGACACGGGGTCGGTGCTGAACGCTTTCTCGTAGGCGGCGTGCAGCGTCGCCGCCGTGGCGACGCCGCAGGGATTGGCGTGCTTGACGATTACGCAGGCCGGCCCGGCGAACTGCTTGACGCATTCCCAGGCGGCGTCCGCGTCGGCAATGTTGTTGTACGAAAGCTCCTTGCCGTGCACCTGGCGATAGGCGGCGAGGGCGCCGGCCGCGGGGTGCGCATCGCGGTAGAAGGCGGCGCTCTGGTGCGGGTTCTCGCCGTAGCGCAGGTCTTGCAGCTTGCGAAATTGCAGCGTCAGCACATCAGGGTATTCGGCTTTGCGCGAAGTGAGGTAGTTCGCAATCGCTCCGTCGTACGCAGCGGTGTGCGCGAACACCTTCTTCGCCAGGGCGAAGCGCGTCGGTTCCGATACGCCGCCCTGGTTGCGAATCTCGTCCAGCACGCGCGCGTAGTCCGCGGGATCGACGACGGCGGCGACGACGCCATGGTTCTTCGCCGCGGCGCGCAGCATCGTCGGGCCGCCGATATCGATGTTCTCGATCGCCTCATCGAGCGAGCAGCCCGGTCGCGCAACCGTCGACTCGAACGGGTACAGGTTCACCGCCAGCACTTCGATGCGGTCGATCTGCGCCTTGTCCAATGCCGCCTGATGGTCGGCACGAGCCAGCAGTCCCGCATGGATCTTGGGGTGCAGCGTCTTCACGCGCCCATCGAGCATCTCCGGAAAGCCGGTGTAGGCGGAAACCTCGGTCACTGCAACGCCTTCGCGGGCGAGGAGCGCTGCGGTGCCGCCGGTGGAGAGGATGCTGAACCCGGCGCCGACGAGGGCTCGGGCGAAGTCGACGATGCCGGTCTTGTCCGAGACGCTGAGGAGCGCCCGACGGGTGCTTGACACTATCCCTTGATCCGCAGCTGCTGCATCTTCTTGCGCAGCGTATTGCGGTTGATGCCGAGCATCTGCGCGGCGAGCGACTGGTTGCCTTCGGCGTGCCCGAGGACGGTCTCGATCATCGGCTTCTCGATGTTCTTCAGCACCATGTCGTAGATCGAGGTCGGCTTCTCGCCGTCCATGTCCTTGAAGTAGCGCTCAAGCTGGCGCTTCACGGCATCGTGCAGCTCGTTCCCGCGGGTCATGCGGCAAGCCTCTCGAAATAATCGTTCACTGCAGCGCGCTGCGCGTGCGCCACGGTCATGCCGTTCACTGCGCTGCGCAGGCTCTCGCCCCCCGGCAGCGCCCGGACCGTCCAGCCGATGTGCTTGCGGGCGACGCGTGCTCCCTGCTCGTCGCCGTAGAGATCGTAGAGCCCGTCGAGGTGCTCGACAAGCACCGCGGCCATCTCGCGCGGAGTCGGTGGAGAAAGTCGCTCTCCCGTCGCGAGAAAGTGCGTGATCTCGCGGAACAGCCACGGCCGGCCTTGCGCGGCGCGACCGATCATGAGGCCGTCGGCGCCGGTGCGTGCGAGCACGAGTCGCGCCTGTTCAGGCGTCGCGATGTCGCCGTTGGCGATGACGGGAATGCCGATGCGCGACTTCACCTCGGCGATGGTGTCGTATTCGGCTTGGCCCTCGAACATGCACGCACGCGTGCGGCCGTGGATGGCGAGCATCCGTGCGCCCGCGGCCTCGACGAGCTGCGCCACGCGCACCGCATTGCGGCGTTGCGGATGCGGACCGGTGCGGATCTTTACGGTGACGGGCACGTCGACCGCGCTGACCACCGCCTCGACGATGCGGGCGACGAGCGCCTCGTTCTCGAGCAGGGCGGAGCCCGCCGCGGCGTTGCAGACCTTCTTCGCCGGGCACCCCATGTTGATATCGATGATCTGCGCGCCGCGCTCGACGTTGAAGCGGGCCGCCTCGGCGAGCATCGACGGCTCGGCGCCGGCGATCTGCACGGAAACGGGACCTGCCTCGCCCGCGTGATCGAGGCGCAGCAGGGTTTTCCTCGACGTGCGCAGCTCGGGACGGGCGGAAACCATTTCCGAAACCGCGAGCGCCGCGCCGAAGCGCCTGGCCAGCCGCCGGAACGGACGATCGGTGATGCCGGCCATCGGAGCAACGAACACTGCCGCTGCCTCCGAGTTGGGCAGCACGTAGGCGCCGATCTTCATTGCAAGGGGCCGCGCGAGAAGGGAAGCGGAGTTTATCCGCAAATCTTTTCTCAGGGAAGCGCGGACGCGCCGAAGATCATGCGCCGCGCGAAGAAGCGCCGCGGCGCCGGAAAAATATCGAGCGCGGTGAGCGCCGCGCCGCGCGCGATGCTCGAAAACGCGCCGGAACCGGAGAATCCGGCTGCCAGAAAATCGGTGACCCGGATCGTGGCGCTCGCATCCAGGCGGCGCTGCGCCGCGAAATGCGCGAGCGTCGCCGGTTCGCCCGGGTCGGCTGCGCTCAATGCCGTTGCCAGTTCCCATGCGTCGCGCAATCCTAGGTTCAGTCCTTGTCCTGCGACCGGATGCAAGGTCTGCGCCGCGTTGCCGATGTAAACCTCGTTGCCTTGGACGCGCGTGGGACGCACCTTCAGCGTGAGCGGCTGCACGCTGCGCCACTGCACCGCGACAGGTCGACCCGGGGCAGGTCCGGCAATCGCGGAAAACCGGGCCAGAAAATCTTTTTCGCTTTCCGCAACGACGCGTTCGGCTTGCCCGGTGCGCATGCTCCAGACAACCGCGTAGCGTCCGCCATGCGGCAGGAGCGCGAGCGGACCGTCTGCGGTGAAGCGCTCGAAGGCGGTCGCGCCCGCCGGTGGCTCCGCGTGTACAAGCGCCACGACGGCGTCGTGGGGATAGCGTTTTTCCGCGCCGTCTTGCGGCGTGCCTTCCGCGTGCACGATGCAGCGCGCGCTAGCGGTATCGCCGGTCAGGAACTCGCCCGCCGCAGAGCGTAGCGCGGCCACGACAGCGGCGTATTCGGCAACGTAGCCGAGCGCCGGCACGCCGGCATCCGCTGCGTCGAGCCGCGTGCGCCCGAAGCGGCCGGCCTGCGATACCAGGATTCGCTCAATGGGCGTTGCGGGGATCGAGGCCCACACGCCCAGGCGCTCGAATATCAGCCGCGTGGCGTAGGACAGTGCCAGGGGACGGAAGGCGGGCGCGGCGGCGCCGGCATCGTGGAGCGCGACGCGCAGCCCGGAGCCGCGCAGCGCGAGCGCAAGGGTGCAGCCCACCGGGCCTGCGCCCCGGATGAGAACGTCAGCTTCCGTTGCGGCCATCGCGCATCAGGGCTTCGATGTCCTCGACGCGCTTGGGTGCTTCGGCGGTGATCACTTCGCAGCCGCCCTCGGTGACGACGACGTCATCCTCGATGCGTACGCCGATATCGCGCAAGGCCTCCGGCACGTCGTCGGCCGCGCGGATATAGAGGCCGGGCTCCACGGTGAGCGCCATGCCCGGCGCGAGGCGGCGCCATTCGCCGCCGCGCTTGTATTCGCCCGCATCGTGGACATCAAGGCCGAGCCAGTGCCCTGTGCGGTGCATATAGAAGCGCTTGTACGTCTCCTTCTCCAGCGCTTCGTCGAGCGAGCCGGAAAGGAGCTTGAGGTCGAGCATGCCCTGCGCCAGCACGCGCACCGCGGCGTCATGCGGCTCGTTCCATCCGGCGCCGCTGCGCACCGTGGCGATGGCCGCGGCTTGCGCGGCGAGGACGAGCTCGTATACCGCGCGCTGCGCGCCGCTGAACTGGCCGTCCACCGGAAAAGTGCGCGTGATGTCCGATGCGTAGCCATCGAGCTCGCAACCCGCGTCGATGAGCAGCACGTCGCCTTTGCGCAGCGGCGCATCGTTGGCGACGTAATGGAGCACGCACGCATTCGCGCCGGACGCGACGATCGGGGAGTACGCCGGGAACTGGGCGCCATTGCGCCGGAATTCGTGCAGCAGCTCGGCTTCGATCTCGTATTCCATGCGCCCGGGGAGCGACGCTTGCATGGCGCGCCGGTGCGCGGCTGCGGCTATGCGTGCCGCGCGCCGCATCACGCCCACCTCGTGCGCATCTTTGACGAGGCGCATCTCGTCCAGGAGCCCGCGCACGTCGTGCAGGCGCTGCGGCGCAGCCACGCCTGCGCGCGAGCGCGCCCGAACGACGTTCAACCAGCGCATCACGCGCGTATCCCAGTCCGCCTCGGCGCCCACCGGATAGTGCAGCGCCGGCTGGTCCTCGAGGAGCTTCGCCACCGTGTCGTCGAGCTCGCCGATCGGGTGGGCCTCATCGAAGCCGAAGAGCTCGCGCGCTGCTTCGGGCCCGTAGCGAAAGCCGTCCCAGACTTCGCGCTCCGGATCACGGCTCCTGCAGAACAGGATCGACTTCGGCGTCGCTCCGGCGATCAGGAGGAGCACCGCCTCCGGCTCGATGAATCCCGTCAGGTAGTAAAAGTAGCTGTCGAAACGGTAGGGGAAGTGGCTGTCGCGATTGCGCACGCGCTCCGGTGCCGTGGCGACCAGCGCCACGCCTTCGCCCATGAGCGTGGCGAGGCGTTTGCGCCGCGCCGCGTAGAGAGAGAGGTGGTTATTTGCTTTCATGGCGCGTTGTGTGACCTGGGGCGAGCTGGGTTTCGAGCTCCGCAAGGCGCTCCGCGGTCCCTACGTCCTGCCAAAGGCCGCCGAAGAGCTCGCCGGAGATCAGGCGCTTCTGCGCGCCACTGCGCAGTAGCGGCGCCAGTGGCGCCTTGTCGCCGCGTTTCACCGATTCCACGAGACGCGGAGACAGCACTGCAATGCCTGCATAAGTGTAGCGCGGCGCGCCGTCGTTTCCGACGTTCCCGGCCTCGAGGGAGAAGTCGCCCTGTGCCCGATGCGGCGGATTCGGCACCAGCACGAGGTGCGCCAGGCGAGCGTCGAGCGGCAGCTCGAGCAGGCGGCGAAAGCCGATGTCGCAATAGATATCCGCATTGACGAGGAGGAATGGCTCTTCGCCCAGAAGCGGCAGCGCCTGGGCGATGCCGCCGGCGGTCTCGAGCGGCTCCGCCTCGCGGGAGAAGCTGATGCGCAGGCCGAAGCTTGCGCCATCGCCGATGGTGTCGACGATCTTCTGCGCCAGGTACGCGACGTTGATGACGGCCTCGCGGCACCCGCTCGCCGCGAGGCGCTCCAGGTGCCAGGCGATGAGCGGCTTGCCGCCGACCTGGACGAGCGCCTTCGGCACATGGTCGGTCAGCGGGCGCAGGCGCTCGCCGCGCCCTGCGGCCAGCAGCATGGCTTTCATTGTTCGATGGCGTCCAGCAGCGGCAAGAGCGGCGCGAGCTCCCGGTAGCGCGTCGCCACCGGGCGAACGTAGGCGATGAAGCGCGGCGTGTCGGCAAGATATTTCGGCTTGCCGTCGCGGTAGTTGATGCGGGCGAAGATGCCGAGCACCTTGAGGTGGCGCTGCAGCCCCATCCACTCGAAGGCGCGCCAGAACTCGCCGAAGTCGCGCTCGACCGGCAGGCCCGCGCGCTTGGCTTTTTCCCAGTAGCGCGCCGTCCAGTCGAGCACCCGCTCGTCGTCCCAGCTGAGGAAGGCATCGCGCATGAGCGAGACCATGTCATAGGTGATCGGCCCGCTCACGGCATCCTGGAAGTCGAGCACGCCGGGGTTGGGCTGCGACACCATCAGATTGCGCGGCATGTAATCGCGGTGCACGTAGACGGCCGGCTGGGCAAGCGCGCTATTCACCAGATGGGCGAACACGGATTCGAGCGCCTGCGTCTGCGGCGCCGTGAGGTCGACGCCGCGATGGCGCTTGACGTACCACTCGGGGAACAGATTCATCTCGCGCCGCAGGAGCGCTTCGTCGTAAGGCGGCAGCTCGCCGGGCCGCGTGGCGAGCTGCCAGGCGATGAGGGCATCCGTCGCGTCCGCGAAGAGCGGCCCGGCGCTCGCTTCGTTCAGCTCGGCGAGATAGGTCCGTGTGCCCAGGTCGGAGAGCAGGAGAAAGCCGGCGGCGAGGTCCTGGGCGTGCACTTGGGGCGCGTGGACGCCGGCGGCCTCGAGCAGGCGCGCGACGTGGACGAAGGGCCGGCAATCCTCCTTCTCCGGGGGCGCGTCCATCGCGACGAAGGTGCGCCCGTCTTCCAGCGTGGCGCGGAAGTAGCGCCGGAAGCTTGCGTCTTCGGAGGCGGGTGCGAGGGTGAAGCGCGTGCCGCGAAACTGATCGGCGAGCCAGCGCTCCAGGACGAGGCGCCGATCATCGACGTGTATCATTGAAAATTCTAACATTCGCCTAAAGACGATCGCCCGCTGCATGCCGTCTCGCCTCGCGACGCTGGCCGTCGCGCTTGCCGCCGCGGCGAACGCTCTGGCCCAGTCCGAGGTTCAGTCCGAAGCCACCACGGTCGACGCGCAGAAGATCGAAGGCGTGAGCGACCTCGAGGTGTCCGCGCGCGGCGCGGCCGAGATCCAGCGCGGTGATGTCACCATCTTCGGCGAGTTCCTGCGCTACAACCGCGAGTTCGGCGAGATCGAAGGCCAGGGTGGCGTAAGGCTGCAAAGCGGCCCCGATCGTTTCTTCGGTCCCAGCCTGCACTACGACACGCTCGAGGACACCGGCACGTTCGAGCAGCCGGGCTTCCTCCTGCAGCGCGAGCGGCCGGCCCGCGGCACCGCCGATCGCATCGAGTTCCTGGGGCGCAACAGGTTCCGCCTCGTCAACGCGCGCTTCACCACCTGCAAGCCCGGGCAGGACGACTGGTTTCTCGAGGCGAGCCAGCTCGACCTCGACTACGACGCCGACGAGGGGCACGCGCGCCGCCCGCGCCTGCGCTTCTTCGACCACACGATCCTCGCCTTCCCGGCTGCCGGCTTCCCGCTCGAGAACCGTCGTCGCAGCGGCGTGCTGACTCCCTACTACTCCCAGACCAGCACGCGCGGTCTCGAGTTCGGCCTGCCGTTCTACTGGAACATCGCGCCGGAGCAGGACGCGACGTTCACGCCGGTGTACATGGCACGGCGCGGCTTCCAGCTGAAGAACCACTATCGCTACCTCGGCCGTCCGTACGCCGGTGAATTGCGCTACGAATACCTGCCCGATGATCCGGTATTCGGCCGCACGCGCACCGGAATGTCGTGGGCGCATCTGCAGAACCTGCGGCCGGGAACGACCGTGCAGGTCGATTACAACAAAGTCTCGGACGACCGCTACTTCGTCGATCTCGCGAGCCAGGTGAAGCAGGTCTCGGTCGGCAACCTGCCGCAGGATTTCATCCTCACGCAGACTGCCGGCCTGCCAGGGGCGGGGAACTTCACCGGCCTTGCGCGCATGCAGCGCTTCCAGACGCTGCAGGATCCGCTGGCGCCGATCGTGCCGCCCTACCACCGGCTCCCGCAGATAAATGCAAGCGCGAACTACAACGACGTGGCGGGCAGGTTCGACACCGTGCTGCCGGGGGAGTTCGTGCGCTTCGTTCACCCGACCCTGACCGAGGGAACGCGAGCGACGTTCGGTCCGACGTTCGCCGTGCCGCGCCTGCGGCCGGGCTGGTATGTCACGCCGAAGGCCGGCGTGCGCCACACGACGTACCAGCTCGACAACGCCGCGACCGGCGAGCCCGCGAACCCGTCCGTCACCGTGCCCTGGCTCAGCGTCGACAGCGGCCTCGTGTTCGAGCGCAATGCGCGCTGGTTCGGCGACGCGCTGACGCAGACGCTGGAGCCGCGCCTGTTCTACGTGTTCGTCCCGTACCGCAAACAGGACCACATTCCGCTTTTCGACACGACCCTCGCGGACTTCAACTATCCCCAGCTGTTCACCGAGAACCGCTTCATCGGCGGCGATCGCTTCGGCGATGCCAACCAGGCGACCGTGGCGCTGACCACCCGGTTCCTGCAGGCGAGCGGGCAGGAAGCCTTCCGCGCCACCCTCGGCCAGCGGTTCTACTTCCAGGATGAGCGCGTCGCGCTCAGCCAGGGCTCGACGCTGCGCCTCGCGAGCGAGTCGGACGTGCTGGCGTCGATCGGCGGGCGCATGTACCAGAACTTCACCTTCGACGCCACGACCCAGTACAACCCGTACAAGAGCCGCGCGGAGCGCTACGGCGTATCGATGCGCTATGCGCCGGAGATCGCCAAGGTCATCAATGCCAGCTACCGGTTCCAGCGCGACATCCTGCGCCAGGTCGACATCTCGGGGCAGTGGCCGGTTACCGCAGGCTGGTACGGTGTGGGACGCTACAATTACTCGTTGCTCGACAACCGGCTGCTCGAGGGCCTCGCGGGCGCGGAGTACAACGCCGGCTGCTGGATCTTCCGCTTCGTAGTGCAGCGTATCCAGGCCGCGGCCCAGGTGAGCTCCACCGCGCTCATCTTCCAGCTCGAGTTCTCCGGGGTCGGGCAGATCGGCACGGCCGAGGCCGTGCAGCTTTTGAGGCGAGACGTGCCAGGTTATTCCGTGATCAACCGTACCGACCCGGCGCTCGCGGCGCCGAGCGCGCGGCCGCGGCTGCCGTTCGAACAGGTGTTCTAGATGCGCAAGTTTTTCGTAGCCCTCGTTACCGCGCTATGCGCAACCAGCGTCCAGGCGGTCAGCCTCGTCGACCGCATCGTCGCGGTCGTCAACAAGGAAGTCATCACCTTCTCCGAGCTGAACGAGGCGGTCGGCATGGCCGAGCGGCAGCTGCGCCGGCAGGGCACGGCGGCGCCCGAGCGCGGCGTGCTCGAGCGCCAGATGCTCGAGCGCCTGATTCTCGACAAGGCGCAGCTGCAGCTCGCACGCGACACGGGCGTGCGCATCGACGAGCTGCAGCTCGATCGCGCCGTGGAGCGCATCGCGCAGTCGAACAAGATGACGCTGCCGGATTTTCGCAAGGCGCTCGAGTCCGACGGCGTCGCCTTCGACACCTTTCGCAACGACATACGCCAGCAGATGCTGATGGCGCGCCTGCGCGAGCGCGAGGTCGACAACCGCATCCAGGTGACCGATACCGAGGTCGATCTTTTTCTCGAGCAGATGAAGACCCGTCCCGAGGGCACGGAATACGACATCGCCCACATCCTGGTCCGCGTACCGGAGCAGGCGAGCCCGGAGCGCCTGCGCGACGCGCGATCGCGCGCGGAGCAGGCGCTCGCCGATGCGCGCGGCGGCTCGCCTTTCGCCCGCGTCGCCGCTAGCTTCTCGGATGCGCCGGACGCCTTGCAGGGCGGGGCGCTCGGGTGGCGCGCCCATGAGCGCCTGCCGGAGCTTTTCGCCAATGCGCTCGCCACCATGCAGCCGGGCGAGCTAAGCCCAGTGCTGCGCAGCCCGGCCGGCTTCCATGTCCTGAAGCTCATCGACCGGCGCGGCGCCGGCGCGCAAGCGCCGGTGCGCCAGACGCGCATCCGACATATCCTCGTGCGGACCAACGAAGTCGTTTCCGAGTCCGAAGCCCGTCGCAAGCTTCTCGACCTGCGCCAGCGGATCCTTTCCGGCGCGGCCGATTTCGCCGAGCTCGCGCGCGCGAACTCGGACGACGGCACGGCTGCGCGCGGCGGCGAGCTCGACTGGGTCTACCCCGGGGACACGGTGCCCGAGTTCGAGCGCGCGTACGAAGATTTGCAGGTCGGCGAGCTGAGCCAGCCGGTGCAGACACCCTTCGGCTATCACCTGATCCAGGTCATGGAGCGCCGCTCGAGCGATGTCTCCCCCGAGCGGCGACGCCTGCAGGCGCGGCAGGTGCTGCGCGATCGCAAGGCCGACGAAGCCTATACGGAATGGCTGCGCCAGGTGCGCGACCAGACGTACGTCGAGCTGCGGCTTGAGGAACGCTAAACCGGTCATCGCACTGACTTCCGGCGAGCCCGCGGGCATTGGTCCCGAGCTCTGCGTGCGGCTCGCGCGCGAGCCCTCGCCGGCAGACCTGGTGGTCATCGGCGATCGCAGCCTTCTCGCCGGCTCTCCCCGCGTCGAACACGTCCCGCTTGCGCGACCCGCGACCCCCGGCAAGCTGGACCCCGCCAATGCCCGCTACGTGCTCGCCGTGCTCGACCGCGCCATTCGAGGCTGCCTGGCGGGGGAATACGACGCCATGGTCACCGCGCCTGTCCAGAAAAGCGTGATCAACGATGCCGGCATCGCGTTCACCGGCCACACGGAATATCTGGCTGAGCACGCCGGCAACGCCAGCGTGGTGATGATGCTCGTCGGCGGCGGGCTGCGCGTCGCGCTGGCGAGCACTCATCTGCCGCTCGCCGACGTGCCGCGCGCCATCACTATCGATGGACTCCTCGCCACGCTGCGCGTCGTCGACGCCGACCTCAGGCGCCGATTCCGCATCTCCCGGCCACGCATCCTCGTCGCCGGGTTGAACCCGCACAGCGGCGAATCGGGGCACATGGGGCGCGAGGATCTGGACGTCATTACGCCTGCTCTGTCCCGCGCCGCGGCCGAAGGCATCGACGCCAAGGGGCCGATTCCCGCCGACACGCTTTTCGTGCCCGAGCGCCTGCGCCATGCGGACGCCGTGCTCGCGATGTATCACGATCAGGGATTGCCGGTTCTCAAGTACGCGAGCTTCGGACGCGGCGTGAACGTTACGCTGGGGTTGCCCTTCATCCGCACCTCGGTCGATCACGGCACCGCGCTCGACCTCGCCGGCACCGGGCGCGCCGACGCCGGCAGCCTCGCCGAAGCGCTCAAGCTTGCCATCGACCTCGCATCGGCCCCGCCATTAACAAGCCGCACATAGCGCGGCGGAGGTTCGGCCAGCACTTCCTGCACGACCCGCGCGTGCTCGCGCGCATCGTCGACGCGATCGCTCCCATGCCCGGCGAGTGCATCGTCGAGATCGGCCCCGGCGAAGGCGCACTCACGGTGCCGCTCCTCGCGCGTGCGCAGCGCATGGATGCCATAGAGCTCGACCGCGACTTGGCGGCGCGGCTGCGCGAGATGCAGGGCCTGACGGTCCATGAGGGCGACGCGCTGGAGGTCGACTTCGGGCGTTTTCCCGCCGGGATGCGCATCGTCGGCAACTTGCCCTACAACATTTCGACGCCGCTCCTTTTCCACGTCGCGCACTACGCCGAGCGCGTGCGCGACATGCATTTCATGCTGCAGCTCGAGGTGGTCGAGCGCATGGTCGCCGCGCATTCGACGCCAGCCTACGGACGCCTGTCCGTTGCGCTGCAGGCGAGATTCCGCATGGAGAAGCTGTTCACTGTCTCGAGTGGTGCCTTCCGGCCGCCGCCCAAGGTCGAGTCGGCGGTCGTGCGCCTGGAGCCCCGGACGCCGATCCTCGAAGTGAACGAGGATTTGCTGCGCCGCGCCTTCTCAGCCCGGCGAAAACAGCTGCGCAATGCGCTGCCCGGTGTGGATCTCGAGCGCGCCGGCATCGATCCGGCGCTGCGCCCGGAGAACCTCTCGCCGGAGGATTACGCGCGGCTTTCGATGAACTCGATCTTGTAGCCGTCGGGATCCTCGACGAAGGCGATCACCGAGTTGCCGCCTTTGACGGGGCCCGCCTCGCGCGTAACCTTGCCGCCGCTGGCGCGCACGCGCTCGCACGCCTGCTTCACGTCCGGCACCGCGATCGCCACGTGGCCGAACGCGGTGCCGAGCTCGTAGCGCTCGACGCCATAGTTATAGGTGAGCTCGAGTACAGCGGTCCGGCGCTCGTCGTCGTAGCCGACGAAAGCGAGGGAATATTTCTGCTCCGGCCGGTCCGTGGTGCGCAGGAGCTTCATGTCCAGCACCTCGGTATAGAACTTCACCGAGCGCTGCAGATCGCCGACGCGAAGCATGGTGTGCAGGAGTCTCATCTTTGTCCTTTAAGAACGGGGAGGGTGGCCGCCGCAAGCTCCAGCCGCTCGCGCGTTTCCCGCCAGCCTGGGTAGAGCTGCCCGAGGAGCGTCCAGAAGCGGCGCGAATGGTTCATTTCGACAAGGTGGGCGACTTCGTGCGCGATCACGTAGTCGGTGAGCGCCGGCTCGAGATGCACCAGGCGCCAGCAGAGGCGGATCGCCCCGTCCTCGGTGCACACGCCCCATTGCGTGCGTGCGTTCGAAAGCGTGACGCGCGGCGCGCCGAGCCCGAGCGCGGCTGCGTAATGCGCCGCCCGCGGACGGAAGGCTTCCAGTGCCTCCTGCTTCAGCCAGCGAAGCAGTACGTCGAGCGGACGCGAGCGTTTCGGATGGGTCAGGATCAGGCGGCCATCGCGCGGCTCGACGCTGCGCCGTCCGTGACGCACGTCCAGGATGCAAGGCACGCCGAAAAGCGGAACCACCTCGCCGCTCGCGCCTTGCAAATGCGCGCCGCGCGGCATGCGCGCCCATTCATCGAGCTTGCGCAGGATCCAGCTTTCCTTGTCGCGCAGGAACCCCTCGATGTCGCGCCAAGGCGCGCGCAACGGCGCGGCCACGCGCAGGCCGCCGGCGTCCACCGTGATACCGAGCGTGCGCCGGCGGCGGCGCGCAAAGCGGTATTCCACGGTGCGGCCGCCGAGCTCGATCAGCAGAGTGCCTTCTGTTGCTCTTCTATCCATGCTTCTGCCAGTTCGCTGATTGCCTTCGGGTCGCGGTTTGCGGCGTCGATCGTTGGACCGATGCGCACGATGACCGTGCCCGGGCGTTTCAAAAAAGCATTGCGCGGCCAGAAGAGGCCGGCGTTGTGCGCCACCGGCACAACCGGCGCCCCACTTGCCGCAGCAAGCCACGCGCCGCCGAGCTGGTAGGGCCGCCGCTCGCCCGGGCGCACCCGCGTGCCTTCAGGAAACACCACGACCCAGAACCCCTGCTGCAGGCGCTCGCGCCCGCGTCGTGCGATCGCGCGCAGCGCCGCGACGCCGCGCGATCGATCGATCGCGATCGGGCTCATCAGCGCAAGGCCCCAGCCGAAGAATGGGATCCAGAGAAGTTCCCGTTTCAACACGTGCACCTGCGGCGGAAAGATGACCTGGAACGCCATCGTCTCCCATGCCGACTGGTGCTTGGACAGGATCACTGCCGGCCGCGAGGGCAGGTGCTCCGCGCCTTCCACGCGCCAGTGGATGCCCAGTATCGATTTGGCGAGCCAGATGCTGATGCGCGACCAGCCGGCGATGATCCGGTATCGCGCCATGCGCGGCAGTGGAAAGGTCGCAAGCGCCAGCAGCGCATAGGGCGGCGTGATCAGCACGAGCGCCAGTGCGAAGGCGCCCGAGCGCAGCCATGTCATGGGGCCAGGTGCTCGGCGAAGGCGGCGAGGTCGGGGAAAACCTGCGTGCCGGGCGGCAGGTTGCCTTCCTCGCGCGTCTTCTTTCCCTTGCCTGTCAGGACGAGCACCGGCCGCGCGCCGGCCGCCGCGGCGGCCTGAACATCCTTCAGCGCGTCTCCCACCATATGGACATCCTTCAGCGAGACGTTGAAGCGCCGCGCCACTTCCAGCGGCATCCCCGGTTCCGGCTTGCGGCAGGCACAGCCGCCGTCCGCGGCGTGCGGGCAGAAGAAAAACGCGTCGACGCGCCCGCCCGCTTGCGCCGCGAGGTGCTGCAAGTGCTCGTGCATCTCGAACAGCACGCGCGTGGTGAAAAGGCCGCGCGAAATGCCGGATTGGTTGGTCACGACGACGACACGGTATCCAGCGTGGGTGAGCCGCGCGATCGCCTCGATGCTGCCCTTGATCGGCCGCCATTCCTCGAGCGACTTGATGTAGTGGTCACTGTCGTGGTTGATGGTGCCGTCGCGATCGAGGATTACGAGCTTCATGTAGCCAGCTTGGAAAGGTCGGCGATGCGATTCATCGTCCCGTGCAGCCTGCCGAGGAAGCCGATGCGGTTGGCGCGCACGCGTGGATCCTTGTCCATAACCATCACCTTGTCGAAGAATGCATCGACCGGCGCTTTCAGGGAAGCGAGGGATTTGAGAGCACCCGTGTAATCGAGCGCGTCTAATGCGCGATCGACATCCGGCTGCAGGCGAGCGAAGCTCGTGGCGAGGCTCTTCTCCTCCGGCAGCACCATCAGCGCCGTGTCGAACCCGGCCGGCACGGCCTCGGCCTGCTTCAGGATGTTGCCGATGCGCTTGTTCGCCGCCGCGAGGCTTTCGGCCTCCGGAAGCGCGGCAAAGGCGCGCACCGCTTCGAGCTGCTTCGGGATGAGATCCAGCCGCCCGGGTGCGAGGCTGAGCACCGCTTCGACCTCGTTCGCCGAATAACCGCGCTCGCGAAAGTAGCCGCGCGCGCGCTCGAGGATGAAGGTTTTCACTTCCGCACCGACGAGCTTATCGAGCGAAAGCGGCAGCTCGCGCTCGACCAGGATGCGCACGATGCCAAGACCGGCGCGGCGCAGGCCGAACGGATCGCGCTCGCCGGTGGGCGCCTGCCCGATGCTGAACAGCCCTTTCAGCGCTTCGAGCTTGTCGGCCAGAGCTGCGGCACACGCCACCAGGTTCTCGGGCAGTGCGTCGCCGGCAAACCGCGGCCGGTAATGCTGCTCGATCGCATCGGCCACCTCGCGCGGCTCGCCGTCGTGCAGGGCGTAGTAACGGCCCATCACGCCCTGCAGCTCGGGGAACTCGCCGACCATCCCGGTGAGGAGATCGGCTTTCGCCAGCTCGGCCGCGCGCTCTGTTAGCGCGACGTCCGCCTTCAGCTGGCGCGCGATCTCGCCGGCGAGGAGCCGGACGCGCTGCATGCGCTCGAGCTGTGTGCCGAGCTTGCCGTGATAGACCACCTTGGCGAGCTGCGGGACACGCGACTCCAGGCGCACCTTGCGGTCCTGGTTATAGAAGAAGCGCGCGTCTTCGAGCCGCGGACGCACGACGCGCTCGTTGCCGCCGATGATGTGCTTCGGATCGTCGGCATGCATGTTCGACACGATAAGGAAGCGCGCGAGGAGCCGCCCGTGCCCGTCGAACAGCGGAAAATATTTCTGGTTCTGCCGCATCGTCAGGATCAGGCATTCCTGCGGCACCTCGAGGAAGGCGGCGTCGAACCCGCCGGCGTACACGCGCGGATATTCGACGAGCGCGGTCACCTCGTCCAGAAGATCGGCATAGCCCCCGAGGCTGCCCGATTCACGGATCGCGGCTTCTTTCAGTTGCTGGTCGATATGCGCGCGTCGCGCGGCGAACTGCGCAATGACCTTGCCGTCCTTTTGTAGCCGGGACGCATATTCCTCGGCGCTGCGAATATCGATCGCTTTCTCGCCGAGGAAGCGATGCCCCGCGGTCCGCCGCCCGGCGCTCATGCCGAGAATGCTGCCCGGCACGATGCGCTCGCCGTGCAGCATCACCAGGCCGTGAACCGGCCGCACGAACTGAGCGTCGCCCGCTCCCCAGCGCATCAGCTTTGGAATCGGCAGCGCCTTCAATGCTTCGTCCACCGCCGGGGCCAGCATCTCGTCCAACGTCGCGCCTTTCACCTGGACGCGCGCCAGCACGACCGCACCTTTCGGCGTTTCGCGTTGCTCGAGCTGCTCGCGCTTCAGGCCGTGCTTGCGCGCAAAGCCCTCGATCGCCGCAGCCGGTGCCTTTGCCGAGGGGCCCGTCACCTCCGTCGCGCGCCCCGGCGCGCTTGTCGCGACATCCGGTATCGAGAAAGCCAGGCGGCGCGGCGTTGCATAGACCGTCAATGCGGTGCCGGGCGCGGTGAGCTGAGCCTTCGCGAGGGCGCCCGCGACCCGCTCGGCGAAGGTTTCCGAAAGCGCGCGGAGGGATTTCGGCGGCAGCTCCTCGGTGAGGAGCTCGACAAGCAGCGCCGGACCCCCTGTCATGCGCTAGATGCCGCGCTAACAGCAGCGGCGAGCGGGAAGCCCAGCCGCTCGCGCGACTCGTAGTACGCCTGGGCGATGGCACGCGCGAGACCGCGCACGCGCCCGATGTAGGCCGCGCGTTCGGTGACGGAGATGGCGCCCCGAGCATCGAGCAGGTTGAAGGTGTGCGAGCAGCGCAGCACCATCTCGTAGGCGGGCAGCACGCACTGCGCTTCCATCAAGCGTTTCGCTTCGGCCTCGTATTCGCCGAAGTGGCGGAACAGGAGCTCGGTGTTCGCGAGCTCGAAGTTGTAGCGCGACTGCTCCACCTCATTCTGGTGGTACACGTCTCCATACCGGACGCCGTCGACCCAGACCAGGTCGTACACGCTCTCCTTGCCCTGCAGGTACATCGCCAGCCGCTCTAGCCCATAGGTGATTTCACCGAGCACGGGCTTGCACGAGAGGCTGCCGACTTCCTGGAAGTACGTGAACTGCGTGATCTCCATCCCATCGAGCCACACTTCCCAGCCCAGGCCCCACGCGCCGAGGGTCGGCGATTCCCAGTCGTCCTCGACGAAGCGGATGTCGTGCTGCTTCGGATCGACGCCGAGCGCCAGCAGCGATTGCAGATAGCGCTCCTGGATGTCCGCCGGCGAGGGCTTCAGCACCACCTGGTATTGGTAATAGTGCTGCAGGCGGTTCGGGTTCTCGCCGTAGCGGCCGTCCTTCGGCCGCCGCGAAGGCTGCACGTAGGCGGCATTCCACGGCTCCGGCCCGATCGCGCGCAAAAAGGTAGCGGTGTGGAAGGTACCGGCGCCCATTTCCATGTCGTAGGGCTGCAGCAACACGCAGCCTTGCCGATCCCAGAATTCGTTGAGGCGCAGGATGAGTTGTTGAAAGCTCAGCATGAAGGCCGTGGATTCTACCGGCTGAGGTTGCGCCGGGCGACGAGCGTGAGTACGACGAGCACGCCGAGCGCGAGCAGCACTGCCGGCCAGTCGCGCCAGCGAACGTAAGGCGTCGCGCCCACGTAACCCTGCGCCGTCGTTTCGAGCTTGCCTTCGGCGAACTGCGGCAGCGTCGCCACGACGCGCCCGTCGCGATCGATGGCCGCGGTGATGCCGGTGTTGGTCGCAGTGACGTACATGCGGCCGGTCTCGATCGCCCGCAGCCGTGCGATCTGCAGGTGCTGGGCCGGCGCGAGGGAATCGCCGAACCACGCGACGTTCGAAATGTTGACGAGCAAGGTCGCGTCGGGCAGCTGCCGCGCAATGGCGTCGCCGAATGCGTCCTCGTAGCAGATGTTGAGCCCCACGCGCTGGCCGGCAACCTCGAGCACCGCCTGCTCCAGCGTGCCGCGCGAGAAATCCGACATCGGGATGTTCACGAGGCGCAGCGTCCAGCCGAGGCCCGGCGGCACGAATTCGCCGAACGGCACGAGGTGCACCTTGTGATAGGACTGCGGCCGCGACGTGCCGAGGGTGATCGCGGTGTTGTAGTACTGGGCAGGCGGTTGGCGTGTGGGCACGCCGAGGATCAGGTCGCCGTCGTTGCGTCGCGCGATGCTTTCCAGGTGCGCGAGGTATCGCAGATCTACCGTATCCAGGAAGCGCGGCACCGCGGTCTCCGGGAATACGATCAGCTTTGCGCGCGTCGCCTCGGCAAGCTCGGCGTACGTCTCCAGCGTGCGCACGTAGCGCTGCGGGTCGAATTTCAGCGACTGCTCGATGTTTCCCTGAAGGAGAGCCACGCTAATAGGCGCGCCTTGTGGCGAAGTCCATTCGACATGCCGCAGGCCTTCGCCGACGACGAACAGCGCGACGATGGCGCTCGCCCAGACGATGCGGCGCCGGCGCATCACCGCCAGCCACAGCATGCCGGCCAGCGAGATGGTGAGAAGGGACAGGCCGAACACCCCGCAAAGCGGGCCATATCCCTGCAATGGCCAGCCGACCGTGGCATAGCCGAAAGAGATCCACGGGAAGCCGCTCAGGATCCACGACCGGATCCACTCCATAAGGGTGAGCGACGCCGGGATGAGGAGGCACGCGCGCAAGGCTGGGCCGGCAGGAATGCGCGCCTGCAGCCAGCCCGCTGCGGCGGGAAGGAGAGCGAGGAACGCGCAGAAGATGAGCGTCGCGAGGCCGGCGACCGGCGCCGGCATGCCGCCGATATCGTGCAGGCTGACGTAGATCCACGAGACGCCGGCGCCGAAGAAGCCAAGGCCGAACCAGAACCCGGCCACGAAGCAACGCCGCGGCGGCGCGACGCTCCACAGGTGAATCAGCCCCGCCAGGCCGACGAGCGCGAGCGGAAAGAAACCGACCGGCGCGAACGCCGCGACGCACGCACAGCCGAGCAGAAAGGGGATCAGGCGGATAATCGCTGCCTTGCCGGAAGCTCGGTGAAGGTTAACACCACTTGAAAAGAATCCTGCTCACCAATTTCCATCCGCACCGCGGCGGCGGCGGCGGGCATGCGCGCTATATCCAGACGCTCCTGCAAAGCGACCTGCGCAAGGACTTCGAGTTCGGCGTCGCGGCGCCCGAAGGCTCCGCGGTCTGGACCGCAAGCCGTGCGCTCGGCGTGACCACGTTTGCCTGCGATTACCCCGGGCACTTCAAGGAGATCCCGCGGATGCCGGGCGCCGTGCGCCGCTTCGAGCGCATCGCCGCCGAGTGGCGTCCGGACCTCGTCCACGCCAACGGCTCGCGCGACCAGAACATCGTCGTGCTATGGAAGGCGCTTTACGGGCGCGGCGTGCCATGCGTGCGCACCCATCATGCGGTGCGCAACATTCCGGACAACGCCTACAACCGGTGGGCGTACCTGAAGGTGATTCGCGGACACCTCTATGTGAGCCATAGCGCGAAGAACATGTCGTGGGTCGAGCCGTCGTTGCGCCCGCCGAACGCGCTGGTGGTGCCCAACGGCGTGGACGTCAATTTCTGGACGCCGCGTGCGAAAGATCCGGCGAGCTTGCAGCAGCTCGGCCTCGACGCGGCGGATTTCGTCTTCGGCTCGCACGCGGGCATGGGCGCGCACAAGCGCACGGACCTTTTCCTGCGCGGCGCGGCGCTCGTCAAGCGGCGCGGCCCGCGCCGGGCATTCAGGATCCTCCTGCGCGGCAACGATCAAGAGGTGGCGCAGAGCAGGCGCCTGGGGAGCGAGCTCGGCCTGGACAACCTGCATTACGTGCAGCATGCGCCCGATCCCCGCGGCTACCTGTCCGTGATCGATGTCGGCTTCCTTCTCAGCGAGGCGATCGAGGCCATCTCTTTCGCCGCGCGCGAGCTGATGGCGATGGGCAAGCCGCTCATCAGCTCGAACTATGCCGGCCTCGTGGAGAACGTGGACGACGAGCTCAACGGCCGGCTGGTGGAGTGCGGCGACGCCGAAGGCGTGGCCGCTGCAATCGACTGGTTCCTCGCCCTCGATGCCGAGCGCCTTGCCGAGCTGAGTCGCAACGCGCGCCTCAAGGCCGAGCGCGTGTTCAGCGTCGACAAGCAAATTGCCGCGCTGCGCGGCTTCTATCGCGCGTCTTTGGGCTTGTCGACGAGCAGCGTATAGACGCGCCGGCTGTCGGCGCGCAGCACCTGGAAGCGCAGGCCCTCGATCACGACCGCCTCGCCGCGCTTGGGCAGGCGGCCCAGCTGCGCGATCACCATGCCGCCCACGGTATCGGCGAGCTCGTCGGAAAACTGCGTGCTGAAAGCGGCATTGAAGTCCGCGATCTGCGTGAGCGCCTTGACGCGAAAGCGCCCGCCGGGCTCGGGAATGATGTTGTCGGAGGCTTCGTCGAAGTCGTACTCGTCCTCGATCTCGCCGACGATCTGCTCCAGCACGTCCTCGATCGTGACAAGGCCCGACACGCCGCCGTACTCGTCCACCACGATCGCCATGTGGTTGCGGCTCGCGCGGAATTCGCGCAGCAGCACGTTCAGGCGCTTTGCCTCCGGCACGAACACGGCGGGGCGCAGCATTTCGCGCACGTTGAACTCCTCCTCGCCGGCGTAGTGCCGCAGCAGGTCCTTGGCGAGCAGGACGCCGATGACGTCGTCGCGGTTCTGGTCGATCACCGGAAAGCGCGAATGCGCGGTCGCCATGACCTGGGGGATGAAGCTCTCGATCGGCTCGTGGATGTCGATGAAGTCGACCTGCGCGCGCGGGATCATGATGTCGCGCACCTGCATCTCGGACACGTTGAGCGCGCCTTCGATGATCGACAGGGCGTCGGCATCGAGGAGGTTGCGCGAGTAAGCGGAGCGCAGGAGCTGCTGCAGCTGCTCGCGGTCGCTCGGCTCGCGCATCAGCAGCGCGGAGAGGCGCTCGAGCAGGCTGGGGCGCGCGGGATCGTTCATGCCGTGCGGCCGGATTCTACAGTGTAAGGATTACGAAACCCGGCGCGGCGAACGAGGCGGATCTCATGCTCCTCCATACGCCTGCCGTGGGCATAGCCGCGCAGGTGCAGCACGCCGTGCACGACGAGGTGCGCGTAGTGCGCGCGTATGCTTTTTCCCTGCTCCCGCGCTTCGCGCGCGACCACGGGATGGCACAGCACGATGTCTCCGGCGTCGCCGTACGGAAAGCTCAGTACGTTGGTGGCGTAGTCGCGCTTGCGATAGCGGCGATTGAGTGCACGGCCCTCGCGCGCGCCGACGACCCGTATCGTGACCTCGAGGCGCCCGGCGCTGCGGGCCCAGGCGCGCAATGCATTTGCAGCCGGCACGCCCCGGCGAGGCGCGCCGTACTGGACGACGATGCTATTCCTGCGGCGCGGAGGCGTCCGCGGCTTTGTCATAGGCCTCGATGATGCGCGCGACCAGGGGATGGCGCACGACGTCCTGCGCGCCGAACTGGGTGAAGGCGATGCCGCGCACATCGGTCAGGATGCGCCGCGATTCGATCAGGCCGCTCTTCTGGCCGCGCGGCAGGTCGATCTGCGTCACGTCGCCGTTCACCACGGCCTTGGCGCCGAAGCCGATGCGCGTCAGGAACATCTTCATCTGCTCCGGCGTAGTGTTCTGCGCTTCATCGAGGATGATGAACGCATGGTTGAGCGTGCGCCCGCGCATGTAGGCGAGCGGCGCAAGCTCTATCGTGCCGCGCTCCAGCAGCTTGCCTGTCTTCTCGAATCCCATGAGATCGAAGAGCGCGTCGTACAGCGGGCGCAGATACGGATCGACTTTTTGCGCAAGGTCGCCCGGCAGGAAGCCGAGGCGCTCGCCGGCTTCGACTGCGGGCCGCACGAGAACGATGCGCTTCACCTTGTCGCGCTCGAGGGCATCGACGCCGCATGCGACGGCGAGATACGTCTTGCCGGTTCCCGCCGGCCCGATGCCGAACGTCACATCGTGCGCGAGGATGTTCTCGATGTACTCGATCTGGTGCGGGGTGCGCCCATGCAGGTCCGGGCGCCGCGTGAGGAGCTGCGGTCCTTCCGCGGCCGCTTTCTTGTCCTGCCGCAGCTCGGCGAGGCCGAGCTGCATGTCGTCGAGCGTCAGGTCGCCGGTCGCGCGGTCGTAGAAATGCTCGAGCGCCTGCGCGGCGCGCTGGGCCTGGTCGCCGCGCACGGTGAAGCGCGAGCCGCGCCGCGCGATCGTCACATCCAGTGCCGATTCGATCTGCCGCAGGTTCTCGTCCAGCGCTCCGCACAAGCGCGCGAGCCGCTGGTTGTCGACCGGGTCGAGCCGCACCTCGACGGGCTTGGCCCTCATCCGAGGCTCATTTTGCGAGCTCACCCCTTAGCGAATGCGCGCGGCATGCGGTGATCCGCACGTCGACGAAGCGATCGATGAGATCCGCTGCGCCCGGAAAATTGACGATGCGATTGTTGCCGGTGCGCCCTGCAAGCTCCTGGTCTGTGCGAGCCGAGACGCTCTCGACGAGCACACGCTGCGTGCTGCCGACCATCCGCTCGGCTATGGCATTTGCTTGCAGCTGAATCTGTTTCTGCAACCGCTGCAGCCGCTCGCTCTTGATGCCGGCCGCTAGGTCGTCGGGCAGCTCCGCGGCAGGTGTGCCAGGCCGCGGGCTGTAGATAAAGCTGTACGAATCGTCCAGCTCGAGCTCGGCTGCCAGCTTCAGCGTCGCGTCGAAATCGGCGTCGGTTTCGCCGGGAAAGCCGATGATGAAGTCCGAGCTCACGCTGACGTCCGGGCGGGCGCGGCGCAGGCGACGCACGATGGACCGGTACTCGAGGGCGGTGTAGCCGCGCTTCATCGCCGCCAGGATCCTGTCCGAACCCGACTGCACGGGCAGGTGCACGTGCGGGGCGAGCTTCGGCAGCGCAGCATGTGCGTCGATCAGGCGCTGCGTGAACTCCCGCGGATGCGAGGTCGTGTAGCGAATGCGTTCGAGGCCTTCCACTTCGCTCACGAAGGCGAGCAGCTCGGCGAAGTCGGCATCCTTTCCGGCGATGCTCGCGCGCCACGCGTTGACGTTCTGTCCGAGCAGCGTTACTTCGCGGACCCCCTGGCGCACGAGCGATCCGATCTCGGTGAACACGTCGGCGAAGGCCCGTGAGACTTCCGCGCCGCGCGTGTAGGGCACGACGCAGAAGCTGCAGTACTTGCTGCAGCCCTCCATGATCGACACGAATGCGCGCGCGCGCTCGACGCGCGCCTCCGGCAGCGCGTCGAATTTCTCGATGCCGGGGAAGCTGATGTCGACCTGCGGCTGGCCGGTCTCGCGCCGGCGCTCGAGGAGCTGCGGCAGGCGATGGAGCGTTTGCGGCCCGAATACCACGTCCACGAATGGCGAGCGCTCGATGATCGCCGCGCCTTCCTGGCTGGCGACGCAGCCGCCGACGGCGATCATCAGGCCGGGCTTGTCGCGCTTCAGGTGGCGCACGCGCCCGAGATCGGCGAAGACCTTCTCCTGCGCCTTTTCGCGCACCGAGCAGGTGTTGAAGACGATGACGTCGGCGTCTTCGGCACGTTCGGCGCGCTCCATGTTTTTCGCCGCGCGCATCACGTCGGCGATCTTGTCCGAGTCGTACTCGTTCATCTGGCAGCCGAAGGTGCGCAGGAAGAGCTTGCTCATCGCGGGCGCTGGGCCTCGGCGTCTGCCTCTTGCGGCGAGAGGATCCATACGCGGTGCACGGCACCCACGCCGTCGCGCGCGTACTTGACGAGCGCGCCGGAGGGCACGGCGGAGGGCACGATGATGCGGTTCGCCTCGTCGCGGATCGTGGCGCCGGGCGAGAGCTGCTCGCGCTGGCCATTCAGCTCGACGATGTTCTCGGCCACGTGGCGGATCTCGGCGCGCGCGGCATCGCCGGGAATCGTGCGCAATTGCGCGGCGGCGGCGCTCGCGAAGAAAATGGTAATGAGGAGGAGCGCTCTCATGCGGGCCGCAAAGGGGGGAAATGGTGGCGAATCAGGGACTCGAACCCCGGACAAACGGATTATGATTCCGCTGCTCTAACCAGCTGAGCTAATTCGCCACGTCAAGGGAAGGCATTATAAACCCGGGCAGGGTCGATCTTGTGGTCGTCGGGGGCGGCCCGGTCGGCACAAGCCTCGTACGCGCGCTTCCCGGGCTGAATGTGGCGCTCGTCGGCCTGGCGCCAGAGCCGGTTCAGGGCGATGGCTTCGACGTGCGCGTATATGCCCTTAGTCCCGGCAACGTCGAGTTCCTGCGCCGTCTCGGAGTGTGGGATTCCATTGCCGCGCGAGCGGCCCCAGTGCACGCGATGCGAATTCACGGCGACGACGGCCGGGCCGCGCTCGAGTTCACCGCCTATCAGGCCGGCGTCGCGGAGCT
>DATLDY010000106.1:0-13140 GCA_035525655.1 Burkholderiales bacterium
CTTCTCGCTCATGGTGTTCGGCCTGATCGCCGCGACGGTGCTCGCGCACGGCTCGCTCATCAAGGCGATCGCCATGGTGGTCTGGGGCCTGCTCTTCGGGCTGGTCGGCACCGACGTCAACTCGGGCGTGCTGCGTTTCACCTTCGGCGTGCCGGAACTGTCGGATGGCATCGGCTTCGTCATCGTCGCCATGGGCATGTTCGGCACGGCGGAGATCATCGCCAACCTCGAGCTCAAGGACAAGCGCGAGATCTTCACGAGCAAGGTCACGCACCTCTATCCCACCAAGCAGGACCTGAAGGACTCCTGGGCATCGGTGCTGCGCGGCACGGCGCTGGGCTCCATGCTCGGCATCCTGCCCGGCGGCGGCGCGCTGCTCTCGTCCTTCGGTGCCTACACGCTGGAGAAGAAGCTCTCCAAGCATCCCGAGAGGTTCGGCAAAGGTGCGATCGAGGGCGTGGCAGGGCCGGAATCGGCCAACAACGCAGGCGCCCAGACCTCCTTCATTCCGATGCTGACGCTGGGCATCCCGTCGAACGCGGTGATGGCGCTGATGATCGGCGCGCTCATGATCCAGGGCATCGCTCCCGGTCCGCAGGTAATGAACGAGAAGCCCGAGCTCTTCTGGGGCCTGATCGCGTCGATGTGGATCGGCAACGCGATGCTCGTGATCCTGAACCTGCCGCTGATCGGCATGTGGGTGAAGCTCCTCACCGTGCCGTACCGCTACCTCTTCCCGTCGATCCTGGTGTTCATGTCGATCGGCGTGTTCAGCCTGTCCAACAATGCGTTCGACGTGCTGATCATGGCGATCTTTGGCGTGCTCGGCTACATCTGCGTAAAGCTCGAATGCGAGCCGGCGCCGATGATCCTCGGCTTCATCCTCGGGCCGTTGATGGAGGAGAACCTCCGGCGCGCCATGCTGCTCTCGCGCGGTGACCCGACGGTGTTCCTCACCAAGCCGATCAGCGCGGGCTTCATCATTGCGTCGGCCATCCTTCTCGTGATCGTGGCGCTGCCCGCGATCCGCAAGAAGCGCGAAGAGGTCTTCGTCGAAGAAGGCTAAGTCGATTCTCGCAGCGCTCGCGCTCGGCGCGAGCGGCTGCGTGAACGCCCAGGATTGGCCCGCGCGGCCGCTCCATCTGGTGGTGCCCTACGCCCCCGGCGGCCCCGTGGACCTCTCCGCGCGGCTCATTGCCCCGAAGCTGCAGCAGGGCCTCGGTCAAAGCGTCGTCGTCGAAAACAAGCCTGGCGCCGGCGGCAATATCGGGGCCGATTTCGTGGCGAAGAGCGCGCCCGACGGCTACACGCTCGTCATGGGCGCCATCGCCACCCACGCGATCAACCCCGCGCTGTACCCGAAGCTGCCGTACGACCCGGTGCGCGATTTCCGGCATGTCGCGCTCCTCATCCAGGTGCCGAACGTCCTGGTGGTCAACGCGGAGCTGCCCGCGCGCAGCGTGGCGGATCTGATCCGTCTTGCGAAGGCGCAACCCGGCAAGCTCGACTTCGCGTCCGGCTCCACCGGCTCAACGGGCCACCTTGCGGGCGAGCTGTTCAAGCAAATGACGGGCACCTACATGGTCCACATCCCGTACAAGGGCTCGGCGCCGGCCGTCGCCGATTTGCTCGCCGGGCGTGTGCAGCTCATGTTCGACAACCTGGCGAGCGCGCTGCCCCACATCCAGGCCGCGAAGGTGCGGGCACTTGCCGTCACGACGCTGCGCCGCTCGGGCTTCGTTCCCGACCTGCCTACGCTGGACGAGTCCGGGCTGAAGGGCTTCGACATGACGACGTGGTGGGGGCTGATGGCGCCTGCCAAAACGCCGCAACCGGTGGTGGACCGGCTGGCTGCGGAGGCGTCGAAGGCGTTGCAGTCGCCGGACATCGTGGAACGCTGGCGGAGCATGGGCTCCGAGGTGCCCGCGCTGCGCACGCCCGCGGAGTTCACGGCGTTCGTCGAGCGCGAAAGAAAGCTCTACGCCGCGCTGGTCAAGCGCTCCGGCGCTAGCGTCGACTAGACCTGTAGGTTAAAGGGCAGCAATGGTCTGCACCTCGACCAGGAACTGCTCCTGGACCAAGCGGTCGACCATGAGGAGCGTATTCGGCGGGTAGGCGCCGCTTGGGAAGAAGCGCGGAAACTCGCGCAGCCGATATTGCATGAACCTCGGGATGTCCTGCGAGTGCACGAGGTAAGTCGTGAATTGCACGACGTTGCTCCACCCGGCGCCAGCAGACTTCAGCGCCTGCTCGACCATGGCGAAGACGCCTGCGCACTGGGCATCGAAGGTTTCGCCGGGCGCGAGCATGCCGGCGATGAACAGATATTCCGACGCGCGCACGCGCGTCATGTGCGAGTACTGGCCGAGCGGCTTGCCCAGCGCGTCGACGTTGCTGATCTTGATCTCGGCCATGATTACTTTCCGCTCATTTTCCCGGGGGTTTGGGCTTGCCGCGACCAGCGAGCTGTGCTTTCACGATGGAAGTGAGCTCCGCGCGGCGGATCGGCTTCACGTGGTAGGCGCTGGCGCCGCCTTCCATGCAGCGCTTCACGGTCTCGTCGTCGGTGACCACCGAGACGATGATCACCGGCGTATTGGCATTCGGCGAGGCGGCGCGCACCGCGGCGAGCACGCCCAGGCCGCCGATGCCCGGCATCAGCAGGTCGAGCAGGATTGCGTCGTAGGCGTAGTTGCCGGCAAGCTTGACCGCCTGCTCGCAGGTCCCGGCAAGCTGCGCCTCGACCTGCAGCTCGTCCGTCAGCATGCGTGCGAGCAGCAGGCGCATCATCTCGTCGTCATCGACGATGAGCACGCGATGGCGCGGCGTCAGCTCGTCTTCGGGCCTCATGTCTTCTTCCGTTCGTGGCGCCATTGCACATCGCCGCGACCGCCATGGCGGTTCAGCCTTCGCCCCGCGATGAACAGCAGGTCCGAGAGGCGATTCAGGTAGCGCAGCGCCGGCTCGTTGACCTTCTCGCGCTCCGCGAGGGCCACCAGGCTGCGCTCCGCGCGGCGGCAGACCGTGCGCGCGAGGTGCGCGGCAGCCGCGGCGCGCGTGCCGCCCGGAAGGATGAATTCCTTCAGCGGCGCGAGCTCGGCATTCCACGACTCGACGCACGCTTCGAGGCGATCGACCTGCGCATCGCCGAGCATGGCATGGCCGGGAATGCTGGTCTCGCCGCCGAGGTCGAAGAGGTCGTGCTGCACGTGGCCGAGGGCTTCGGCGATCTCGGTGGGCACGTCCTCGGCGAGCAGCACGCCGATTGCGCTATTCAGCTCGTCGATATCGCCGAGGGCATGCACGCGCAGGCTTGCCTTCGGTACGCGTGCGCCATTGCCCAGCCCGGTTTCGCCGCGATCGCCGGTCCGGGTAGTGATCTTCGACAGACGATGGGCCATGCGGCGATTATAGGTTTTCTTTTTTCAGCACCTGGCTCTCGATACGGCCGCGCGCCAGCGTGGTCGACATCCGTTCGCCCTCGCGCGCCTGCGAAGCGTCGCGCAGGACCGCGCCGTCGGCCGTGCGCGTGATGCTGTATCCGCGCGCGAGCACTGCGGTGGGGTCCAGGCCGCCGAGCGAAGCTTGCAGCCGCTCGATCGCGGCCATGCAGCGGTGCACGCGATTACCGAAGGCGAGGGCGAGCCGCGCGCGCAGCTGCACCACCGAGACTTGCGCGTTACGCAGTCGCTCCGCGGGATGCACGAGGCGCCGCGCGGCGCCATCGAGCGCCTGCATGGCGTACTGCAGCCGCCGGCGCATCTCGCGCGACAGGCAGCGGCCGCATTCGGCAAGGCGGGCGAGCATTTCATCGCGCGACGGGGTGGCAAGCTCTGCGGCCGCGGTCGGCGTCGGCGCGCGCCGGTCGGCAGCGAAGTCCGCGATGGTGAAGTCGCTTTCGTGGCCGACACCGACGACTACCGGGATGCGCGAGGCGCGGATGGCGCGCGCCACGCTCTCTTCATTGAACTGCCACAGGTCCTCGATCGAGCCACCGCCGCGCACGAGCAGCAGCACCTCGCATTCGGCGCGCCGGTTTGCCCGGGCGAGCGCGGCGGCGAGGCGTTCGGCGGCGCCTTCGCCCTGCACGGGCGCGGGATAGACGATGACCTGCACCGCCGGGTTACGGCGAGCGAGCGTGGTCAGCACGTCGCGCAAAGCTGCCGCTGCGAGCGAAGTCACCACGCCGATACACCGCGGATAGGGCGGCAGCTCGCGCTTTGCGGCGGGGTCGAACAGTCCCTCGCGCTCCAACTTCTCCTTTAGCTTCAGGAACCGCTCATAAAGGGGACCCAAGCCTGCCGGCCGCAGGGCCTCGACCGTCAGCTGGAAGCGCCCGCGCGGCTCGTAGAGGCTGACCAGCACCCGCGCCTCGACCTGCATGCCTTCGCGCAATTCCACTTCCAAAGCCGCTGCGCGGCTGCGAAACATGACGCAGTCGACCTGGGCGCCGCGGTCCTTCAGGGTGAAGTAACGATGGCCCGAAGGCGCCCGGCTGAGGTTCGACAGCTCGCCGCGCACCCAGAGCAGCGGAAAGCGCCTTTCCAGCGTGTCGCGAACGCTGCGCAACAATTCAGAGATGGTGAGCGTCGGACGCTGGAATTCATTCAGCATGGTGTCAGCAGGAAGCGAGGCGAGCCTACACTATCCACACGCAGTGACCTCGGGGCCAAATCGCGCGGCCGATCCGGTGCGGAGGCCCATTCTTTCGGGTAAGCGCATGTTTTACCGGAGCAAAACACTGCTCAATTTTTGATCGTGACCGTCTCCGACGCCTGTTTAACTACGAGCGATCCGGCTATTCAGAGATAATCCACAAACTTGTCCACAAGTTTTTGTGGATATCACAAAATCCACTACAGCCTGGCGTTGAAGATCGACGAGCCGTGTCGTTTTGTTGCGCTGCGGTAACTTGATCCGGCGCGCGGATTTGCCTTAAAGTCACGCGCGCCGCAACCGAAAACTATAAGGATAAGCGTTGCTCGCCATACTGCAGGCCGCCGGCTGGCCCATCTGGTTCCTCCTCGCCGCTTCCGTCATCGCCGTCGCCCTGATCATCGAGCGCGCCCTTTCGCTGCGCTCGGGAAAAATCATCCCGCCACGCCTTTTCGACCAGGTCGTCGAGGTCTACCGCCGCCAAGGCGTTTCCGAGGAGGTCGTCTCGCGCCTCGCCAAGGATTCGCCGCTCGGAGCCGTCCTCGCCGCGGGCCTGCGCAACCATAAAAGCTCGCGCACCGTCATGAAGGAAGCCATCGAGGAGGCCGGGCGCGCGGTGGCGCACGACCTCGAGCGCTTCCTCACCACGCTAGGCACCATTGCCACCGCATCCCCGCTCCTTGGCCTCTTCGGTACGGTGATCGGCATGATCGAGATCTTCGGCTCGCAGTCGCCGACGGGCACCAATCCCCAGCAGCTCGCGCACGGCATCTCGATCGCGCTCTATAACACCGCCTTCGGCATCGCCATCGCGATTCCCTCGCTTATCTTCTACCGGCATTACAAGAACAAGGTGGACACCTTCGTGGTGGAGATGGAGATCGCTGCGTCCAAGCTGATCGACGTGCTCCATGGCGAGCGCGCCGACTACCCGCCGCCCCTCAGGGCATGACCCACAACGGCAGCGCATGAACTTTCAGAGAGGTCGCGAGAAAGAGCCACTCGAGATCAACCTCGTGCCGCTCATCGACGTGATGATGGTGATCCTGATCTTCCTCATGATCACCACCACGTACAACAAATATGCGGAGCTGCAGATCAATCTGCCCACGGCCGATGCCGACAAGCAGCTCGAGCGCACCAACGAGGTCGCCGTCCTCGTCAACAACCAGGGCCAGTACGTCATCAACCGCCGTCCAATCGTGTTCCGCAGCGTCGAGCAGCTCGCCGACGAGATGAGGCGCGCGGCGAGCGCGGCCAAGGAGCCCGTCGTCGTCATCAGCGCGGACGCGACGGCGACCCACCAGGCCGTCGTGCGGGTGATGGAAGCCGCGCGCGTCGCCGGCCTTACGCAGATCACCTTCACGACCCAGTCCGCCAAGTAGTGAAGCACTGGAAGAGCCGGGGCGCGCTTGCCTGGCTGCTCTGGCCGATCAGCCTTTTGTTTCGCCTCGCGGTCGGCGTGCGCCGGATCCTGTACAAGGTTCGCGCGCTGCCCAGCGCGCATCCCGGCATCCCCGTGATCGTCGTCGGCAATGTCGTGGCGGGCGGCAGCGGCAAGACCCCGCTCGTGCTCTGGATCGCCGAGCACCTGAAGCGCAAAGGATGGACACCGGCCATCGTGTCGCGCGGCTATGGCGCGCGCATTGCCGGCCCGCGCGCGGCAACGATCGCGGATGACGCCGCCGAGGTGGGCGACGAGCCGATCCTGCTTTCGCGGCGCAGCGGCTGCCCGGTGTGGGTCGGTGCCGACCGCATCGCGGTGAGCCGCGCGCTGCGCGATGCGCATCCCGACGTCGATGTCTTGCTCCTCGACGATGGCTTGCAGCATTACGCGCTGCGCCGGGATGTCGAAATCGCGGTGGTGGGCTCTTTCGGAAACGGCTTCATGTTCCCAGCCGGGCCGCTGCGCGAGCCGGTGTCGCGCCTGCGTTCCGTAGACGCGATCGTCGCGCATGGGGCGGCCATCAAGGGCCATGCGATGAAGCTCGAGGGCGACACGCTGCATCGCATGACGGACGCGGCGGATCGGCAGGCGGCGAGCGCCTTTGCGGGCCAGAAGGTGCACGCCGTTGCCGGCATCGGCGAGCCCAACCGCTTCTTCCTTCACCTCACGCGCCTCGGCCTCAAGGTCGTGCCGCATCCGTTCCCCGACCACCATCCATTCGCGCCGCGGGACCTCGAGTTCGGCGACGACGCGCCGGTGCTGATGACCGAGAAGGACGCGGTAAAATTGCGCCGCGCTGCGCGTGCCAATTGGTGGGTGCTGCCGGTCACGGCGCAGCTCGACCCGGCGTTCGGCGATTGGCTCTCAGGGAGGCTGGATGGGTTCCGCCGTCGATCCAAGGCTGCTTGAAATCCTGGTGTGCCCGCTCTGCAAGGGCAAGCTCGTCTATCGCAAGACCGCCGACGAGCTGGTGTGCAAAGCCGATCGTCTCGGCTACCCGGTGAAGGACGGCATTCCCGTGATGCTCGAGGAGGAGGCGCGCAAGCTCCCGCCCGAAGAAGAACTGGGGTGAGCTTTACCGTCATTATCCCGGCGCGATACGCGTCCACGCGTTTCCCGGGCAAGCCGCTTGTCGATCTCGCAGGCAAGCCGATGGTGGTGCGCGTGTGCGAGCGCGCCGCACAGAGCGGCGCCGCCGGCGTGCACGTGGCAACCGATGACGAACGCATCGCGACGGCCGTTCGCGCGCAGGGCTTCGCCGTAGTGATGACGCGAGCCGATCATCCGTCGGGGACCGACCGGATCGCCGAGGCCGCCGAGCGAGTGGGACTCGGTGACCGGGACATCGTGGTCAACGTGCAGGGCGATGAGCCGCTGATCTCGCCGGGACTCATCCGCCAGGTCGCCGAGCGACTCGGCGATGCCGACATGGCGACGGCCTGCCATGCGATCCACGATGCGGCCTCGCTCGACAATCCGAACGTCGTGAAAGTCGTCCTCGATGCGAAGGGCTATGCGCTCTATTTCTCGCGCTCGCGCATTCCGTATCCGCGCGAGGGCGACGCGGTCTGCTACCGCCACGCCGGCATCTATGCGTACCGGGTCGGATTCCTGCGCCGCTATGCATCGCTCGCTCCGGCGCCGCTCGAGAAGGCGGAGGCGCTGGAGCAGCTGCGCGCCCTGTGGCACGGCCACCGCATCGCCGTCGTCGTCAGCGAAACCGACATCCCGCCCGGGGTGGACACGCCTCAGGATCTGGACGCTGTGCTTAGAATGCTGCGATGAGATTGATACTTCTCGGGCCGCCCGGGGCCGGCAAGGGGACCCAGGCGAACTTCATCCGCGAGAAGTTCGCCATCCCGCAGATCTCCACCGGCGACATGCTGCGCGCCGCCGTCAAGGCCGGTACGCCACTGGGCGTGGCGGCGAAGAAGGTCATGGACTCGGGCCAGCTCGTTTCCGACGACCTCATCATCGGCCTCGTGCAGGAGCGCTTGAAGGGGCCCGACTGCGCCCGCGGCTATCTGTTCGACGGCTTTCCGCGCACCATCCCGCAGGCGGAAGCGCTCAAGAAGGCCGGCGTCGCCATCGACTGCGTGCTCGAGATCGACGTGCCGGATGACGAGATCATCGGGCGCATGAGCGGCCGCCGGGTGCATCCGGCTTCGGGGCGCACCTATCACGTGAAATTCAATCCGCCGAAGGCCGATGGCAAGGACGACGCCACGGGCGAGGCGCTCATCCTGCGCGACGACGACCGCGAGGAGACGGTGAAGAAGCGCCTCGAGGTCTATCGCTTGCAGACGCGCCCGCTCGTCGACTACTACGGAAGCTGGGCCAAGACGGGTGATGCGCGCGCGCCCAAGTACCGCAAAATTTCCGGGCAGGGCGGCGTGGACGAGATTACGCGGCGCGTTTTCGCTGCGCTGACCTGATAAAATCCGCCCCTGTTTTTCGGCGGTTAAAGCGTACCTTCAGGCAGTAAAGCGTAACTTCAAGGGGAGAACAAGACTATGACTGGCGGCCTCCTATTCGCGCTCGGCTGCGCGATCCTCGCAATCCTCTACGGCGTGTGGCAGATCACGCGCATCCTGCGCCTGCCCGAGGGCAACGAGCGCATGCGCGAAATCTCCGCCGCGGTGCGCGAAGGAGCGATCGCCTATCTCAAGCGCCAGTACACCGCCATCGCGATCGTGGGTGTGGTGCTGTTCCTCGCCATCGGCTTCATCCCCAAGCTCGGCTGGCCCACGGCCTTCGGCTTTCTCATCGGTGCGCTGCTCTCGGGCGCCTGCGGCATCATCGGCATGAACGTCTCGGTGCGCGCCAACGTGCGCACGGCGGAAGCCGCGCGTGTCGGGCTGAACGAAGCGCTGCAGGTGGCGTTCAACGGCGGCGCCATCACTGGCCTTCTGGTCGTCGGCCTCGGACTGCTCGGCGTGGCCGGCTACTTCGGCTTGCTCTATGCCAATGCGAACGACAAGTCGAACCTGTCGCAGATCATGCATCCGCTCATCGGCCTGGGCTTCGGCGGGTCGCTGATCTCGATCTTCGCGCGCCTTGGCGGCGGCATCTTCACGAAAGGCGCGGACGTAGGCGCGGATCTCGTCGGCAAGGTCGAGGCCGGCATCCCGGAAGACGATCCGCGCAACCCCGCGGTGATCGCGGACAACGTGGGCGACAACGTCGGCGACTGCGCCGGCATGGCGGCAGACCTGTTCGAGACTTACGCCGTGACCATCATCGCGACCATGATCCTCGGTGCGCTGATGGTAAAGACCACCTCGCCTGCGGCGGCCATCTATCCGCTCACCATCGGCGGCTTCGCCATCATCGCGTCCATCATCGGCACGTGGTTCGTCAAGGCGCGCCCGGGCGACAAGAACGTGATGCCGGCGCTGTACAAGGGCCTGATCGTCGCCGGGGTGGTGGCGCTGATCGCGTTCATTCCGATCACGTTCATCGTGATGGGCGACGTGGTGAAAACCGTCCCCTTCGAAATCGCGGGCCGCATGCAGCAGATCACCGTGTGGCACCTGTGGGGCACCGCCTTCGTCGGCATGGCCCTCACCGGCTTCCTGGTCTGGATCACGGAGTACTACACCGGCACCGACTTCAAGCCGGTGCAGCACGTCGCCGCGGCCAGCCAGACCGGCCACGCGACCAACATCATTGCCGGCATCGGCGTGTCGATGCGCTCGACAGCCTGGCCGGTTCTCGCGGTTTGCGTGGCGATCGGCGCTTCCTACTGGCTCGCGGGCCTCTACGGCATCGCCATCGCCGCCACGTCGATGCTCTCCATGGCCGGCATCATCGTCGCGCTCGACGCCTACGGGCCGATCACCGACAACGCCGGCGGCATCGCCGAGATGGCGGACCTGCCCGATTCCGTGCGCGACATCACCGATCCGCTAGACGCGGTCGGCAACACCACCAAGGCGGTGACCAAGGGCTACGCCATCGGCTCGGCCGGCCTCGCCGCCCTCGTGCTCTTTGCCGACTACACGCACGCGCTCGAGGCCGCAGGCAGGTCGTTCACCTTCGATCTCTCCAATCACATGGTGATCATCGGCCTGTTCATCGGCGGCATGGTGCCGTACCTCTTCGGCGCGATGGCGATGGAAGCGGTCGGGCGCGCGGCGGGCGCGGTCGTGGTGGAAGTGCGCCGGCAGTTCAAGGAGATCCCGGGCATCATGCAAGGCACCGCGAAGCCGGAATATGGCCGCGCAGTGGACATGCTCACGCGGGCCGCGATCCGCGAAATGATGATCCCGTCGCTTCTGCCGGTCCTTGTGCCGATCCTCGTCGGCCTGCTCCTCGGGCCGCAGGCGCTCGGCGGCGTGCTGATGGGTACCATCGTCACCGGCCTCTTCGTCGCCATCTCGATGTGCACCGGCGGCGGCGCGTGGGATAACGCCAAGAAATACATCGAAGACGGCCACTACGGCGGCAAGGGCTCCGAGGCGCACAAGGCGGCGGTCACCGGCGACACGGTCGGGGACCCGTACAAGGACACCGCCGGCCCGGCGGTCAACCCACTCATCAAGATCATCAACATCGTGGCGCTGCTCATCGTGCCGCTGATGGTTTAACCAATCCTCGTTGGAGGAAAAGGGCGGCGGCGGCCGCCCTTTTTTATTTATGCTGCCGGCTTGAACCTAGGTGAGGCGCTGCTTTCTGCGTCATTTTGGTATCTTGTCTCGTCGCTAAGGAAAGGAGTGAGGTGAAGAGGCAAGCCGTACTGTTCCTCGCGCTTCTCTGCCATGCGGTGCCAGTGATCCCGCAGGACATGCGGTTCCCTGTCCAGATCGCGCAACCTGCGCAAGCACCGGAGCCGACGCCGCCGCCGACGCAGCCACCACCGAAGCCGACCACGGCCACTCCGCCCGAGGACACGGGCATCGCCGGTCAGGTTGCGCAAGGCGTGGTGCTGCCGGCAGTGGGCGCGGTATCCACGGCAGCTATCGTTGCCGGCATATTGGGCGTAGCGGCGGCAGCCGCCTTGGTCGGCGCCTCAAGCGACGAGAACGCCACGCCAGCCGCCGCCACTACCGGCACGCGCTAAGTCGCCCTATTTCCCAGGCAGGATGTCGCAGGTGAACTTGACGAGATACGTGTCCCGCGTATCGCGCATCGGCAGGCTGAAGACGCGGCCGTACTTCAGCCGCGATACATCGATTTTCTCGGCGAGCGAGGGCTGTGCCTCGGCAACACTCCTTAGCAATTCACGTAGCTGCGCGAACTCCTCGTCGTCGCGGCCGGCGCGCACAAACCAGGGCCGGTACTCGTCGTCCAACTGGTAAGCGCGCACGTCCGTGGGTGGCGATGCGGAGTAAAGCGCAAGCTCGTGCGCTTCGACGATCTCGGTGTTATTGACCGAGGTGATGATGCCGAATTCCGGGTGTCGTGGCCCGCAAAAGGGATTGCCCTTGTATGCGCGGCCTGCCACGAGGAAGTCGAACTGGTCACCGATCGTCACCTCGTAGAACGGAAGCTCGTTGGGTTGCCGCGCCTTGTATTCGCGCGGTTCGACGAAGCGGCTGTAGCGGCTGTCGTAGACGAAGAGCCGTTCGAAGGAAGCGCCGAGCTTGAGCGACTGTTGCGGCGCCCCGCGGCTCGGCAGCCGATAGCCCGACTTGCGCGTAAACACGTAGACCTCGGAATCTACGAAGACGTAGGTTGAGCGCGTCCTGGCAGCATGGCTCTTCAACACCGCGCCGTCGACCAGACGCACCGATTCGCGCCAGTTGCGCAGGAAAAGCTTCTGGTCTTCGGTCGGCTGCCAGTCCGAAACCGACGTCTCCGACAGGCTCTTTTCGCGGATATAGTTGTTGAGAATCTTGTACGTCGGATCGAGGAGGGAATTGATGTGCCTCAGGTCGGCGTGGCCGTCCTTCACCTCCAGGTTGATGAGGTACGAAGCAGCGCTCCTCCGTTCCACCACCTGGTCGTTGATGCCGACAACCGCAAGCGTCGGAACGCTCTTGCGCTGCGTCGCCGGGATGTCGCGCCGGCCGCCGTTGTAGACGTGCTTCAGCCAGTCGAGATGCAGCTCCGACAGGAAGGTGCTGCCGCGCTCCGCCTGCGCGACCTGTTTGCCGCATACCACGGAGCCCACGGAGGTAAGGACTTCATGCGCGCCTTCGTTCGGAACCGCAACAAGCAGCAGGTGCTCGACATTCAATGCGCCGCGGCCGCGCTTCTTGAGCACGTCGACGACGAAACGGCGCGCTACCAGGCCACCGAGGCTGTAGGCGACAATGTGCACGCGGTCGTAGCGCTTCAGCTGGTCTTGCACGAACGCGTCCAGCTGCTCCGACACCTCGTCGATTCCGGGATACGATGCACCGCAGCCGGTCGCATAACCGAAACTCGCTATGTCGTATTGCGCCAGCGTCTCGTCGCTGTGCAGGAGCAGCAACAGCGGCGACCATGTGCGTAGCCGGTCGCCGTTCCATCCATGCACGAGGAGGATGAGGTCGGTGTTGTACCGATTGGGGCGCGTCCAGATGGTGCCGCTCGGCGGCGAATCGGTTTGCTGCTCGCCGATCGCATCCGGGAGCGGAGCGGGAACATCGCGGATCCCGACGCAGCCGGCCAGCGCTGCAGCCACCAAGACGGCACGATAAATGAGCCTTAGCCGCATGCAGATCCTCCCCTTAGGCGCCAGCATACGCCTCGCGCTCACCGGGCTGCTCCTTGTCAGTGCTGCGGCATTCGCCCGCGATGCCGTCACCGCGCGGCAGTTCATGGTGTCGGCGGCCCATCCGCTTGCGACCGAGGCCGGCTACGACGTCCTGCGCCGCGGCGGCTCGGCTGTCGATGCGGCAATCGCGGTGCAACTCGTGCTGGGCCTGGTCGAACCGGAGTCCTCCGGCATCGGCGGCGGCGCCTTTCTCCTGCACTGGTCGCAGTCGGACAAGAAGCTGAGGAGCTACGACGGTCGCGAAACCGCGCCCGCTGCTGCGCGCGCTGATCGGTTCCAGGATCAACATGGAAACCCGCTTGGCTTTCACGACGCGGCGGTCGGCGGGCGCTCG
>DATLDY010000114.1:0-10929 GCA_035525655.1 Burkholderiales bacterium
TCGTGCGCCGGCGCGACCGCGACTCCGTGACGATGGGCCGCGACGAGCACTGCGGCATCCAGGTGCACGACGAGGAGGCGTCGCGCCTTCACTGCACCATCGAGCGGCGGCAGGACAAGTGGTTCCTCATCGACCATAGCACCAATGGCACTTACGTCGGCGTCGAAGGCCGGGAAGAGGTCCTGGTGCAGCGCGAGGAGTTCACCCTGGGCGGCCGCGGGCGCATTGCATTGGGCCAGCCGTCGGTGTCGACGAAGGAAATCGTCGAGTTCGCGGTGGAGTAAGGGAAGTGGTCTCCGTGGCGAGATTTGAACTCGCGACCCCGTCCACCCCAAGGACGTGCGCTACCAGGCTGCGCTACACGGAGATATAAGGGAAACCGAGCGGGATTTTACCGCTGCAACTGGTCCAGCAAGGCGCGCAGTTCGCGCTTGAGTGCCGCGACGTCGACGCCCGTGACGGGAGCGGCCGGGATGCGGGGGCTGCGTACCGGGACTTCGACTTTCTCCTCCGCGGCGCCCCCGTTGTCGGGTCGCGCGTGCTCGATGCGCGCATTGTCCAGTCGATTGCGAGCACCGCTGATCGTGAAGCCTTCCTCGTACAGGAGCTCGCGGATGCGGCGAATCAGCAGGACTTCATGGTGCTGGTAATAGCGGCGGTTGCCGCGGCGCTTGACCGGCTTGAGCTGCGTGAATTCCTGCTCCCAGTACCTCAGCACGTGCGGCTTCACCCCGCACAGGTCGCTTACCTCACCGATGGTGAAGTAGCGCTTGGCGGGGATCGGCGGAAGCTCAGGTTTCCTGCGGCTTTGCTCCATGGCGGGCCTTTTCGACCATGGCTTTGAGCTTCTGGCTGGCGTGGAAGGTCACGACGCGGCGGGCGCTGATGGGAATCTCCTCGCCGGTCTTGGGGTTACGTCCAGGACGCTGCGGCTTGTCGCGCAACTGGAAGTTGCCGAAGCCCGAAAGCTTGACGCTTTCGCCGCGCTCGAGGGCCCCGCGGATCTCCTCGAAGAAGGCCTCGACCATGTCCTTGGCCTCGCGCTTGTTCAGGCCCACCTTCTCGAAAAGCAGGTCTGCCAGCTCGGCCTTCGTCAACGTCATCACAGAATCCCCTGATCCCTTTTATTTCCGGAGACTTGCGGAAAATTTACCCTCTAAGAGCCCGACGAGCTGATCGCGGGCTGCATCGGCCTCGCCATCCGTGAGGGTCCTTTCAGTATGTTGCATAACTACCCGGAACGCAAGGCTTTTTCGGCCAGGAGGCACGCCCGGGCCTTGGTACAGGTCGAACACGCGCAGCGAGGTCACGATGGCTGGCTTTCCAGACTCCATGGCGTCCAGAAGGGCCTGAGCTGCCACGCTTGAATCGACGACCAAGGCCATGTCGCGCACGACCGGTGGGAATTTGGAGGGGGCGGCGATGGGGGGCAGCCGCACGCCTTCCAAGGCTTCGGTGTCCAGCTCAAAAAGCACCGTCGGCCGGGCAAGCTCGTATTTGCGCTGCCAGCGCGGATGCAGCTCGCCCAGCCAGCCGGCTGCTTGGCCGTCCACCCGTACGCGCGCCGAGCGCCCGGGATGGAAGGCCGGATGCGCCGCGGGCTCGAAGCGAACCCCCAACGGAGCGGCAAGCGCCTCGATATCCGAGCGCACATCGTAGAAATCGACCGGCCTGCCCTTTTCCTCGCGCACCACGCCCCATTGCTCGTCGAGCGCAGGACCGTACGCGGCGGCGCCGATGCGCATCGGCTGGCGCACGCCGCGCACTGCGAGCGGGCCTTCCGCAGCCTGCGCATCGCGCACGAACGCGCGACCCACCTCGAAGACGCGGATGCGCTCGACCTTGCGTGCCTGGTTGTAGCGGACGTTCGCCACGAGCGAGCCGAGAAGCGAGCTGCGCATCACGGACTGCTGGCTCGCGATCGGGTTCAGCAGCCGAACCGGGTTCGTCTCGCCGGCGAAATCCTCTTCCCACTGCGGCTCGACGAAGGTGAAGTTGATCACCTCGCGGTAATCGTCCGCGGCGAGCCGATCGCGCAGCGCATGCAGCCCACGCTTCTCCTCGATATTCGGGAACGATCCCGCTATCCGCGGCGGATGCGCGGCGATGCGCTCGAAGCCATAGATGCGCGCCACCTCCTCGATGAGGTCCTCCTCGATCGAGAGGTCGAAGCGGTAGCTCGGCGGCTGCACGACGAAGCCCTCGCCCTGGCGCTCAACGCGCAGGGAAAGTCGCTGCAGGCACTCCTGCATCTCTTGCGCTGGAATGGGCATGCCGATGACTTTCTGCGCGCGCGCGACGCGCATGCGCACCGGCTTCCTCTCGGGCAGCCGCACCACCAGGTCCTCCGTCGGCCCCGGCTCGCCGCCGCAGATATCCAGGATCAGCCGCGTGGCGCGCTCGATGCCATCGACGTTGTTGTCGAAATCGACGCCCCGCTCGAAGCGGTGCGACGCGTCGCTCGCGAAGTTGTAGCGCCGTGCGCGCCCCGCGATGGCCTCGGGCCAGAAGAACGCGGACTCGAGGAAGATATTGCGGGTCGTCGTCTCGGCCTTGGTCGATTCGCCGCCCATGATGCCGCCCAGGCCGATGACGCCGGAGTCGTCCGTTATGCAGAGCACCGTCTCGTCGACCTCGACCGTCTGCTCGTTGAGGAGCAGCACCTTCTCGCCCTTGCGCCCCCACCGGACGTCGATCGCGCCTTTCAGCTTGTCAACGTCGTACACGTGCAGCGGCCGCCCGAGCTCCAGCATCACGTAGTTCGTCACGTCGACCAGCGCGGAGATCGTGCGCTGCCCGGCGCGCTCCAGGCGCTGCTTCATCCACGCCGGCGTCGGTGCCGCCGCGTTCACATTCCGAATCACGCGCCCGGCGAAACGCCCGCATCCTTCGGGCGCACTGATGCGCACCGGATGGCGCGACTGGCCCTTCGCGGCAATTTTCTCGATGCGCGGCAATTCGAGCCGCGCCGCCGTCAACGCAGCAACCTCGCGCGCAACGCCCAGCACGGACAGGCAGTCGGCGCGATTCGGCGTCAGCTTGAGCGTGAAGACGCGATCGTCGAGCCCGAGCGCAGTGCGCGCGTCGGTTCCCGGCTTCGCATCGAGCTCGAGCAGCCCGGAGTGATCCTCCGACAGGCCGAGCTCGCGTGATGAGCACAGCATCCCTTCGCTTTCGACGCCCCTCAGGCTAGCCCGTTTGATCTCCAGCCCAGGAAGACGCGCACCAATTCTCGCGAGCGGCGCCTTCATCCCCTTGCGCACGTTGGGCGCGCCGCAGACGACCTTCAGCTTCTCACCGCCAACATCGACCGTGCACACCGTGAGCTTGTCCGCGTTCGGATGGCGCTCGACCGCGACGATCTCGCCGACCACCACGCCGCTGAACTGCGGTCCCACCGGCTCGTACGACTCGACCTCGAGCCCCGCCATCGTCAGCCGCTCCGCAAGCTCCGCGCCGGCCAGCGGCGGATTGCAGAAGCTGCGCAGCCAGCTTTCGGGAACGTTCATGAGAATTGCGCGAGGAAGCGCAGGTCCCCGTCAAAGAACAGGCGCAGGTCTTCGATGCCGTAGCGGAGCATGGTGAGGCGCTCCAGGCCCGAGCCAAACGCGAAGCCGATGTAGCGCTCGGGATCCAGGCCAAAGTTGCGCACCACGTTGGGATGCACCTGGCCCGATCCGGAGATTTCGAGCCAGCGGCCTTTCAACTTCATATCGATCTCGGCCGACGGCTCCGTGAACGGGAAGAACGATGGGCGGAAGCGAACTTCCAGCTCATCGTTCTCGAAGAAGCGGCGCAGGAACTCCGTGTACACGCCCTTCAGGTCGGCGAAGCTGATGTCCTCGTCGATCCACAGGCACTCGACCTGGTGGAACATCGGCGAATGCGTGGCGTCGGAATCGACGCGGTACGTGCGCCCAGGTGCAATGACCTTGATGGGCGGCTTGTGCATGCGGGCGTAACGAACCTGCATGGGACTCGTATGCGTGCGCAGGAGCAACGGCAAGCCGTGCTCATCCTTGAGATCGACGTAGAACGTGTCCTGCATCGAGCGCGCCGGATGGTTCTCCGGATTGTTGAGCGCGGTGAAGTTGTACCAGTCGCTCTCGATCTCGGGCCCGTCGGCGACGTCGAACCCGAGCGTGCGCCAGATCGCCTCGATCCGCTGCCACGTGCGGATCACCGGATGCACGCCGCCGCGTCCGCGGCCGCGGCCGGGAAGCGTGACGTCGAGCGCCTCTTCCGCGAGGCGCGCGTTCAGCTTCTCGTCGGCGAGCTCGGCGCGACGCGCCTCCAGCGCGCCTTCGATCGCCTGCTTGGCGGCGTTGAACCGGGCGCCGAGGCTCTTGCGCTCTTCGGGCGACGCCGTCTTGAGCGTGCCCTGCAGCGCCGTCAGCTCGCCCTGCTTTCCGACGAAGCGAGCCTTCGCGTTCTCGAGGGACGCGACATCGCCCGCCGCGCGGAACGCGGCGAGCGCGCGCGAGACGATGCCGTCGAGGTCCAACTAGCTAACTAGTGGGCGAGGTTTGCTTTGACCTGGCCGGCGATCTTGTCGAACGCCGCCTTGTCGGTCACCGCGAGGTCGGCAAGGACCTTGCGGTCGATGTCGATGTTCGCCCGCTTGAGGCCGGCCATGAACGTGCTGTAGCTCATGCCGAGCTCGCGAACCGCGGCGTTGATGCGCGCGATCCACAGCGCACGGAAGGTGCGCTTCTTGTTGCGGCGGTCGCGGTAGGCGTACTGTCCCGCCTTCATCACCGCCTGCTTCGCTACGCGGTAGACGTTCTTGCGGCGGCCGCGGAACCCCTTCGCCTGCTTGAGGACCTTCTTGTGGCGCGCGCGCGCCGTTACTCCACGTTTGACTCTGGGCATGGCGGGCTCCTTACGCCGAGTACGGCAGCATCGCGCGGATGGCGGCCGTATTGGTCTGGTCGACTGAGCTGCGCCGGCGCATCTGGCGCTTCCGCTTCGTGGTCTTCTTGGTGAGGATGTGGCGCTTGTAGGCGCCGCCGCGCTTGATGCTGCCGCTCGCGCGGACCTTGAAGCGCTTGGCAGCGCCTCGCTTGGACTTCATCTTCGGCATGACTGCTCCTGCTGTTTTAGCTTGACGCCGGGCGGCCACGCTACGCGGGGCACTTGAAGCCACGGCTATCACTTGTGCCTCGCTATGCTGCTGCGGGCTTTGCCGCCGGAGGCGCCTTTTTCTTCGGCTCTCCTGCAGGCTTTTCCACCTTTTCCTTCTCCTTCTTGACCGGTTCGGGCTTTTTCTTCGGCGCGATCACCATCACCATCTGCCGGCCTTCGAGCTTCGGGAACTGCTCCACCGCGCCGACTGCATCGAGGTCCTTGCGAACCCGCTCGAGGAGGCGCTCGCCGAATTCCTTGTGCGCCATCTCGCGACCGCGGAAGCGCAAGGTCACCTTCGCCTTGTCGCCTTCTTCGAGGAACTGGATCAGCTTCGCGAGCTTGATCTTGTAGTCGCCCTCGTCGGTCCCAGGCCGGAACTTGATCTCCTTGACCTGGATCTGCTTCTGCTTGAGCTTCGCCTCGTGCGCCTTCTTCTGCTCGCGGTAGCGGAACTTGCCGTAGTCCATCAGCTTGCAGACCGGCGGCACCGCGAGCGGTGCAATCTCCACCAGGTCCACGTTCGATTCCTCGGCCAGCTTGAGCGCTTCCATAACCGTCTTGATGCCCAGCTGGTCACCGTTTTCCGCTACCAGTCGCACCTCCGGGGCGGTGATTTCCCGGTTGATGCGCTGCGATCTTTCGAGTGCGATGAGTGAAAAGCTCCTCAGTACGTTGAAAAAAACGGCCGTGCTTTTGCGCTATCGCCGAATTGCTTCGGCAGCGGACCAGCACGGCCACCTATGTTGCAGAATTTTATCGATTTTCTGCCCTTGCGGCTACGCCCCGGGGTGCATTTCCGCCTGCAGGCGCGCGACGAGCGAGTCGACGGGCATGGCGCCGAGATCCTCCCCCGTGCGCGAGCGCACCGCTACCGCGCCGGCCTGCATCTCCTTGTCGCCCACCACCAGCTGGTAGGGCAGCTTCTGCATGCTGTGCTCGCGGATTTTGTAGCCGATTTTCTCGTTGCGCAGGTCGGCGGCCACCCGGAGACCGGCGCCGCGCAGGCGATCGACCAGCTGACGGGCATAGGCTTCCTGGCGCTCGGTAATGTTCAGCACCACTGCGTGGACCGGCGCGAGCCACAGGGGGAACGCCCCCGCGTAGTGCTCGATCAGGATGCCGATGAAGCGCTCCAGCGAGCCGACGATCGCCCGGTGGAGCATCACCGGCGTGTGCCGCGAGTTGTCCTCGCCGACGTACTCCGCGCCCAGGCGCCCGGGCATGCTGAAGTCGACCTGCATGGTGCCGCATTGCCACACGCGGCCGATGCCGTCCTTCAGCGAGTATTCGATCTTCGGGCCGTAGAACGCGCCTTCGCCCGGCGACAGGGTGTACGGAACGCCGGACTGCTCTAGCGAGGTCTTGAGCGCCGCCTCGGCGCGGTCCCACACTTCGTCCGAGCCGATGCGCTTCGCCGGGCGCGTGGCGATCTTGTAGATCACCTCGGTAAAGCCGAAATCGCGGTAGACCTTCTGCAGGAGCGCGGTAAACGCCAGGCACTCCGGCAGGATGTGCTCGTCGGTGCAGAAGATGTGGCCATCGTCCTGCACGAAGCCGCGCACGCGCATGAGGCCATGCAGCGCGCCGGAGGGCTCGTTGCGATGGCACGAGCCGAATTCGCCGTAGCGCAGCGGCAGCTCGCGGTAGCTGCGCACGCCCTTGTTGTAGATGAGGATGTGCCCCGGGCAGTTCATCGGCTTGATCGCGTAGTCGCGATTCTCGGAAGCCGTGGTGAACATGTTGTCCTTGAAGTTCTCCCAGTGCCCGGTGCGCTCCCAGAGGCTGCGGTCGATGATCTGCGGCCCGCGCACTTCCTGGTAGCCGTTCTCGCGGTACACGCGGCGCATGTACTGCTCGACCTGCTGCCACAGCGCCCAGCCCTTCGGATGCCAGAACACAAGGCCCGGCGCCTCTTCCTGCATGTGGAAGAGATCGAGCTGCGTGCCCAGGCGCCGGTGGTCGCGCTTCTCGGCCTCCTCGAGCATCTTCAGGTAGCCGTCCTGGTCCTCCTTCTTCGCCCAGGCGGTGCCGTAGATGCGCTGGAGCATCTCGTTCTTCGAATCACCGCGCCAATACGCGCCGGCGACCCTCATCAGCTTGAAGTTCTTGAGCTTGCCGGTCGACGGCACATGCGGCCCGCGGCACAGATCGACCCAGTTGCCCTGGCCGTACAGCGAGATCGTGTCCTTGTCGGGGATGGAGGCGATGATCTCCGCCTTGTACTTCTCTCCCTGGTCGCGGAAAAACTTCACCGCCTCATCGCGCGGCATCTCGCGGCGGTCGACCTTGGTGTCGCGCTTGGCGATCTCGCTCATGCGCTTTTCGATCGCGGCGAGGTCTTCCGGCGTGAAAGGACGCTTGTAGGCGAAGTCATAGTAGAAGCCGTTCTCGATCACCGGACCGATGGTGACCTGGGCTTCCGGGAACAGCTCCTTCACCGCGTGGGCGAGAAGGTGCGCCGTGGAATGACGCAGGAGATCGTTCGCCTCGGCATCCTTCTCGGTGACGATCGCCACGTCGGCGTCGGCTTCCACGCGGTAGCCGGTATCGACGAGCTTGCCGTTCACCCGGCCGGCGAGCGCGGCGCGCGCAAGCCCCGGGCCGATCGCCTGGGCGATTTCGGCTACGGTGACGGGTGCGGGAAACGACTTCGAGGAGCCGTCGGGGAGACGGATATTGGGCATCGCGCGCGAAGACCGCATACTAGCACGATGAATATTTCACTCTCCCTCGGCATAAACAGCTACGACCACGTGCGCGACCTCGTATCCGGCGAAGTGCGCCCCGCCGGCATCGACCTCGTGCCGCTCGAGCTGCCGATCGAGGAGCTCTTTTACCGGTTCTCGCGCTTTCGCGAGTGGCACGTGTCCGAGATGTCCTTCGGCAAAGTCGTGTCGATGATGTCCGAGGAGAAGCCGGAAATCATCGCCCTCCCCGTCTTCCTCTCGCGCGTCTTTCGCCACTCGGCGATCTATCTCCCCGAGGGCTCGCCGATCAAGGCGCCGAAAGACCTCGAAGGCCGCCGCGTCGGCATCCCGGAATGGGCGCAGACGGCCGGCATCTACGTGCGCGGCATGCTGGCGCACGAGTACGGCGTCGATCTAGCCCGCATCGAGTGGTTCCAGGCCGGCGTGCGCGAGCCCGGCCGCGTGGAAAAGGTGGCGCTCCATCTGCCCGCCGGCGTAAAGATCCGCCGGATGGCCGACAAAACGCTGCTTGGCATGCTCGCCGCCGGCGAGCTGGACGCGGTGATGTCGGCGCGCGAAATCCCGGCGCCGCGGCTATTCAAGGACTACCGCGCGGTCGAAGCCGAGTACTGGAAGCAGACGCGCATCTTTCCGATCATGCATGTGCTGGTGCTCAAGCGCGACGTGTACGAGCGCGACCGCTGGATCGCGATGAACCTCTTCAAGGCCTTCGACGAAGCGCGGCGCAGAAGTGTGGCGCGCGTGCGCGAGTTCGGCCTGTCGCACGTGCCGCTGCCGAGGGTGCCCGACCACACGAAGCAATGGGTCGCGCTCGCGGGCGAAGACTTCTGGCCCTACGGCATCGAGCCCAGCCGCCCGACGCTGGAAGCGTTCTTCCAGTACGCGCACGAGCAGGGCGTGGCGAAGAAGCGACTGCGGATGGAAGACGTGTTTGCTCCCGAGACGCGGGAGCAGTTCCGCATCTAGTCGGCTTTGACGCCGAGCTTCTTGATCAGCGACCCGTACTTGTCATAGTCGCGCCGGATCAGCTTGCTGAAATCCTCGGGCGACAGGATCAACGTCTCCAGGCTGCCTTTGCCCATCAGGCTCGCCTTGACGTCCGGCGCCTCGAGAGCGCGGCGCACCTCGGTGCGCAGGCGGTTGAGCACGTCCTCCGGCATGCCGGCCGGCCCGAAAAGGCCGAGCCAGATCGAGTTCTCGAAGCCGGGATAGAACTCACCAATCGTCGGCAGGTCCGGGAAGGTCGGCGAGCGCTTGCCACCCGCCACGGCGAGCGCGCGTAGCCGCCCCGCCTTGATCTGCGGCGCCGACGAGGTGCCGGAAAAAAGCGCCGCCACTTCGCCCGACATCGTCGCCGCGGTCGCCGGCGCGCCGCCCTTGTAGGGCACGTGCACCATGTCGAAGCCGGCGCGCTCCTTCAGCATCTCCATCGTGAGCTGGTGCTGGCTGCCATTGCCGCCCGACGCATAGGCCAGAGGCGGGCTCGCCTTCTTCGCGTACTCGATGAACTCCGGGAATGTCTTTGGTGGCAAGGCGGGATTGATCGACAGCACGAACTGGTTCGACACGAGGCTCGATACCGGCGTCAAATCCTTCAGCGTGTCGACCGGCATCTTCGAATACACGTGCGGATTGATCGTAATCAGGCTATCCGCGGCCAGCAGCAGCGTGTGCCCGTCCGCCGGCGCTCGTGCCACTTCGGCAGCCGCCGCATTGCCGTTCGCGGCGGGCTTGTTGTCGATAACCACCGGCTGCCCGAGGGTGTGCGAAATCTTCTCGCCGACCACGCGCGCCACGATGTCCGGCGCCCCGCCGGGCGGGATGGTGACCAGGATATGGATCGGCCGCGACGGGAACTGGGCGAAGACATTGCCCGCGATCGCGAGCATGAGAGGTGCAAGCAATCGAAATTTCATATTGAAATCTTTAAGCGGCGCCCGCCAGGTCGCGCGCGTGCGCGATCTCGCGGTGGCTGACTTCACGCACCTGGGTCCCGGACAGCGTTGCGATTGCGATGGTCTCGCCATCTAGTGCCGTGAACTCCACTTCGAACCCTGTGCCATTGCCGTGCACTAATACGACGGTTCCGACATCACCGCGCGCCAGCCCGTGCGCAGGAAGGTCACACTCGAGAACGACTTGGTCAAGTTCGCGGATCATGTGTGCGTCTAAGCGGATGCGCGGTTGCAAAAGTGGGCACCGACTCGCCTGTTCTTATAAACCAGACACTGCGCACCTTCAAGGACGTCCCATCCGGCGCCGCGAGCGCTCCATCGACCACGTGGCGGACACCATGATGGGTGGACTCCACGTGCACTACTTCGCCGCGCATAGCGTGAAGCCGCAGCGCGTGAGAGAGTTCCTGCCAGTTATCGCGGCTGAACCCGTGCTTGGCAAAGAATGCGGCCTTGCTGCGCCCCGATGGGTGGGTCTGCGAAAGCAGGTAATCCACGAGCTTCGCCCTGGGAATATCGGCCTCCACTGCCCGTAACAAGCCCACGCCGTGCACGCCCTCCCTCGTGTGCATAACGGGGGGATCGCGATGCCGTTTACAGCGAGTCGGGAAAGGGAGCTTGGTAGGCGCGATTGGACTCGAACCAACGACCCCTACCATGTCAAGGTAGTGCTCTAACCAGCTGAGCTACGCGCCTAAGGCGTGGGATTTTATACTAGCCGCATGGATCTCATCCTCTGGCGACATGCCGACGCAGAAGACGGCGCTAACGATCTCGCGCGGCGCCTGACTCCGAATGGCGAGAAGCAGGCCGCAGCCATGGCGAATTGGCTGCGTACCCATCTGCCGCGCGACTACACAGTGCTGGCAAGTCCGGCTGTACGCGCACAGCAGACCGCAGCGGCGCTCGGCGCGAAGATCATCACCGACAACACGCTCGCGCCGGGCGCGACCGTAGTTACGATCGCCAAGGCGGTCGAAAAGTACCGGGGGCTTGTCATCGTTGTCGGGCATCAGCCGGACCTGGGGCGGGCGGCCGCGCATCTCGTCGGCGCCCGGGGCGAATGGGAGATCGCAAAGGGCGCCATCTGGTGGCTGGCCGGCGATCCGCCGGCGCACGTCAAGGCCGTGCTGTCACCG
>DATLDY010000251.1:0-7868 GCA_035525655.1 Burkholderiales bacterium
CAGGTTGTAGTCGCGGAAGCCCTGCTCCTGCATGGTGGGCACGTCGGGCAGGCCCTTCCAGCGCTTCGCGCCGGTGAGGGCGAGCACGCGCGCCTTGCCGCTCTGCGCGTGCTGCGCGGCGATCTGCGTGCCGACGAAGAAGAGGTCGATGCGCCCGGCGAGGAGGTCGGTCATCGCCTCGGCCACGCCCTTGTACGGGATCATGGCGATGTCCACGTTCGCGAGCGACTTCATGTACTCGGCCGGGATGTGGCTCGCCGTGCCGATGCCCGCCGAGCCGTAATTGAGCTTGCCGGGGTTGCGCCGGGCTTCGTCGATCAAATCCTTGACGGTCTTGAACGACGTGCCGGCGCCGACGGCCAGCGCCTGGCCGAAGTTCTGCGCCGCGAGCGTGACGTGCGCGAAATCCTTCACCGGATCGAACGGCACGTTGTCGTTGAAAGGCGGGGTGTTCGTGTGCGAGGCGGTGGTGAACAACCACGTATATCCATCCGGCGCCGTCTTCGCGACATACGCCGTTCCGACGATGCCGCCGGCACCGGCGCGGTTCTCGATCACCAGCGGCTGCCCCAGGCTCATCTTCGGCGCCAGCATGCGGATGATGAGATCGGGCGGTCCGCCGGGCGGTGAAGGCACCACGACATGGATCGGCTTGGCGGGAAAGCGCTGCGCATGGGCCGTGATCGAAAACGCGAGAAGAAAGACCAGCGCTCTAGTCATTGCGGGAGTGGCGGCAGGAAGAAAACCACGCCAAGGGCGATCGCAAGATTGAGCGCGATAGCGGCATAGGCCGCCGGCCGATTGCTTTGCGGCCGCTTTCGCGCCCACGCGATGCGCGCGACGAACACCAGCCAGCAGAGCACGGCCACCACCGCCGGGTCGATCAGGTTGAAGAGGCCTTTCGGCGGCGGGGTCATGTCGACGCTGTAGATCGCGACCGGCGTGAGCACGTGGACGATGCCCGGCAGGATCCAGGTGCCAAGCTCCATCGGCAGCAGGACGTTCCAGCGCACGGCGCGCACAACGGCGATGGTGGCGCCGAAGAGGATCGCCGCGGGCACGAGGTAGATGGCGAAGAGGAGGGCAAGGGCCTTCAGAGCTGGACCCTGGCCCCATCGCGCACCGATTTCACGATCGCCTCGAGCACGGCGACATTGTGCACTTCATCGCCGCCGGGAATCGCGATCGGCCGGCCGGCGGCCGCGGCTTCTGCGAAATGCTCGAGCTCGGCGCGCTCGGTGCTGGTCTTCGGAAAGCTCGCGAGCTGCGGCCGCTGCTTCTTGTGCACGTCCTTCGGGTCGACGAAGCAGGTCTTCATCTCCCAGGTATGCAGGTGCTCGACGTCGCCGACCTCGACCCATCCCTTCGAGCCGAACACCTGCATGCGCCAGGTCTCGGCCGTGGCGATCACGGTGCCGAGATACCCCGTCGGCCCGTCGCGGAAGCGGAACAGCATCGACGTGGTGTCGTCCATGCCGTAGTCGTGCACCAGGCGCTCGCTCTGCGCGAACACCGAGCCGATGTGTCCCGCGAGATAGAGCATGGCGTCGACCACGTGCACGCCGCGCCCGGTCATGCCGCCGGCCGGGACTTCCTCGCGGTCGTGGCGCCAGTGCTCGCGCGAGAAGCGATACGCGCTCGGCCCGCAGAAATTGCCTTCGATGTGCAGCAGCTTGCCGAGCGTGCCGCCCTCGAGCATGCGCTTCGCCTCGCGCAGCGCCGGCTGGAAGCGCCAGTTGTAGCCGATGGCGAGCGTCACCTTGCGATCGGCGCACGCCTGCACGGCGCTGGCCGCCTCGCGCGCGTCGAGGCCGAGCGGCTTCTCGACGAACACGTGCTTGCCCGCCTTTGCCGCGGCGATGATCTGCTCGCAGTGCAGGGAGTGCGGCGTCGCGAGGACCACCGCATCTATGCCTTTGTCTGCCAGTAGCTCGTGAAAACCATCGACGAGGCGAATTCCTCGCTGCTTGCAAAACTCCGCCGCCTTCTCCGGCGTGCGTGTCGCGCCCGCGACGAACCGGATGCGCTCGCTCGTGCCCTGCACGCTCGACACGAGATTGCGTCCCCAGGTCCCAATGCCGACGATGGCCGCGCGAATCACGAATTCCGTACCCGGTACGTAATTATTCTGACAGCCGGATTTCGTACGACGAGACGCGCCCCTCGGCGATCGTCGCGCGCACCAGGCGACCGAGGCGCGGCTTGATCTCGTCTTCCGGCATGCCGAGGCGCACGCCGCTGTCGGTGGGCGCGCCGGGCGGGATCAGGGTCGTCGGACGGCAGGTGATGTCCGCCGGCGGCGCGGACATGACGCGGAATTGGGTGAGCGTCTCCCAGTCGCCGCGCTCGCCGGCGCCGAAGAGCACCCACGTCGCCTCGAGCGGGCTTTCCGAGCGGTAGCAGATCTCATCGACGTCGCCCTGCCTGAGAGGAGCGAGGCCGAAGCGCGACAGCACGTCCTGCACGGTGCTCTTGCCGAGCTGCATTCCCAGCAAGGTGGCATCGCCAGGAGCGAGCTCCTGCGCATGCGACGTCGTCGCGATCAGCAGTAAAAAAAAAGCCAAGCGCATCGCTAGCTGGGCGCCATCAGACAGCGACCCTGCTTCTCGAACCAGTAGACGATGTTGCCGCTCACCACGATGCTGCCGGACACCACCGCGCTCACGGCGGCAACCGCCCCCGCGGCGACGAGCAGCTCCGCGCAGCGCTGGCCCTGGCAGCGGCCGAAGCCGCCGACCTGCGTGAGCTCCATCGTCATGGTGCGCGCCTCGATCTGGCAGCCCTGGTCGTACACGGCGGTGGTGCGCGGGACGTAGATGCAGCCTTCGAGCCCTAAGGAAAAGGCGGCGACGGCAGCGAACGCGATGCGAGTCATCGGTGCCTACTTTACTGCATGGAGCTCCGTCGCCATGCCCGTGGGCAGGCGTTGTCCGACGCCGACCGCGATGAGGCGGTTGAGGTGCGCATGAGCTTCGGCACCCGTTTCGAACACCGCCGAAGTGCGGAAGTACCCGCGCGGCGCATCGAGGAGGCCGGTGGAGCGCATGTAGATGAGGCTGCCCTCGGTCGTGGCGAGCGTGAAGCGGATGTCGAGCTCGGCGACGCCGTCCGGACGCACCAGCACCCAATCGCCGCTGCCGGGAAGGAGCTTTCCCTCGAGGCCGGGACCGGCGAACTCGCCGCTCTTCACGGTGATGATGCGCCGCGCGCCGAGCGGCGTGCCGGCGAGCACGCGCGGCTCCTCGAACTCGGCGCGGATGCGCATCAGGAATTCGGACTGCATGGGGGAAGCCTAAGGCGCCGCTGGCGCTCGCGCTGTCAGGAAATTGCTCGGCTACTGATCGAGGTAGGCGTACGCGACCGGCATCAGCACCGCGATGACGAGCACCGTCACGGCGACCTTGATGGACACCAGCGCGAGCACGAAGAACGGCAGCCCGAGGAACAAGGCGGCGAGCGTCCAGGGAATCTCGGGCAGTCCGGGCGCCGCGCGGTTTATCGCGCGGCGCTCGAGCCATGAGAAGAACACGAACGTCTGGACGAACAGGCTGCCGATCAGCACGAACGGCGCGACGATCAGGCAGGCAAGCGCGGCGAGCGAGCTCGTGCCGGCGAAGAACACCACCATCGCCGCCGTGGTCGCCGCGCCGAAGAGGAGGAACACGACCAGCGCCGCCACGACGACCGGCGTGCGGCGTTGCACGTACTTGCGGAACGCAGCGCCCTCCTTGTAGCGGCGCAGGAGGTTGGGCGCTTCGACGCGGATGTCCATCTACAGCCCCAGATAGGCTTGGCGCACGCGATCATTGTGCAGCAGTTCTTTGCCGGATCCCGACATCACGATGCGGCCGTTCTCCAAAACGTAGGCGCGCTGTGAAATCTTTAACGATACGGCGACGTTTTGCTCGACGAGGAGGATGGTGAGCCCGCGCTCGTTCAGGAGGCGAATGGTGCGCAGCACCTCCTGCACCACCAGCGGGGCGAGACCGAGGGAGGGCTCGTCGAACATGATGAGCTCCGGCGCGCCCATCAGGCAACGCCCGATGGCGAGCATCTGCTGCTCGCCGCCGGACATCGTGCCGGCAGTCTGCGCCGTGCGCTCTTTCAGCCGCGGGAACAGCGTGAAGACATCCTCGAGCTGGCGCTTCGCGTTGCCGCGCGCGCGCGGGATCATCGCGCCCATCTCTAGGTTCTCGAGCACGGTGAGCGAGGGAAACACCTGGCGGCCTTCGGCGACCTGGCCGATACCGAGATTGCAGATGCGGTGCGATTCGAGGCCGCTGATGCGCTCGTCCTTGAAGCGGATCTCGCCCGCGCGCGGCACCTCGATGCCGGCGATGGTGCGGATGAGCGAGGACTTGCCGGCGCCGTTCGCGCCGATGATGGCGACGATCTCGCCCTTGGGCACTTCGAGCGACACACGGTCGAGCGCCTGCGCGTCGCCGTAGTAGAGGTCGAGGTCGCGGACGTTCAGCATTTCAGACGTCTGTCTCCTCGCCGAGGTAGCACTCGAGCACCGCGGCATTGCGCACCACCTCTTCCGGCGTGCCGCGCGCGATGACTTCGCCGTGATGCAGGACGCCGATGTGCTTGGCGAGCGCCATCACCGCGCGCATGACGTGCTCGATGAGGAGGATGGTGGTGCCGTAGCTGCGGTTGAGGTCGCGGAAAACCTCGACCATCAGGTCGCATTCCGTCGGGCGCAGGCCGGCCATTACCTCGTCCAGCAGGAGAAGCTTCGGCCGCGTCGCCAGGGCGCGCGCCACTTCGAGGCGCTTGCGATCGGGCAGCGTGAGCGAGGACGCCGGCAGGTCGCGCTTCGGCGCGAGGCCGAGGCGCTCGAGGATCGTGGCGGCAAGCTTGCGCGCATCGGCGGCGTGCTTTTCGCGCAGGAAGGCGCCGACCATCACGTTGTCGAGCACGGAGAGGCCGGCGAAGGGCTTCACGATCTGGAAGGTGCGGCCGATGCCGGCGGCGCAGACCTGGTCCGGGCGCAGCCCATGTATGGGCGACCCATTGAAAACGATCGAGCCGGAGTCGGGCGCGTAGACACCCGCGATCATGTTGAAGATCGTCGTCTTGCCCGCGCCGTTGGGGCCGATGAGTCCGTTGATGTCGCCTTCCGGGATCTCGAACGATGCGTCGTGCACCGCGCGCAGGCCGCGGAAGGATTTGCTGATGCCGCGGACTTCAAGTAACGGCATCGGTCCGGTTCTTCCTGAAGAACTGCACCACCGCAACGATGACGGCGATCCAGAGGATCGGGATCAGCAGCACCAGGTCGATGCGGATGTTGCACTCGCCGGAACACAGGATCCGGGCCTTCATCAGCCATTCATACAGCGCGTAGGCGCCCCACAGCACCAGGGCGAGCCACGGGAAGGCGATGTAGCCGAAGAACGGGAAGAGCAACAGGTTTTCACACTTCGCATTCATAGGCGGAGCTTCCGCGCGAGCGTGGGCCAGATGCCGTGGGGCAGGAACATGACGACGACGAGGAGCACGAGCCCGTAGAACACCTGCTTGATGCCGGGGATCTCCCAGCCGAGCGCGGCGAGAGCCTCGGTGATGCCGTCGGAGAGGAGGGTGAGCACCGCCGCGCCGAGCACGGGGCCGAAGAGCGTGCCGACGCCGCCGATCACCGGGCCGAGGATGATCTCGATCGAGCGGCTGATGTGGAAGATCTGCTCGGGGAAGAGGTTGTTGTAATAGAAGGCGAAGAACACGCCCGAGATCGCCGTCATCGCCGAGCTGATCGCCACGGCGAGCATCTTCCAGCGGAAGGTGTTGATGCCGAGCGCCTGCGCCGCGTCCTCGTTCTCGCGGATCGCCTGCCAGTAATAACCGGCCTTCGACTTGAGCAGGACCCAGCACAGCGCAAAGGCGCCCGCGGTGAGCGCGAGGATCGCGTAGTAGTACATGAGCGGCGGGCCGCGGAAATTAGCGATGTCCCACGCATCCCGCTGCGCCACGCGCAGGAACATCCCGCCCGGGCCGCCGGTCCATTGCAAGTGGTCGAAGCCGATGCGCGTGAATTCGGCGAACGCTATCGTGAGGAGCGCGAAGTACACGCCGGAAATCCCGAAGCGGAAGGCGAGGAAGCCGATAACCAGCCCGAGCGCCACGCAAAGGAGCATGGCGATCCAAATGCCCGCCCATGGTCCGATGCCGTAGTGGAAAAATAGCGCGCCCGCCGCATAGGCGCCCACGCCCACGTAGAGCGCGTGCCCCAGCGAGAGCTGCCCCGCGAATCCCATCATCACGTTCCACGCCTGGCCGGTATAGGCGAAGTACAGGATCAGCGTGGCCACCGACAGCGCGTAATTGCCGACGAACGCCGGCAGCGCGATGAGCATCGCCGCGAGGATTGCTAAATAGATGGAGGCTTTGCTCATGGAAATAAATCGGGCTCTGACCCCGATTTCGTCAGGTTCTCCTCCCGAGCAATCCTTGCGGGCGAAAAAGCAAAATCAGGATCAAAAGTCCAAAACTGAACATGCTCTTCGCCGAAGGCGCGATGAAAAGGCCGGCGAGGGCTTCGGAGACGCCGATCAGGACGCCGCCGAGGAGCGCGCCGCCCATGGAGCCGAGGCCGCCGACGATCACGATGACGAACGCGAGGAGCGTGTACGCCGGTCCGAGGGGTGGCGTGACGTCGACGAGAAGCACCATCGCGCAGCCGGCGATCGCGACGCACACCGCGCCGAGGCCGAAGGTCAGGGAGTAGAGGTGCTTCACGTTCAGTCCCACGACTTTCGCGCCGAGGTGGTTGTCGGCGCACGCGCGGATCGCCTTGCCGGTGAGCGAGAACCTGAAAAAGGCGAAGAGGCCGGCCGCGGCGATCAGGGCGGCTGCGGCGGCGAACAGGCGCGCCTTGTCGACGAGCACCGGTCCGACCTCGAACGACTCGAGCTGGTAGTCGGTCTGCACGTTCCTCGCGTCCGGGCCGAAGATCATGAGGAGCGCGTTGACGAGGATGATGGCGACGGCGACGAGCAGCATGAATTGCGAGTGCTCCGGTCGCGTGATGAACGGGTTGATGAAGCCGGCCTGCAGCGCATAGCCGAAGACGAAGAACGCCGCCGCGACCGGCAGCATGGCGAGGAACGGATCGAGCTTCAGCGCGGCGAAGAGCGCCGTCGTGGCGTACATGGCGATGGTCATCATCTCGCCGTGCGCGAAGTTAACCACCCGCACCACGCCGAAGATCACCGACAGGCCGAGCGCCATCAGCCCGTACACCAGGCCGGTGAGGATGCCGGACACGACGACGTTGGCGATCAGGTCCGCGGCGGGCATCGCGTCAGCCGTTCGGTAGCTCGGGCAGCGCTTCGCGGAACGTCTTGCCGGTGCCGCTCAGCCACGCGTGCTGCGAGTCGAGCTTCTTCAGCTTCACCGCGTGCACGCCGACGTAGCTCTGCACCACCGCCAGCGCGACGAGGACACCCACCGCAGCAAGGAGACCCACGACCGTCGCCATGGTGGGCGCCCAGTTCAGGAACACCGCCACCATTCCGGCCATCGCGGCGAGCGAAAGCCCGCCGAGCACATTGCGCTGCCGGTGGTGCCGCTGGCAGGCGGCGAGCTCGAGCTTGAGCTTCTTGCGCACGATGGTGTGCGCGATCGCAATGACGATCACTGCGGGCCAGAACAGGAGCACGAGGAGCGGCAGGCTGAAGGCGATGCCGGCAATCGCAAGCAGGAAGGGCGTCGCGGCGCTGAGGTTGCGCCAGAGGGCCGGCGACCAGTAGAGCGTGCGCGCAACGCGCTTGCCGGAGGACTGCTCGTTGCACACCACGCACCGGTCGGGCAGCGCGCCGCCGCGATCCATGCGCACCAGCTTGCCCTCCCGCCAGAGCGTGCCGGCG